>CAZECQ010000086.1:0-10288 GCA_964510545.1 uncultured Pirellulales bacterium | reverse complement strand
TCTGCCGCCGCCTGCCCTTCTTGTACCATTTTGGAAGAAAATCAATTTCTTTCATACTATCACTCTAACTGTTGGCTTTTTTGAAGCCTTTAAGCCCAAGGCCCACAGCCACCGCCCATTCACAAAGCAGGCCTCGCTTGTCGCTCTCGAAGTTGACATTAATCATATCGAAACCTCGCAACGGCTGGGCCGTCTCAATCTCAACCGTCAATTGACGTCTTAAAACATTATGCAGAATATTCTCATATGCTTCACCACCGGCAAAAACCGCCCGCTCCACACGCTTGCCCCTGAATGTCACAGTGTAATACTTGAAGCAAAGCGATATTTCTCTCGCCAACTCTTCAGCGACGGCTCCAACTGCATCAACCATTACCTGTCGCGTCGAAGCATCGAGACCTCCACCGCCCGCTGAATCAGCACTCGATGTCCAATAACCATTTTCGATGCCGACTGGTGACAAATCAGCCGCCCTTTCCTTTCTCAGTGCATTACGCAACATCTCGGCCTGGGAAATACTGATGCCTAATTTTGCCGATATTTGCCGATTAAACTTATCACCGCCAATCGGTATCTGCTTAACGAAACTGATTTCTTCTCCACGACCAAAGACCACTGTTGTAAACCAGCTTCCAACATCTACAAAAACCACCGTGTGCTCCTGGTCTTCCTGACGTCTTAGTAACCTCTCAAAGCTTCTAAACAACGCACAGGGAACTGCATCTATCGCCACAGGTCTAAGACCCATCTCTTCAACCATCTCAATATGGCTTCTTATCGTTTCGTTATCTGCAACGAACAATACCAGTTCATTTTTAACTTCATCACCCTGCTGAACATTGCCAGCTACCACATAGTTGACCGAGTCTATATCAGAGTCCAGTCCAAAACGCTGAGCAACTTCTTCCCTGAGGGCCTGCTCGATTTGTTCGGTTTCTGTCTCGGCCAGTCGCAGACTCGTTATTTTTAACTTGTCATTCGGCAAACACGAAATAGCATCTTTCCCGCGAAAGTTACCTTCAGCCAGCATCTGCTTTACCGCCGAGATAACAAACTCTCTTCTTGTCTCTGCATCACCATTTATATCAGGGTCAACCCGGACCTTGTCTGCTGCAAAGACACTTACGTGTCCACCGCTCACTGCCAGTTGAATCATCTTGATAGAACTATGGCCAATGTCCAAACCTATCGGCTGAAGATTCCGGTTTTTTAATTTCCAGTTTATCATTTGCGATTTCCCTTTCATCAGGGCAAAATCGATATAAAACCTGTAACAGCTTCCACAATAATCGTCACTGTCGTTTCATCTGCCTGCAGGTCGATAACACCGCCGTTATCCGGGCTCCCGAGATAATCAAATTCGACCGACTCTCCTGAATTAAAATCAACATTAGCAATATCAACTTTATCCAGCCTGCTGTCGCTGCGAAAATCTATAACATAATCGAATCCCTTTTTAACAGGATGCGCTATCACACTGCCGTCCTGGTCTTCGATGCTGTAGTTTTCTGCGCTCTTATCAAAAACAACTGAAAAATTCTGACCTCGGCTGATTGCCATACTCTTGGCGTATTCAAGGTCAGCCGCAATCATATTGGCCGCCGAGCGAACCTGGCTGCTGCCTGCAGAACTCATCATCGGTATCGCCATCGCCGCAGCTATGGCGATTATCACTACAAAAATCAATATCTCTATCACAGTAAAACCACTGTCTGTGCTTGGAATTCTCATTACCCTTTCACTCCTGTATTGGTACTTTACGCCTACACTACTATTTCTCTTTTCGTCCTCTTTGAGAGGCCTCTTTACCGCCCCATTAACCGATACAAACAGACCGCTGCGATACATAGTAAGTGTCATTTTACTCAATGTATCAGACACTCATTACAACGATACACATTCTTCCGATATAAGTGTTATTTCCCATACCTTCTACAGTTAAGGTCAACAAAACTGGTATAACCGTTAATCAATATGACAGAAACCAGTTAAATATGTCGAGTCATGGAGGGGGCTGGAAATGCAATTTGCGTTATTAATCTACTTCAGATTTTTCTTTTCTTTGTATTGAAAGGCCGATAAGCCGTTCGCCTTTAATCCGTCCCATAAACCCATTGCTCTAATTCTGAGCAATGCGCTCTAAAATACAAGTTACGACCTATCGGAAAGATTTGACAAAACTTCTAACTCTTGTGTTTTTAATTTCTTTCGATACTTCTAAAAAACGCTCCGGCTGCCGGACTAAAAGTTCCTATGTCACCGCCAAGCGATGCCTTGATTGGTTTCGTTGTGATGACAACATCACCGCTGCCGCTTATTCCGTTCGCACCGGCCATATACAACGCCCCGAATATCTTAACTTCAGACCCGCCCTCAACGGATATTCCCCCTGTTATCTGTGCAAGACCGTTAACCTCCAGCCTTGCCGCATTTTGCACTGTTACTGCGCCATCTACCAACATTGCCGGAGAATTCTTTTGGGCCGTCATCTTTATCGAACCGCCGCTGACTATCAAATTGCCCTTGATGACAAAAGTCTCGCCGACTACGAGATTTGGGTCGATTAGTTCAACATTACCGTTGGGGTCAGGCTCATAACTGCCGGTGAAATCGTCTGTGTTAAGGCCGGGGCTGCTAATACCCACCGCTTCACTAACGTCGTATTCCTGACCCGTGCCGCCCGAACCGGTAAGGCCCACACTGAAAACATCTCCGTTTATAATACCGTTATTTGTTAAATTGCCGCCGCAGTAAACATCGCCGTTAATTGTTACACTATTGGATATTATCGCATCACCGCCGACCCAAAAAGCAACACATGGGTCGAGCCGCAATTCAGCTTTTAAAGTGCTCAGCCCGACCTGCTCTCCTGACCTTTCTCTGTACGCGCTCGATGTTATCTGATAATTACATTCACCGAGTTTAATTACATGGACGCCATAGTAATCATCGCTGCCCGTTAGTATTTGCATACCCTCTGCACCAATCCAATACTCAGAATCAACATCCTGTGGACTGAGGATAAGCCCTTTAGCATGTTCCATGCCGGATTCTGCTAAATAATCCATCTGCGCTCGAAGCAGCATATTCTCACCACACGCCAATTCAACATCGCTTCGCGATAAAAACCCCAACGACAAAATCGTCACCACCATAACGATAAACAAAACAACCAGCAGTGCCGACCCTTCCGGCTTGGTTTTATTTCGTTGCTCTTTCATATCTAATCATCATCTCCGCTGACAATCTCTCCACTGCCGTCAAGCAGATGACCTGACCAGCCGCGAAGCGCAGCGCTTATCTGATATCTATGCAAAACTTCATTCTCCTGAACTTCAAATGAAATAGTCACTAACTTGCCCCACGGCGGCAACTTGTCAAATAAAAACTGCACATTACTGCATTCCCGAACCAATTCAAAACGCTTCTCTGTACATTGTTCGATAAAAAGGTCCTTAGTACCACTCTGTCCAAGTACATCTATCTGCGAAGACAGGCTTACGAACCAAGACTCAAGCCAACCGGGAGAGGAGTCAAATTCCACGAGCTTTATACAATTTTCTTCGCCTGAATCTTCGATATAGGCCAATTCAAGCACATCTATCCTGCCATTACTCGGACTGTCGTCGGCCTTCCAGATTACAATATCATTTCCCGGCGTCGCACATATCAATTTACAGCCTCGAACCAGCTCCGAAATTTTCAGCGTCGCATAACGAACTTGTGCCTGTTTATAACTTGTATCGTCACTGGCATCATTCACCGTCCCCAGGGCATACGCCAACGTAGCAACCGCAGTTAGAACAATGCTCGTAACCATCAGTGCAACTAACAGCTCAACTAACGTCAAACCCTTATGATTATGTTTTGGTCTTATTGACATCATCATTTGCCAATCAATCGACTTAAACTTACTATTTCTCTGCCGCTGTAATACACTCTCACTGTAACCAGAATAAAGTTTGCTTCCGCCGTCCCGCTTTCCTGCGGAACATAAACATACTCGCAACTTACATCTCTGCCGAAATTCGTATAATTTGAATCAGTAAATATTGCACCGCTTGCATCTTTCACCTGGCCCTGCGGCTCAACACGCCCGTCATAACCGTCCACTATCTGCTCAAACGGCGTATTTATAATCTCCTCCATCAAATCGACTGCCAATTTAGCCGCCAAAGTCCGATGCATACCTTCAGCCCGCACCTGCATACCGGATGTAAATGGCATAAGCAAACCGGCCGCAGCAATACCCAGAATGACAGTGGCTATCATCGCTTCGGCCAACGTAAACCCTTTATATTTAGCTCGTAGTTTGAAACTCATAAAAAAAATAATCAATTATCCTGCGTTTCTACAAAGCCGCATAGTCAGCATCATTGTCGGCCTGGAAAACCCCCGTTTTCGTATCAATCCTCCAGCCGGCTTTGCCGCTGCCTGCTTCTTCACCATCGAAGCGGACAGTATCAAGATTATTAAATGGATTCACCGGAATCCTGTCAACGTACGGACCAAATCGGCCATCCTTTGTAATCATAGCGGTTTTGAAACTATCAAAAGAATCGCTGGGAGGAAAGCGGTTACCGTGTTCAACACGGTACAAATCAAGATGAGCACGCATCGTCTCAAGTCCGTCAATCAAAATGCAGACTTTTTCGTCGGTACTCGCTGAAGCAAGGCGAGGAACCGTTTGCCTCGCAGCTACACCCAATACTATTAAAATGATTAAGAGCTCCAGATAAGAAAAATGAATCTTCTTCTTCATAAAACCACCCTTCTCCACATTTCTCAAAAAGGCTGACCAGCTCCGCATCTCCACCAAACCTGGTCAGCCCTATTTGTTTGCTAATAAAATACAACCGGAGTTATACTTTCACTACTCCTGTGCACTAACCGCATAAATCTTAGAGGTCTATGTGAGCTGTACCGTCATCACACGATAAAGTATCATCCGCACGAAATGCACTTGTTGTTGTATTGAAGAACCACCCTGCATTACCTGCTGTTCCCGGATCAGTCGCAGCTTCAGTAACCGTATCCAGATCGTTCCATGGATTCGTCGGTATCTTCTGGATATACGGTCCGTAAACACCGGCACCAGGTGCCTGGGGAACTGCCGGAGTACCATCAACCTCAGTATAAGTTGTCATATCTACCACAAAACTCGTACTCCCAGCCGACTGTCCTGGAAACTCATCATTATGCTGAATCTTGTAAAGCTCAATCTGTGAACGCATGCTTTGCAGGTCACTGAGTAACCTTGATTCTTTCGCTTCGGTGCTGGCGTCTGTAAATTGAGGTATTACGATGGCCGCAAGGATACCCAGGATGACCACCACAATCAGAATTTCCACTAATGTAAAACCACTTTTTGCTCTCATTTTCTTTCCCCTTAAAAAAATTTTGTTATTTTCTTTTAGGATGAATTTTAATCACCCAACCTGTTCCGAACATCCCTTTTCAACTCAAAATATCGTCCTGATTGATGTACGACTTAACTATTCGAATTTTTTATGCCGGTTGTAAATACCCCCAAAAAACAAAAAAATTGAATAATGCTTCTAAAATACTTCATAATTCCACTTGAATACCTGACAAATCATAAATCTGTCGTCTCTACGTCCGAAAATCCCTCCATTCGCCAATCAAAGCACTCATTAAACCATCTTAAAAAAGTATAAAAAATAAAACCTGCACCGCCAAATTGTCAGATGCAGGAATAACATTGCTAAATAAACTGTCGTCAACAGTTTATGTATTCGGGTGTGTTTGTGATATGTATCTTTCGCTTCGTCGCCCCCTCGTGAAAGAGTTCTATGCGAATATAATCAATCTGCTCAAGGGCCGATTCAATCTTATCGGCCCACTCAATCAGAACCACCGACTGCCCCCGGCAGTAATCATCGAAACCCAACATCTCAAACTCAGCTATTGAATTCAGCCGGTAAGCATCTATATGGTAAATATCCATTCGTCCGCTGTACTCATTAACGATTACGAATGTCGGACTGTTGACCTGCCTGCTGTCGCCGGCCCCGGCGCCGGCTGCAATTCCTTTAATAAGGTGTGTTTTACCACTGCCCAATTCCCCACAGAGGCCGATTATTTCGCCTCCTTTTAATTGCGAGCCGATTTTGTGACCAAGCTCAATCGTCTCTTCAGCAGAATTTGATGTAATATCCAAACCCATAATCAACCAAATAATCAATTACTTAAGGTGGTCATAGCCGGCCGGCTGCAAATCTCTGAGGTGCCCATCAGCACCTCTTATCCGAATCTTGCCGGCCTCGGCAATCATCCCGACTTGCGTAATCTGCACTGCTCCTGCCCACTCGCTAAGCAGTTTTTGACATTCTTTTTCAGCAAGTGTAAAAAGCAACTCGAAATCTTCACCGTCGTTCATCGCCGATTTTAATGCGTCTTCGCTCTTTTGGGCCGCATCCGATATTGGAATCCGCACCTCATCGATAACTGCACCGACACCGCTCTGTCGGCAGATTCGGTTAAGGTCGGTGCTCAGTCCATCGCTTATATCAATCATTGCGTTTATCGTTACCATTTGAGCAATTGTTAGTGCCTCTTTAATTCTCGGCTCAAAGTCCAGATGTTTCCCACAACCTGAACCTCCCAGAGTACCTGTAACGCAGATACAGTCGTTAGCTTTAGCTCCCGACCGCGTTATCGGCTTATTACCACCACACCTGCTGAGCATCGCCACACTTATTGCAAACGGCTGATTGGCCTGCCAGCTTGTAATGTCACCGCCCACAAGCGGACAATTAAACTTCTCAGCAGCTAAAGTAATGCCCGAATGAAGCTGCTTTAGCTCATCCTTACCGAATCCTTTTGGCAATGCCACCGAAACTACCGCAGCAACGGGTACCGTTGCCAGAGCCGCACAATCACTCAGACTCACCGCCATTGCTTTATATCCGACCTGTTCTATGGATGCTTTCTGCAGGTCAAAATGCACCCCATCCAAAAGCATATCCGTAGTAACAAGAACCGATGTATCATGCCCAAGGCAAACCTCAGCCATATCATCCCCGATGCCGATAGGAAAATCCGCTGCTGTTAATTTGCTTTGACGTGCAAACCAGGCGGTCATTTCATCTTCGCTATTACTCATCGCTCTGCCAAATGTTTTTGCCAATATGCGATTTGTTCTTTCGCCTGCTTCGTCCCCGCTGCACCTTTGGCAGCGTATTTACTTACAACATTTGCTGCACCAAGACTTTTGTACACATCTTTCCCGATAAGACCACAATACTTTTGCAGCTCATCCAGACCAAGCTCAGCTAATTTCTTCTTTGCTTTCTCACAATGAGCGACTAACGACCCGACAATACCGTGTGCCTCCCGGAAAGCAACACCCTTTCCAACCAGATACTCTGCCAATGATGTTGCATCCAAAAACCCTTCGTCCAGCCCGGCCGTGATTTTTTTCGTATCAAACTTCGTATGCGATACAACCCCGCGCGACGTATCAAGCAATTGTTCAACGGTATCAGCGGCAGTAAAAATATGAATCTTATCTTCCTGCAGGTCACGATTATAACCCGACGGCTGGGCCTTCAAAATAGCCAGCATAGCCATTAAAGAGCCATAAACTCGACCCGTCTTCGCTCGAATCAGCTCCAGAACATCAGGGTTGCGCTTCTGCGGCATCATACTCGATGACGTACAAAAACTGTCGTCTATCCGAACAAACCCGAATTCAGTGGATGAATAAATTATCCAGTCCTCAGCCAACTTTGACAGATGCGTTGCAATAAGCGCACAGTCGAAGATAAACTCAGCACAAAAATCCCTGTCGCCGACCGCATCCACACTGTTATAAGTGCTCTCGGCAAAACCCAACTGGTTCGCTGTACTCTTTCGGTCTATGGCCAACGTCGTCCCTGCCACAGCACCGCTGCCCAACGGCGAAATATTAACCAGCTCCCGACAGTTTTTCAGACGAATAAAGTCACGCTCAAACTGCTCTACAAAGCTCAATAAATAAACGGCGATAACTATCGGCTGCGCACGCTGAAGATGTGTATAGCCCGGCATCACGTCTTCCGTATATTTATCCGCAGATTTAACAAACGACTTTTGAAGCAGTGTGATTTTCGCCTGCAGCAATTCTATTTCATCACGCATCCAAAGCCGCACAGTCGTAGCAACCTGGTCGTTACGGCTTCTGCCGGCATGAAGCTTTTTACCGGCTTCGCCGATTTGTGCCACCAGTGCCGCATCAATCGTCATATGAATATCTTCGTATGTCTTGTCGAACTTGAACTTACCATTTCTGATTTCCTCTGATATCTCAATCAGACCGTCTTTAATCGCCTTAAATTCGGATTTAGTAATCAGCTTTTGTTCCGACAGCATCCGCGCATGAGCGATTGAACCAACGATATCGTATTTGTACAGCCGCTTATCCACCGACAGTGATTCCACAAAATCAACTGTAAGCTCATCCGGCTCACCGCTAAGCCGCTTTTCCCAACTCTTTTTCTGTTTAGCCATTTTATATGCTCCAAAGATAAGTGCCTTTATTGCGAATAATACGCCCATTCCCAAACTATGTCAAGCGCCGCCGCCGGTAATATATTTCATATTCCGTCCAAAACCGTCGGATGCGCCGAAATTCCTTGACGAACGCAAAACGGGTGAGTATGGTTGTCGCCAAAGATTTTGGAAAAACCGTACACAGCTATCTTGAAAATCTTGTTTAAGGAGACATTGTCAATGGAAGTTTTGGTCAGGAATGAAAGTGGATTTCGTTTTTCAGCAACCTGCAAAGGACATACCGTTACAGCCGGACGAGGTGAAGACGGCAATACCGAAAGGGACGGAATGTGGCCGGCACAGCTCTTCGAGGCCTCGCTCGGTATATGCATCGGCGCCTATATTGTAAAGTACTGCAATGAGCAAAATATCCCCTACGACGATTTGACCATCGAATTGAGCCGACGCTTGGAGACCAGTTCATCGCCTGCAACCTCAGCCGATGACAAGCGAACCCGTACCGCAAAAATTAACGCCAAAATTCTACTCGGCAAAAAACTCTCGCCGCAGCAGCAGCAGGGTATCTTAAATGCTGCCGCCAAATGTCACATAACCAGAAGTATCGAAGAAGGAATAGACATTATTTGTTCCCTGGCCGAAACATAATATACAATACCCAAAAAACAACCGGGGCCTGCACCCTCAAGTACAGGCCCCGGATTGAAGCAAATTCAAAAGCTAATCACTTAGCTAAATTACCAGCCGCTCGGCCACAGTAACTCGTCAAGCCAGGTGTTCACAATAACATTGTAATCTTTGAAGTTAACAAATCTCGAATCACACGGGTCGCCGGCATCCGTCAAATTACCCAATGACCACACTTCGAAATAGTGCGGACTCACCGAGCCGGTCATAATGTACACAACCTCTGCCTGAGTTAGCACATCGTCATAGAGACGGACTTCATCAATACGACCGTCCCAGCCTCTCGTATTGAAGTCAACATTAAGTCTTCCGCCGATTACAAAGCCGTCGATATGGTACTCAAGCTGCCCGGACGGTGTGTCAGCAGTATTGGCTAATCTGCCGTCAATGTACACCTTTCTTTCTTCTGCCACCGAATCATACGTGTATGCAACGTGATGCCACTTGCCGTCATCTATGTCTGAACTTGAGTAGGCAGTGTCGGAACGAAGAGTAGTATCACTCAGTCCACCCATAAAGCAGCCCATATCATCTGTTGTAGTATACCTGCGCACCTGATAGGAGGCGCCTCTGGCAAGCATATACTGGTCATTCTGGAAGAACGTATCGACCTGGAACCAAGCCGCTATCGAAATCTGCTCTTTAAGGGATGCCCAGTTCGGGTCAGAGATGTCATTCGGACTACCGTCACAGTCAACAACGCTGTTCAAAACAACATCCGGGTTGTTTAACTCAAGCACATTGCTGTCCCTGTCGGTGTCGTAAATAATAGCGACACTGGTGGTCGCAAAGCCTTGAATAAGCGTGCCGTGATGGTTGTTGCCGCTGCTGTCATCTGCCGTGCTATCGTCAAAGTTCCAGTACCCAACAAGGTTCGAATCACCCGGATTCGATGGTGTAACACTGTAATCGTTATCGCCCCAGCGGTAAGACATCCGCTCAATGTCAACATAATTAACGATGCAATTGCTGCTTACATCACCGGCCGGTTTCAATTTGTCTGCGACACAGCGGGGCGGATAAACCCTGAAATCATCAAAGTACACCGTACCGCTACTATAGGAGGCGGGTGTACTAGTACTACCTCTTA
>CAZECQ010000085.1:0-10384 GCA_964510545.1 uncultured Pirellulales bacterium | reverse complement strand
ACGTTCCGCCTTTATCTATACTGATGAGCTTGTAACGGTTATCGGTAAGCGATATCTGTTTGCCGGATTCAAAGCCTATCGGCTGCGGCCTTTCGGTCATCTTACCTTCGATAAGTCCCAATAAACTCACGCCGTCTATCGGCTTGGGCCGGCCTTTCATCTTAAAGCCGAAAATATCCAGAATCGTGGGGAAATAGTCCGATGTACAGCAGGGCATTTTTACCACACGCGGCTTTCCTATCTTCGCAGGCCATATCAACATACCCGGTACTCTCACGCCGCCTTCGAAGAGGCTTCGTTTACGTCCTCTAAAGCCGCCGGTTGAGCCTTGATGGCGTTTACGCTTGCCCTTCGTACCTTCAGGGCCGTTGTCGCTGGAAAACCAGAGCATAGTATTTTCCGCAATTGCCAGTTTATCCAACTCGCCTCTGAGCCTGCCTACCTGTTCATCCATAGCTGTTATGCAGCCGAAGTAGTGTTGTTCGTTTTCTGTTCTGTCAGCGTACATTTTTCGATACTCAGGCCCGGCTAAAACGCGCGCATGTGGCGTATGAAACCAGACAACCGCCAGGAACGGGGTGTTTTGTTTCGCAGCTTTTCGGATGAACGGAATGACTCTGTCCATAATGACCCGACTGTCATCGCCTTTCAGGTTTTGCGTTGCGTATTTATCTTCGCCGATCCAGTATCTGGTCTCACGCGATTGATTCTCCATAGGGTTCCAGGTGGGTATTGCCTGCTCGGTTGAAAAGCATTCGTCGAAACCGTTTTCCCAGGGAGGCGAATAATGTTCGTTTTTCCTGCCGCCTCGACGGCCGTCTTTGAGCTTTGTCGTAAGCGTTCCCAGGTGCCATTTGCCGAAGTGCCCCGTCGTATAACCCTGTGTTTTAAGTGCTTCGGCCAATGTAATTTCCTCTTTCGGCATATGGCCAACATTAGCAGAGAATACTCCATACCGATAGGGATGCCTACCCGTAAGGCAGCTTCCCCGCGTAGGCGAACATACCGGAGCTGCCGAATACCAGCGGTCGAACCGGATGCCTTCTTTGCTCATCCTATCGAGATTAGGGGTCTTGAGGACCGGATGGCCGTTATAGCCGGTGTCACCCCAGCCCTGGTCGTCGGTCATACAGAGGATAATATTAGGTTTGTTGTTTTGCGGTGTTATCTGTATATTCGCAGCTTTATTCGAAAACAACGTTTTTGCGCCATAAGCACTGCCGGAAATGGCTAATGTTGCTGCGCCAAAACTAATATTTTTTAGAAATTCACGGCGTTTCATAAAATATCCTTTTCTATAAATTGACCTGGATAGTTTTCTTTTTATCAGTGGGTAAAGACTTAACACCTTTTATTGTTTTCATTTTTTCAGTGCCTTGCCGGCCAACTTTTATTGTATAATTGCCGTTCCTGAAGACCTTTGGCCTGAAAGATGTTCCTCTTATGCGAAGAGTGTAAACGATTTCGTCGTTTTTTTCATCTATAATCTGGGCTACTGGATTTTCCATGCCTTTGACTTCGATAGTTGGGAGATATGCAAAGGGTTTTTTGCCGTAATTGTCCTGCATATCGATAGTCATGGGCCATCCGGGGAATTGGCCTTTGGTTTTGGATTTGCTCAGGTCGGCGAGGATGGGCCAGCATTCGATAGTGACCTTGCCGGTTTTTTTGTTGAATCTTACCAATCCATAGCCGGAAGCTTTGTCTTGTAATAATTTTATATCGCCTGGTGTTGTCTTGTTGGAGCTGATGAGTTCGGTCGGGTTGGCGACGGCCCAGACGGTAATCAGGTTACCGAAACCGTCTTTATATCCGCCGGTATAATCCGGCATGCCTTGCTGATAATTTTTGCCTTGTTTTTCAGGCAGCCATGCCCGCGGATAGCCTGCTGCGATACTTGGCACGCACATCGAAAAGCCTGCATCGCACCAATCGTCGATTCCATGATGAAATATCGATGCCAGGTGCTGATCGCCGCTGAGCATAAAACCGAATCCTTTCCGGATGGCCTGTAATGCTTTTTTTCGGCCGGTTTGTGGCCAGCCGTTGGAGTCGTAATCAGCTACCAAAAACGTTTTTTCGCCGCCGTGATAGTTTGCCATGTTGGCGAAAACAGTTTGCGATAAAACGACCTTCATATCAACGCTTCGCCAGTCGCCGGCCCATGCGTTGAGGAATTTTAATTGCCGCTCGCCGAGCAGAACCGCGCCAGGTACGTCAGCGGTTTTTGGGTCGAAGCTCGGGTCCTTGACCCAGTCTGCTCTCGTGCCGGTGGGCGGGACGAGGCCTTTGGGTGTGGATTTGAATTTGCGGTCTTCGATAATCGCAAAAGAAATTCCGCCATAGTTCATATTGGTATAATAAACGCTTATGCCTTGTTGGATGGGCGACGGGTCGTAGGGGTCGGGCAGGTGGCTTGATTGGGTTCGCTGAACCATGTTGACCCATTCAGGGGGCATTGTGTAGCCGCCATCGATGAAATGTTTTGCTTTGCGTCCACTTGCTCCGAAGACATTGGGGTGGTAAACATCATGGTCGTCGGGAATGGTAACGGTGGGCCTGTCGCGCATCAAGTCGCCAAACGACCAGCCGAGGAGATACCATTTCCTGAGATAGTCGAGGCAGGCCTTGTCTAAAGGTCTTCTTTGTGTGCCGTATCTGGCAACACCTTCATATATCTGGTCGCCGGAAAAGAAGAGCACATCCGGGTCGTGAATGCCGACGTTTTTGACAATGTTAATATTCGGAAAGCCATAATCTTTATTGCCTGTAAAGCCTGCCACTGTGATGGTATCTTTATTTACCGGCTCTTTCCTGATTGTGCCGGTGTAATAGTGTTCCTTTACCTTGCCGTCAGATTGCTTCAATGAGTAAACAAGCCGATAGGGCTGAGCAGTTGAACTGTTCCAGTTTGTTATTCTGAAGGTTGCGGTTCTGGCGAGCTTATCAATTTTTTCTTCGGCGATAGTTTTCCATTTGCCGGGTTTTTTAATTTGTAGGCATAGAGTTTGATTGTCCTTCTCGCCTAACGGCGGCATCTGCGCGGTCATTTTCATTATATTATTGCTGAGCGTATATTGGGCAAAAAGGATGGGTCCAAAGGCTTGTTTTTCATTAACGCTGACTTTTGGGCCGGAGACTGTCCAGTTGGAAAACCAAAAACGCGAGCGTTTGGCAGAATCACAGACTATCGCGACATTGCCACTAAGCTGTTCGTTTGAAATATCGTTTCTTTCGAGGTGCGAGAGTTTTTTGCCTGTTTTGCCGTCATGTGCTGAAAGCATTAGCTTGTAAAATTTTCCGGTTGGCTCTGCTGTCAGGCGAAGTGCGATATCACTGAGAGCCTGTTTGATATTGCCTTTAGCTGTTTCTTGGCCGATGAACAATTTACCCTTGCCGCGAACGCCTGCGTTTAGTCCCTTGCCCCAGATGGCATTGTGCCGGTATTCGTTTATAAGTCCCTTTGAACCGACAGAGAAACCAGCCCAGCTGTTTTGGTCTTTGTTACCAAGTTGGCCAAGGCGAACCGTCATTGTGAACTTTTTCTTTTGGCTTGTCAGCTGGCAGGTCAAAAGGTCCACTTTGCGATTTTTCGCGGCTTTGACGCATTCGGCTTTTCCGTTTGAAATACACCAATCCTGCAATGGTCCAGCCCAGTATTCTTTGCCCAGCCAGATACGGTCCGGCATCTTATCCCAGCTGCTTTGGAATTCATCGGCTTGCGTAGTGGTTTGCCAAATTCCCAAAACGCAAATAGCGAGCAGGCAAAGTTGTGTTTTTCTCATGTTTTGGTTTCCTTTCATTAATTATTTTTCATTGGCGGGGCGAATCCACATGGAATGGCCGCCGCCCGGAGCAAGCTTAGCCTTTACAATATCACCTGAGTCAACTGTAATCTTCTTTACCGTGTACGCTTCACGGTTTTCTATATAGTGTGCATCGGCTGCGTCGGCGTAAATGGTAGCAGTGTACCTGCCCGGTGGCAAGAAGTTTAATGGAATATCGATTGTATGTCTCTTTTCGTCGGTCAAGCTGCCGACAAACCATTCTTTGTCCTTTCTACGGGCAATGGTAATATACTCACCTATCTCTCCGTTCAGGACTCTTGTCTGGTCCCACGTCATTGGCAGTTGTTTTATAAAATCGAACAGGTCACTTTTCTTTTGATAGGCCTCGCCATGGTCGGGCAAACACAAAAGACCGGTAAAGATAACCACACATCGCGCCGCCTGGGCAACCACAGTCGATTTGATATCACCCCAGACCTTATCACGCTCTTTGGCGGTATTAAGGTCAAACATGCCCGGCGTATGGTCGAGAGGTCCGGCAACCATATTTACAAACGGAAGCTTAACAAAGTATTCCGGCGCCAACAAACGCCGGCCGTCCGTCAGTGAGTGACAATACTCACGTGTCATAAAATTTGGGTAAGTCCTTCGAAAACCGCTTGGCTTGATTGCCTCGTGACAATCATACATAAGATGGTACTCGGCCGCCTTTTTTAAAACCTTATGACAGAAATTGACACCTTTTGCAGACATATCCGAAAGATACCCATGTTTAATACCGGAGATTCTCCATTTGCGGTACGCCAGGAAAATTTTATCCAGGTCATACTTTCGCAGCGCAACACTGTTGACATAAAGCCAGCATCCAACACCATTTCTGTTCGCATATTTTGCAAGATATTGTATATCGATATCGTCAATACTTGTAGTTGGGTCTGAATCAGGGTCGCGTTCAGGGCCGTACCAGCCGGCGTCAATCATTATATAATCAATGCTGGCCCCTGCCGCAAAATCTATAAGTCTTTTTATGCTGGCCGTATCGAGCCCGTACGTAAAACCATCTACTTTTGCACCACGAACCCGCCAGTCCCACATAGTCTTGCCCGGTTTAATCCAGGATGTGTCCTTTAACACACACGGCTCATTGAGGTTACCGATAAGATTAGACTCTATAAGTTCGCCCGGCCTTTCACCTAACAAAATGCAGCGCCAAGGCGAGCTATGGGCAGTAGTAACTTTTACCTCAGAAGCCAGTTGGCTCTTTAATGCATAAGCTCTGCCTTTGACCCTGGCAAGATTCATAGTAGCGTAATTGTCTAAAGTCGCCTCTGTAATACAAAGGTAACAATGAGCATTTATGCGGATGGTCATAGGGGTTCCAATGAGAGGTTTTTTTCTGGTTTGCTTATTTGTCTTTTTGGTTGTTGTTTGCTCTGTTGGCATCCGACTCAAAGAAACAGGCCCTGTTATACTGACACCCCATTTTGAATTGGGAAACCAGACCGTATAATCACCTGCAAAGCAAAATTCTGTATTCTCAGAGGCAATAATATATTCATCAGGATTATGTTGTTTTCCAAAGACATAACGAAAGCCCACCCCATCATTAAAGCAACGAAATTCCAGGTCCAGTTGATGTTTTATTTCTCCTTGTTCCAGCAATCGAACTACCATTCGATTATAATGGTTTTGGATTTCACTGCTCCTGCCCCAGACAGGCCGCCACACTGAGTTATGACTATCGAACGTTTTTTCAACAACTTTAAATTTCTGCAAAATAGGCTTATCGTTGAAGGCAATTCCAAGCTGTGAGTCTTCTATGATAACTCTGTCATTGAAGGATAAATTGTAGTATGGATGACCATCTTTCAGCAACATTGCAATCCTGACCTTACCGTCAGGTGATTTGAGCTGGTAAATCTCCTCTTTAGCCATACACCCAACAGAAGTTGCCGAGATGATTATAAGAGCAACAACAATATTAGAATATCGTTTCACCTTGCCATTTCCCGATTGCATGTATTATTTTCTTTAAGTCAAGCCCTCCGTTCCACTTCAGCGCAAACCTGCTCCTTCCATTCTCGTAGTTCCGCCTTCAGCTCATTTACTTTCGAGACTTCAAGAAACGCAAGATTATTCTTTTCTCCAATGTCTAAATCAAGATTGAAAAGGTAATATTTTTCTTTTTCGACCAGAAGCTTCCACGGACCTTTGCGAACGGCCATGTCTTGTTTAAATCGCCAGAACAGCGTACGCTCGGCAAGTTTTTTGCCGTATAAAAACGTCTCCAATAAATCAACTCCATCCGGTTCTAATTCCACAGGCATAGTCGCCCCGCCAATTGAGAGCAATGTCGGGAAAATATCCATCGTTAAAACCGTTTCACCGGTTACGCTCCCGGGCTTGATTTTCCCGGGCCAGTATGCGATGCCTGCCACGCGATGGCCGCCCTCCCACAAACTACCCTTGTAACCGGAAAAAGGTTTGTTAGAACCTTTCCTGTTGGCACCGTTGTCGCTGCAGAAAAAGATAAAAGTTCTTCGTTCCAACCCAAGTCGCCGGCATGCACTTACAATCCGACCTACCCCTTCATCCATTGCTTCGACCATTTGCTTATAGGCAGCTCGCTTGTCCTTCCTGCTGCCTTGCACAGGAAACTTACCACGGCTGCTTCGGTCGGCCTTATCAGCCCTGCCTTGATATGGATAATGCGGCGCCTCGTGAGCTAAGTACAAACAAAAAGGTCTGTCCTTATGCTGCCTGATAAAGCGAATGCCGTATTCGGTGATAAGGTCGGTCGAATACCCTTCTTCCGCAACCAACTTCTCGTTTTGCCACCAGTCTTCATAACCACATTGGTCGATATGAGAATGGTAATCTATATTGCCGCTTACATAACCGCGAAATGCGTCAAATCCCTGCTTAGTCGGATTAAATTTAATATCGTAACCCAGGTGCCACTTTCCAAACAGGGCTGTACTGTATCCGGCTCTTTTGAGGACTTCGGCGAAAGTGGTTTCTTCCAGGGCCATACCTATATGGCGGTGACTCTTAGCGCTAATGACACCTTCAATACCGCAGCGCTGCTGGTATCTCCCGGTCAGCAGTGCCGCCCGTGTAGGACTGCATACCGCACCATTAGAGTGAAAATCTGTAAACCGCATCCCGCCGGCAGCCAGAGCGTCGATGTTTGGTGTCTCAATCTCCCTGTTGCCATAACAACCCAGGTCACCGTACCCAAGGTCATCAGCCATTATGAGAATGATATTGGGCTTTTCCGCAGAGGCACTACCTGAGATTGCTTTGAGAGTATCCATACATCCCGGCAGTGCTACACAAACTGCACCCAGCCCCGCTGCCTTAAAAAAATCACGCCGACTGTAATTATACAATTTTATGTTTGGCTTTTCTCTCAATTCACGAGTTAGTTACATAAAACCACGAGCCACGAATCACGAATTTAACGTTTGAGCTTCATCTGCTTGTAAACATTTTCGCCGCCACTAATCAAATGTACCAGCGGTTGTGGCCTATCAACGCCTTCGATAAATTTAGGCCTTGCAGCCCACGGCGTAACGCTCAATATGCCGGTCAAATCCATCCAGTACTGCAGACGCGCAACAGGCAGGTTCCACGTCATATGGAAATGGTTGGCCGGCGGATACTGTTTGTATTCAGTCATACTCGCATATTTCGGCACGACAAACGTATGAGGCCAAATCGGTGTCGTCAATTCACACATTGCCTGGGCAAGTTTGGCTGGAACCTCGGTCGTTACTGCTTCGTCCCAAATCATACTAAACAGGCCGCTTGTACTGCAGTAAGCCATTCTCGCTGCGATACCCTCGATTCCCGCCGGCGTCATAAAGTTTACCGCATTTCCACCACCGGGGAAGTAATTCACTTCAGCTAATGGCATTGAGATACCATCCATAATTTGTTTTATGGATGCACCCGGCTTCTGTGCCCAGTCGAATGAAGCTGAGCCGGAGTTGTCGCCATCCACCAGCCCCTTCGTATAGTAGTCTGCCTTTTTATCAAGGTTCTTGAGCCCAATCTTTTTGGCTAATTCTTTAATTTCCCAGGACTCCCATACCTTTCTAAAGTCCATAAACAGAGGCGGATTACCGCCGCTAAGATATGTCATAAATAACATTGTCAAAAGGCCCTGCACGTCGGCTTCGGTTGCGAATGGAATCGGAGCTTTCCTGCCGTTGTGGTCGAATGTGCTGTTGAACAAAGATTCCATACCATCGGCTACCGGCAGCGGAATGCCTCTAAGGTCACTGCCCCATTCTAACTGACTCATAAAACCGCCGCCGACGGCACCTAATTCAGCCATCAGGTCCCGGACAATCAGGTACATAGCCAGAGACTGGGTAAATCGTTTCTCGTCAGCTTCATCCCGAAGCTCTATACGCCTGCCGAGATACTTGTTGAACCAGCTGCGAATGCCCTTAAGTTCTTTCGGGTTGTAAGCTTCTTTGTTGAGCATATCGGACAAAAGCTTCATATCCAAACGGGTAATTTCAAGGCCGAAAGTATTTCTCGTCGGCAGGATATGGGCAAGGGCCGTCTCCATACCCATTGAATCGTGACCTAAGACCATAACTCTGCGCCCACGCAATCCCACAGCGGCAACAGCAGCATAGCACCAGTTTATAAGATTAGTCGCCGTATTCTCGGTCATTTTCGGATTCATCCCTGTATCGGGCCACGTGCCAACATTGAGTGAAGCAAGTTTGCCGTACTGGCTGATGGCACCGCTGAGGGCATGTGCATAAACAACGCCGGGCTTTGGGCCGCTGTTGCCGCACGTAATGTTAATCGGTGTATCGGCGCCAAACTGCCCAAGTACCGATATAGCCGTAAGCTGAGGGAATGCCCACGTATCAGGCACCAATACTAAAATATCAACACCTGCTTTGCGGAACTGCTGCGCAACAATATCCGCCTGCGCTTCACCATCTACCAATACTTCAGAATAAACCACACCAACCGGCGTCTTATCCGGCATAACTACTGCACCGCTGATAACATTGGCAGCCATCTTCACAATATTCTGGCAGCGAATACGGCTTTCCTTGTCAATTCGTGGGTCACTTGTGGCAAAAACGCCGATGACAGGAACCTTTGGAGATGCCTTTCTTATGTTCGGCAAACGAATCGCTTGAGCTTTTTTAGCCATTTCAATTTCTCCTTCTTATCTTAAATCCAATTTGTAAATACAGTGTTTAAAAAATAGTTTATAAGTGGGTAACATACTCACATTATACAAATGTCGTTGTATCTTCCAATAATTTTTTGACATAATCCAAAAATCGCCCGGCATATGCACCGTTGGCGACTTTGTGGTCCACCGAAAGCGTTATATTCATTAATTTACGTATTGTTATTTCACCATCGCTCGGCACACAATTATCACTTATCCTCCCAATGCCCAAAATACTGCACTGTCCCGGCACAACTATCGGAATAAACGATTCTATCCCGAATGCACCGAGATTGCTGATGGTAATGCAGCCGCCTTCCAAATCGGTAAGCAATAATTTGTTATTTTCGGCCTTTTCAATCAACGTTTTAGTCTCACGTGCAATTGCTTTTATCTTCTTCTTGTTTGCATCTTTAACTACAGGTACAATCAGCCCTTCTGCAACAGACATTGCCAGCCCGACATTAATTGCTTCTGCCAACTCAATGGCATCGCCAACCAACTGGCCGGTCATAATCGGAAATTTCTCCAGCCCCAGCGCTACCGCCCGGATAATAAAGTCGTTGTAGGCAACCTTCACATTGCTGTTTTCGTTCAATTTAGTTCGCATCTCAACCAGTTCAGTTACATCAACCTTCGTAGTCAGATAAAAACAGGGTATTTCACGCTTTGACTTTAACATCCTCTCAGCGGTTATCCTCTGCATTTTATTTAGCGGTATGGTTACTCCGCCCTTTGCCCCGGCGCCAAATTCTTTCTCGCCGGATAGCTGGCTCTGTGTTGCATTTTTAACGTCTTGTTCGGTAATTTTGCCCCCGGGACCTGTGCCGCAAATTTCCGCCAGGTTCATTCCAAGTTCGCCAGCTAATTTTTTCGCCCGTGGCGATGCCTTTACTTTTCCAGCCGTTTTTTTCGGCCGGGACTGCGCCTCGGCTGCAGGTTCTGTAGTAGCCTCTACAGGCGCAGCTTTAGCAATTGTTGTGCCTTCTATTAGTGAATCAATAAAACTCTGTGGAACATCTTCATCCTCCTGGCCAACTACCAGCAGAACGTCTCCAACTAAAAGTGTCGCTCCTTCCTGGGCAACAATATGTTTTACAAAGCCCCCAATCGGCGATTCGACTTCGAGTGTGGCTTTGTCGGTTTCAATCTCAAAAATACAATCGCCTTTTTCAACCTCATCACCAACCTTAACCATACATCCAACAATTATACCTTCTTCCATAGTCTGACCAAGCTGTGGTAGTCTTACTTCTTTCGCCATTGTAGAATCCTTACTCCTTGTTTATCACCATTTATCAATTTTAGTTATACAATCGCCTTAACGGTTTCGACTATTGTATCAACACTTGGAATACTTGCCAACTCCAAAGGTTCGCTCATC
>CAZECQ010000084.1:0-10464 GCA_964510545.1 uncultured Pirellulales bacterium | reverse complement strand
CATACCATCGATATCAATAGCAATGGGACCATCACCCGGCTGGAAATATCTCTGCTCATCAAATACTCCATAATTAGGTAGAAGGCTCTTGCGATAAGTTTTTTTTACCTGGCCATTTTGCAGCACTCCTATTGAATTGAAACATTTACCTTTGTTCATTTCCGCAAAACCTGCAATGATAATCTTCTGTGAACAGTCGGCTGCCAGGTTTTCAAGGGCCTTTCGATTATCACTTAAGAAGTGCTCTTTCAGGAGCAGGTCCTCCGGCGGATAACCGCAGATGCACATTTCAGGAAAAACCATGACATCCATCCCAAGCTCAATCGCTTCAGCGTAGAGACTTCGCATCTTCTGGACATTGCCTTCGATATCGGCCACCAAGGCATTAAACTGTCCCAATGCCACTCGCAATGTCATCCAACTCCTAACTCTTTTCTCTAAGCCACTTGTCGATAGCTGTCGCTACTGTCCGTCCACTGTTAATCGCACGCACTATTAGTGAAGCCCCATCGACGGAATCACCCGCGGCAAATACCCAGGGCTTGCTGGTCTGATAATTATCTACAGCAATATTACCCCTGCCGTCAAGTTTCAATTTCAAATCTTTTATCAGGCCCGTTTGAATAACGTGCAAAAAGCCAAGAGCTAAAATCACAAGGTCGGCCTTTATAACAAAATCCGTACTCGGCAGTTCTTTCAACTTCCAGTCGCCTAACTCATTGAGCCATTCCACTTCACAACCGTGCAATTGCTCGAAGCGAATCCCTGTACCGGTTAATTTTTTGGTCATCACACTCCAGCGTCGGTGGCAGCCTTCCTCGTGCGAAGTTGATGTCCGCATAATTCGCGGCCACATCGGCCAAGGCGTATCGGATGGACGCTGCTGAGGCGGCTTCGGCAAAATTTCCAATTGATATATCTCCTTGGCCCCCTGCCGACGAGCAGTGCCTACACAGTCATCGCCCGTATCACCGCCGCCTATTACGATTATAACTTTGTCTTTGGCTGTAATTAAACCCGATTCATCTTTGGACTCACCGGAACAAATCCTGTTCTGGGTTGTCAAGTAATCTACGGCAAATAAAACGTTTTCGAGTCCTCTGCCCTGGACAGCAAGGTCTCTGGGCCGGCCTGCTCCCATCGTCAAACAAATGCAATCGAACATTTTTTGCAGATAACGAGCGGAGATATCTCCCCCCACACTAACGCCGGTCTGGAACTCAACCCCCTCGGCAACCAACTGTTTGAGTCTGCGTTCGATGATATGTTTTTCAAGTTTGAAATCCGGAATGCCATAACGCAGGAGTCCACCTGCCTGTTCATTTTTTTCGAAGACCACCACATCGTGTCCGGCCCGGGTCAGTTGCTGCGCGGCCGCCAAACCCGCAGGTCCTGAACCAATCACTGCAACCCGCTTTTGTGTTTTATGCTCAGCCGGTAACGGCTTAATCCATCCCCGCTCAAAGCCCCGCTCGACAATCTGGTATTCTATATGCCTGATAAGAACAGGTTCATCGTTTACGGCGAGGGTGCAGGCCGCCTCACACGGCCTGGGACAGAGACGTCCCGTTATTTCCGGAAAATTATTAGTCGAATGAAGATTTTTGCAGGCTTGCTCCCAACGCCCCTTGTATATCAGCTCGTTAATGTCGGGTATCGAATTTTGAAGCGGACAACCAACAGCGTGACAAAATGGTATTCCACAGTCCATACACCTTGCCGCCTGCCGGCTTATATCATCAGGCGTAAGAGGCAACTCAAGCTCGGCAAAATCGTGTATGCGCTGCTCGATTGGCCGGTGACCAACATCTTTGCGCTTATATTTTAAGAAGCCTTTGGATTGGCCCATCAGAACACCTCCTCGGTTGCAGGTGTTGTTTCGGTATATCGCTCTTCGGCGGCACGCATTTTCTCCAGGGCTTTGCGATAATCTATTGGGACGACTTTTACAAATTTTCCCACCATATCCGGCCAAGCCTCCAGGATTTGTTGCGCTCGCCTGCTATTAGTCCACTTCAAATGGCGTTCAATTAAATCAAGCAGGAAATTTTTATCTTTCTCCTGCCAGACGCTCTCCAGCTCCACCAGGTCAAGATTGCAAAGCGTATCAAAAAGCTGCATCTCGTCAAGCACATACGCTATGCCGCCGCTCATACCTGCTGCAAAATTACACCCGGTCTTCCCGAGCACCACAACCACTCCTCCGGTCATATACTCACAGCTATGGTCGCCGAGACCTTCAACAACCGCTGTTGCTCCACTGTTGCGAACACAGAACCTTTCGCCTGCCATACCGTTAATAAAGACCTCGCCGGACGTTGCACCGTAAAGCAATGTATTGCCGGCTATAATATTCTCATTAGCCATAAACGGCGACTTTTGAGGCGTCTGAATGGTGATTCGACCGCCGGAAAGCCCCTTACCCACATAGTCATTGCATTGGCCTATCAACCTCAAGGTCACACCATGGACTAAGAACGCACCGAAGCTTTGTCCGGCAGAACCGTGAAAAACAATTTCCAGCGTGTTGTCAGGCAAGCCCTCAGGGCCGTATTTCCGAACTATACTATTACTTAAAATTGTGCCTACCGTCCGGTTCGTATTGTGGATAGGCATTTCGATTACGGTCTTCCTTTTCTTTTCGATAGCATCTTTGGCTTTTTCCAAAAGCTGCCAATCAAGGTGGTCGTCAATTTTAGTCGGCTGAACACCACATACTCCCGCAGAGTTCTTTTCGAAAAGTTCTGACTGATTAAATATTCCGGAAAAGTCCAATCCTTTCGCCTTGAAGTGATCAATTGCCTTGCGAACGCCGAGCTTATCAACTTTGCCGACCAAATCTCCGAATTTCCTAAAACCAAGTTCGGCCATAATCCGGCGGACTTCTTCAGCGACAAAATACATAAATCTTTCGATATATTCGGGCTTTCCCGCAAATCGTTTTCTAAGCTCTGGGTCCTGCGTCCCAATTCCAAATGGACAGGCGCCTTCATGACACTTTCGCAACAATGTACACCCAATCGCTACAAGAGCGGCGGTACCAAAACCAAATCTGTCTGCTCCCAGCAATGCCGCCACAACAACATCCCTGCCGGTCTTTATCTGGCCGTCAACCTGAACTCTGATTCTTTCCCGCAGGCCATTCATCACAAGCACCTGCTGAGTTTCAGCCAGGCCGAGTTCCCAGGGACAGCCGGTATGCTTAATCGAGGAAAGCGGGCTCGCCCCCGTCCCACCATCATGACCGCTGATAAGAACCTCGTCAGCGTTACCTTTTGCAACGCCGGCAGCAATTGTGCCGACGCCAACCTCGGCAACAAGCTTTACCGAAACTTTTACTCCCGGGTTGCTGCACTTAAGGTCATAGATAAGCTGCGCCAAATCTTCTATCGAATAAATATCATGATGAGGCGGTGGCGATATAAGCGTTACACCCGGCGTTGAGTACCTCAGTCGAGCGATTTCATCTGTTACCTTATGTCCCGGCAGTTGGCCGCCTTCACCCGGCTTGGCACCCTGGGCTATCTTTATCTGCAGTTCCTTAGCGTGAGCAAGATAGTTTATGGTAACACCAAATCTACCGCTGGCGACCTGTTTGACACCACAGTTTTTTGAGTCGCCGTTAGGCTCAGGCGTATAACGGGATGGGTCCTCACCACCTTCTCCGGTGTTACTCATTGCACCCAGACGATTCATCGCAATGGCCAAGCACTCGTGCGCTTCCTTGCTTACAGAACCATGACTCATTGCGCCTGTGCAAAATCTCTTGACTATCTCCTCAGCAGGTTCGACTTCATCGAGAGCTATTGGCTTGCCACCGATAAACTCAAACAGCCCACGCAATGCACAGAGACTTTTTGACTGGTCATTTATCGCCTCTGCATAATCAGCATAGATATTGGCATCGTTCAATTTAACTGCATGCTGCAGTTTCGATACCGTAGTCGGATTCCAGAGATGCCGCTGTCCTTCGTGTCTGAAATGATATTCACCGCCGAATTCCAAATCAAGTGTTCCTGCAGGACGTTCATCAAACGCTGCCTTATGACGGGCAAGGGCTTCTTTTGCAATTTCCTCAAGTCCTATTCCGCCAATACGTGAACTTGTTCCGGTAAAATACTTATCAATAAAATTACGATTTAACCCGATTGCTTCAAACAACTGGGCTGTATGATAGCTGCGAAGCGTTGATATACCCATCTTGCTCATTGTTTTCAAAATGCCTTTTTTGACTGCAGCAATGTAGTTGTCCGCAATCTGAACCGGCTCCATATTTTCCGGCAGTTCGCCCTGACGGTGTAACTCATCCAGCGCCTCAAATACCAGGTATGGGTTGACAGCATTAGCGCCATAGCCGCATAAGAGGCAAAAATGCATAACCTCTCTTGGTTCCCCACTCTCAATAATCAACCCAGCCTGTGAACGAAGTCCTCTATTGAGCATTCCGTGGTAAAGAGCCGATGTTGCCAGAAGTGACGGAATTGCTGCTTTCGTAGGTGAAACCTGGCGGTCACTGACAATTATTACTGAGGCCCCGTCTCTGATGGATTTTTCCACCCTATCGATAAGTAAATCCAGTCCACGACCAAGACTGCTAGCTGCATCAGATGTCCCAGCCTCAAAAACTGCTGGAACGGTAACGACCTTAAAGTCTTCGCGATTCACCGTTCGAAGCCGCTCTATGTCTTCATTGGTTAAGATTGGGTGCGGCAGTTCAAGCTGTTTGCAATGCTGGGGGGTTTCATCAAGGATATTTTTACGCATGCCTGTAAACATCATCAAACTCATAACCAGCCCTTCACGAAGTGGGTCAATTGGAGGATTCGTTACCTGTGCAAAGAGCTGCTTGAAGTAATCAAACAGCAGTTTCGGTTTCTCAGACAATACAGCAAGCGGCGTGTCATTACCCATAGAGCCCACCGGTTCCTGACCATAGACGGCCATCGGGGTCAGAATCATCCTGAGTTCTTCACGATTATATCCAAAGGCGCGCATCCGCTGGGATATGGTCTCAGGGTCACTTCTTACACGCTTGGGGGCTTCAAAAAGCCCGCGAAGCTCAATTCTGTTTTCATCAAGCCACCTGCGGTAAGGCTTTTGCCTGGCAACCTTGCTTTTTATTTCGTTATCTGTAATTATTCGCCCCTCGGCCGTGTCAACAAGAAACATACGCCCAGGGCGCAGGCGTCCTTTTCTGTGAATTCTTTCCGGCTCAAATTCCACAACTCCAGCCTCACTGGCAACAATTGCCAGCCCATCAGTAGTAACAAGGTAACGGCAGGGTCTCAAACCATTGCGGTCAAGCGTTCCGCCGATGAGCCGCCCATCTGTAAATACCATTGCCGCCGGACCGTCCCACGGCTCCATTATCGATGCGTGATACTCATAAAATGCCCTTTTGTCTCTGCTGATGTGATAGTCCGGACCAAAAGCTTCGGGTATCATCATCATCATAGAATGAGGCAGACTTCTGCCTGCGTGTATCAAAAGCTCAAGCATATTGTCGAAGCACGCCGAGTCACTTGCCTCGGGAGTCAAAATCGGAAACAGGTCACTAAGGTCATCACCAAATACTTTGCTGGCCATTTTCGCCTCGCGGGCCTGCAGACAATTGCGATTACCGCTGAGTGTATTAATCTCGCCATTGTGAGCCACACAGCGAAACGGCTGGGCAAGACGCCAGTTGGGAAAAGTATTCGTGCTGTAACGCTGGTGAACAATCGCAAGGGCCGAGGTCAAACGTTCATCAGCAAGGTCTGGATAATAGCTGAACAGCTGCCAGGCCATAAACATCCCTTTGTAGCATATTGTCCTGTGTGAAAGTGAAGTTACGTAGAAGTCCCGGCCATCCTCACCGAACTTTTCTGTCACCAGTCTCTCAGCCCTTTTGCGCGCCAGAAACAAATGCCGCTCTAATGTTTCATTTTTCAAACCGGCCGCATCAACGAAAACCTGTTTGATAGTGGGTTCAGCCTCCAGAGCAATTCGGCCGAGACAATCATTGGAAAACGGAACGTCACGCCATCCAAGCACTTTCATTCCATAATGAACAATCGCAGCTTCCAGAATTTCATCACACTGCCAGCGAAGCCCGGTATCCTGCGAACCGAATACCATACCTGTCCCGTATTGTGCCGGCTCAGGTAAATAAAAACCCAGTTTTTCGCACTCAGCCGAGAAAAACTCATGTGGAATCTGAAAGAGAATCCCCGCCCCATCACCTGTGACCTCATCGGCCCCGGCCGCCCCGCGATGGTGTAGATTAATTAATATCTCTTTGCCGTACTCGATGATTGAATGGTCGCGCTTTCCGCAAATGTTTACAACCGCACCGATACCGCAGCCATCATGTTCACGCCTGGCTTCATATAAACCTCTATCCTTCGGAAGCTTTGACATCCTTTTTCCTTAAATGCAACAATACCTGAAGCCGTCTCTATATGGATAACGGTATAGCACAAGCTGCAATGTTTCGATATTCATATAATTATCGGCTAAAAATCGACCTTACTTTTTCTATATAGCCCTTTTATTGACAATATGTTCGGGAATATAACACCCGGATTACCGCAATTACCGGAGCTACTTTTGGGCCTTGTTGAAGCAAAGTGTATTGTCGAGTTTCGGCGATTAGATTATAGTCATTACCGGTCATTATAGTTAGTTGGGATGTATGAGGCCGCTATTATTTGAAGCAGGTTGTATTTATCCAACTCTGCTGTTTCTCTCGGGGTGAACGAAAAAATTTGAAAAAAAGTCAAAAATATTTGTATTTTTCAGGAAAGTTGCTAACTTGATGGGTTAGGCTAAAAGTTGAGAAACGTAGCTAACTATAGGTTTAGCATCTGATGCCAACAGCCTTAATAGCCTGGCAGCCATGGTTCCTACGTTAAAATGGGTTAAGTTATGGATAATACCTTAATCACAAACCCTCTGGGCATACTGGTAGTGCTTGTAGGCTCGGTATCGCTTTTTATCTTTTTAGAACGAAGTCTCGGATTGAAGCTTTTTAATTACTTTCCATCGCTTGTATGGATTTATGTCATACCACTGATATTTTCGAATATCGGTGTTATTCCCAATGAGTCTCCTGTTTATGACTGGATAAGAAGTACGATTCTTCCAGTGCTTCTAATCATTATGCTCAGAGACGTTGATGTTGTCGCCACCATCAGAATTATGGGGAAAGGCATTTTTGTAATGCTCTGCGGAAGTACTGGCGTTGTTATTGGAGCACCCATTACATATTTGATTGTCAAAAGAGAGCTGGGACCGGAAATATGGAAAGGCTTCGGAGCACTTGCCGGTAGTTGGATAGGCGGAAGCGCAAATCTGGCCGCCGTCGGCGAAGGATTGAAGACAAATCCTGCGGATTTAGGCCTGGCAATCCTGGGCGACAACCTGGTTTATATGGTATGGATACCTATTTTGCTTGCTTCAAAAACCTTTACCCCTCTTTTCAACAAATTCACGAAAGTTGACCAAAAAAGAATAGACATGCTTGAACGCTCCGCTGATGATTTCGTTGAAGACAAGGGCTCGATAGAAATGAAACACTTGCTTTATCTGCTCTTTTTGGGATTCACCCTCACCTGGTTAGCCGAACTATTAGCCCCTTATATACCACAGTATAAACCAATATTGACTCAAAGCTCATGGAAAATACTCTTGATTACAACTTTTGGAATAATTCTTTCTACAACGCCTGCTAAAAAGATTCCGGGTGGTCCTCAACTATCGATGGTTTTTCTTCTAACTTTTCTTGCCAGCATGGGCGCAAGGGCAAATATCAGGGAGTTCATCGGACAGGCGCCATGGTTTGTACTCGGCGCATATATCTGGATTGCAATCCACGGTGCATTTTGCATCCTCGGTGCCAGGTTGTTTAGAGTAGACCTCGCTTCAACAGCCATTGCAAGTGCTGCTAATATCGGCGGCATAGCCACCGCACCCCTGATAGCCGCCTGTCATAATAAAAAACTCGTACCGGTAGGCGTGCTGATGGCCCTTATCGGCTATTCAATAGGCACATACGGAGCTTTCGCCGCCGGCTGGCTGTGCTATCTGGTCTCCCGTATTTGATAGACACCGAGAAGATTGAAAAACTGCCGGATACTGAACAGCAAAATGATAAATGTAATTGGTCAAACAAAATAAAAAGGATAAGAGCCAAATGAAAATCAAAACCGAACTGATGCACTTGACCCACAAGCATGCTTTTACTATCGCTCGAAGAAAAGCCAGCAAGAGTGGGGGCACTACAAACGTAAAGATTTCCATTGAGCATGATGGCCTCATCGGCCTCGGCGAGGCCCATCCCTCGCCGTATTACTATGGAGAAACAATCGAACGAATAATCGACGTCGCCAAAAAGGCTGAACCCATACTCGGGACAGACCCTTTTCTCCTGGAAGATATTATTGACGAACTCTACAAGGCCTTTCCCAACGCACCATCTGCAATTGCAGGCATCGATATTGCCCTTTACGACCTCGTTGGCAAAATGCTTGAGATTCCGCTGTACAAATATTTCGGCCTCAATCCCGACAAGGCTCCGGCAACAGATTTCACCATCGGAATCGACACAATCCCTGTTATGCTGAAAAAACTTAAAGAAGCAAGCGGATACCCGATTTACAAAGTTAAAGTCGGAGTCGAGGGCGATATGGATATGCTAAAGGCTATCCGAGACAATACTGATGCTGTCATTCGTGTCGATGCGAATACCGGCTGGGACGTAGACGAAGCAATCGAGAAAATCAACGAGATGGAAAGGTATGATATTGAATTAGTGGAACAGCCCATACCGGCAAAGAACTACGAAGGCCTTAAAAAAATTCGACAGAATGTAAATATTCCGATAATGGCCGACGAAGATTCGGTAACTTCAGATGATATCCCGGCTCTTGCGGGCTGCGTGGATATGATTAACATCAAGCTTATGAAATGTCGCGGTCTGCGCGATGCGCTGCGTATGATTCATATTGGCCACAGTTTTGGTATGAAGGTGATGCTCGGTTGCATGAGTGAAAGCTCGCTGTCGCTTACGGCAGCAGCGCATCTTTCGCCGCTGGTCGAATATGCAGACCTTGACGGCAATCTTCTTATCACAGATGACCCATTCGAAGGGCTCAAACAACCGAACGGTAAGATTGTGCTACCGAATCGCCCCGGCATCGGAGCTGTTGAAAAGTAAAAAGGAGATATGTCCTGTTTTTACCTCACCAAATTTGAGCATAAGGAATGTTATCTAAAACCATTTTCAAGTTAACCTTATTTAATTCCGGAATAATCATATGAAACTACGAATGCCTATTTTAATTTTGACTTTGACTGTCTTTTTCACCCCGCTCTATGCACAGGACGTAACTCTTACCAAAGGCACCCCTGCTGACGTTAATATGTCAGCGGCTATTCTCAAAGCAGGCGTCAAGCTCTTTGAAGATGCGGTTGAAAAAGACCAACTCAAGGGCGCTGTGCTGCTTGTTGCCCGTAACGGCAAAGTCGTATCACATGAAGCTATCGGCTGGAGAAATAAAGAAAAGAAACTGCCGATGAAAAAGGATACTATGTTTCGGATGGCTTCCAACACGAAAGCCTTAGTTGCAACAGCGATTTCTATCCTGGCAGATGAGAAAAAGCTGAGCTTCGATGATAATGTGCGCAATCATATCCCCTCGTTTGATAATTATCGCTCTGGTTATATCAAAGTTCGGCATCTGCTCAGCCATACCAGCGGATTTCGCATCCACTCGCTTTTCATTTATCCTTTGATGGAAAAATCGCCGGAACACCCCAACGCACCAAACCTTCAACTCGAAGTTGACAGGTTCGGCAAAATCGTCGCAGATGAATTCCCTCCGGCTTCATACGAATACAGTAACCCCGGATACAACACACTCGGGGCGCTGGTTGAAGTAGTCTCCGGCGAAAAGTTAGAAGTATTCTTAAAGGAGCGGATATACAAACCGCTTGGAATGGTTGATAGCTACAACCACGAAATAGCTGAAAAACTCGATGGCAAATTGGACCGTATGTCCGTTGTATATTACTGGAACAAAAGTGAGGGCAAATGGACAATTGGCTGGAAGCCAGGCGATAAGCCGATGCTTCCGCTCGTACGCGGCTCCGGCGGAGCAATATGCACCACCTGGGATTTTGCCATAGTCTGCCAGATGTTTGTTAACGGCGGAATTTATGATGGAAAACGAATTTTAAAGCCGGAAACAGCTGAAGAAATGATATCGAAACAAAGCGTACTGTCGCCTGAAAAACAAAAAGACTACAAAAAGTACTACGGATTTGGCTGGGCAATCGGCGAAAATGGTGTCTTCAGCCATAGTGGCTCTGATGGGACTTTCGCCTGGGCTGACCCGAATACCAAGGTTATCGGCTTGGTTTTCACACAGAGTAAAGAACCACCAGTTAAAACTGGTGGCATTTTAGAATTCAAGCAGAGCTTGC
>CAZECQ010000083.1:0-10672 GCA_964510545.1 uncultured Pirellulales bacterium | reverse complement strand
GCGCCGCAGACAAGGACCTTGTCGGCCAGTGGGTCAATCATTCTACCGAATTTGCTGGTAACTTTTAGTTTCCTTGCGATAGCGCCGTCAACTACATCGGTCAGGCCGGCGACAACAAAAAGGATAAAAGCAATATCAAGGAAATCGGGGAAGGCAAGTTCTCCTGCGGCATAACGCGGCGGTGCATACAGAACCATAATCAGGAAGATGACGGTCAAAACGAATCGGCCTAAAGTCAGGATGTTTGGAATTTGCTTTAGCATAACTCAAAGTTTAATTCTGTCTCAAGTATAATTCAATACTAAATTTGCCGTACAAGCAAATCGTATTCTTTACCGGCTGTTACTTCAACATCAATGAATTGCCCGGGTCTTGCTGAACAATCCTCTATTATACAAACACTGTCGATATCAGGTGCCTGGCCATAGAAACGCCCGCATGCGGTGCCATCGCTATCGACTGAGTCAACCAGGCAGCTAAGTTTAGTGCCTATTCGGGTTTTGTTTTTGGCAAAAGCAATTTTCTGCTGAGTGAGCATTAACTCTTCGGCTCGCTGTTCTTTGAGCCGTTCGGGAACCTGGTTGGGCATTTCGGCTGCGGCTGTGCCCGATTCACAATAGTACCTGAAACAGCCGAGAGCATCAAACCGGGCCCATTTGACAAATTCAACAAGCTCCTCAAATTGTGAGTCGGTTTCGCCGGGAAAGCCGACTATTATAGTTGTTCGCAGAACAACTTCTTCGATAGCAGAACGCAGCTTCTCGACAAGAGAACAAATGCGCTTTTTGGTATTGCTGCGGTGCATATCCTTTAAGATTTTATCGTTTATGTGCTGGATTGGCATATCGAAGTAGCTGACGATTTTTTCGCTGGATGCGACGGTCTCGATTAGCTGCCCGTCAATCCCCATTGGGTACAGATACATCAGCCGAATCCATTTAAGGGGCTCGATTTTTTCAAGCTCTTTGAGCAGCTTGCTCAGCCCGTTTTTTATTTTCATATCCCTGCCCCAGTAAGTCGTGTCCTGTGCGATAATGTTTAATTCGACCACTCCTGCCAAGGCCAACTCAGCGGCTTCGTCGAGGATAAGCTGTAGAGGTTTGCTTCTAAATGGGCCTCTGATTGCCGGTATAGTGCAAAAAGAGCAGTTGTGTGCACAGCCCTCGCTTATTCGAAGATATGCCCAGTGGGAAGGTGTGATAAGCAACCTGGCCCTGTCGTCGCTGACTATATGCGGTGACTGGTCGATATAAATTTTGGGTGTTTCTGAAAAAAGGGTTTTTCTGATTATCCGGGCAATATTGTCCCGCTGAGCAAGGCCGACAACAGCATCTATGCCATCTGTTTGCTCAAGTAACCGGACTCCTAATCTTTCCGAAAGACAGCCGGCAACAATTACCTTTTTTACTGTGCCAGTGATTTTGCATTTTACAGCGTGTTTTATTGCCTCAAGGGCTTCGTCTTTAGCCGGCGCAATGAAGCCGCAAGTGTTGATTACAACGACATCGGCGCTGCCGGGCTCGGCTGTTATGAGAAAACCAGCCTGCGCGATTTCAGCCAGCATTTTTTCACTATCGACCACGTTTTTAGGACAGCCCAGTGCAATAAAACCTACCGTAACGGATTTTCGGCGTTTCCTCTTTGTCATAGCCCCAAGGTAACAAAAAAACGCTGTTTGGTCTAATATTTTGATTTGCTAATATCAAAAGATAATTTGGGGAATATGGTGATTTTATAGGACTTTGTTAAAATATGCTTGTGAAGTAGAGTAATATGCAATAAAATGCCTTTCAGTGCCGTTTGCGTTTGCACCAGAGGTGTTTTTTAATTACAGGAATACACTGTCTGCGGGATATAACAGAAAGTTAGACCTGCTTTAAACGGTGCGTTAGGCAGTTTTTGATTATGGATAACAACAGCGAAAAAATCACTCGCAATCAGAAGACAATCGGGTTTTTGGCTTTGATAACTATGCTGTCTATTTGCGGCTGCGGGGGGTTTTTTGATGAAAAAGCCACCGAACTTCAGTCGAGAGATATCCTCAGAGATTTGAGCGAAATTGAACCGGAATTAAACAAGGACATTACTGTTCCCGAAATCTATAAAACTCCACCGCAGGTGGCAGAACAAATTGTCGATGGCCAAAAAGAGTATAACCTGTTTTACTTCTGCAAATACCACACCTCCGAAAAATTATTAAAACTTATCCATAGTCAGTTTGCTGTAACGCTTTTTGACAAAAAAGGCAAATCCACAGTTGTGCCCACCTATACCGTCAGCAGTAATCCCGCAACCAACCAACTGATAGTGCGATGTCCGAAAATTGAGGATGTTGAAGCGATAATCGATTTTTTGGAGTTTGTTGATGTTGCGCCGGTTCAGGTCAAGATAGACTGTCTCATATCTGAAGTTTACGCAGATGTAACGATGGATTGGGAAACGACTATTTTGATTCAAAACCTTTTCGGCGAAAGAATAAGTCTTGGGGGCAAAGTTACTGAGACCGGCACACTGCTTCCCGCGTTTCCAGGGGCGGCATTGCGTGATGCAGCAAGGGCAACGTTCGGGCTTAAGACCGGCTATGTCCGGAATGAAGGTATCGCAGGCCGTGAGTTTAGAGCATTGGTTGACCTGCTGGTTTCAAGAGGTTATCTGAAAATCCTGATGAATCCGTCACTGGAGGTTGTTAATGGTGAAACGGCAGAAATTATAACAACAGAGAAAGTCCCTTTGGACATTATAACCCATGTCCATCCGATAAGCGGTATCCTCACAACATCAACACAGTACGAAGATGTGATAGACTCGCTGAAGATTACTCCACACGTTTTCGCCGATGGCTATATAGGTCTTGAAACGACGGCGGTTATCGGCTCAAAAGCCACGCCCGAAGGCGTCAAACAAGTGCCTATTGTAACCAGTCGACAGATTAAGAACAAAGAGAACCGTATCAGGCGTGGAGAAAGCTTATTGATTGGCGGCATTACAAAGACGGAAAAACGCTCCGTTGTTCGCGGCGTTCCATTCTTAAAAGATATTCCGTTGCTGGGTATTTTATTTTCGAGTAAAGATTTTGAAGAGCGGGGCAAGGAGGTATTGTTTATCATCACACCGACGATTTCCACCGGTGGTATCCCAAACAAAGAAATGGTCGAACAGCTTAGAAGAAAACACGAACAGCCCGCAGTGACAGAAGCACTACAGGCATTGCAAAAGACCATTATGGACCCATTCGGGCTGGAGACACGTCAGCGGGAATATGAAATGAAGACCCAGCAGTTGGACAAAGCCCGCTTAGAGGCTGAGAGAGAGAAAGCAAAAGCACGAATCTCCATAAGAGAGGCCTATGAAAGGGCTAAAAGAGAAAGGGCTGCCAGCGAAAAGGCAACGACTGAAGCGGAGAAAATAATGGCTGAAGCCGAAAAAATAAAAGCCGAAGCCGAAAAGGCAAAAGCCGAAGCTGAAAAAGCTAAAGCCGAAGCCGAAAAAGCTAAAGCCGAAGCACAACAGCAGAAATATGGGACAAAACCTTAACCTAAGGGAAGTTAAAAATAATCCGTAAGACAACCAAGTTTAATCAGCTAAATTGAACGGTTATTATTGTTTGATGGTGTTAAATTTTAATTTTCAGTAGAGGGCAGGTATATGGAGAATTTTGATATCAATAGCACTCCTCCGCGTAAAAGCAGTCCTGAACCGATTCCATTTAACCAGGCGGATGCAGACAGTGCAGGTGTTTCGCACACACCGCTGAATATGGGCGGAGGCGACACAAAGGAAATGCCGAAGATTGAGGTTGCAAAACCTGTTGCAAAGGAAACAGCAGCAATAGTATCAAGCGACCGAATCACAGGTGTAAGAACATTCTTTGCAAAATCCCACGCAGGTTCCATTGATTTTCTCAGTGAGCAAATCACCAACTGGCTAAAAAATAACCCTGACATCAGAATAAAGAGAACCAACATGGTAACAGGTGATGTGGTGGGCAAAAAAACCGAACCCAACATCATGATTACAGTCTGGTATTAAAAGATAATCTGTAGGTAGTAAAGGGCCGGTTTATAAAAATAAAGTTGCCCGAAGAGCAGGACATCTGCTTAAAGGTGCTTCTGCACCAATTAGGCGGTGCTAATGGTACAATGAATTACTATATATCATTAGCGCCTGGAATCCGGTTCTATCTTGATGCACAACTGCCTTGATTTAGCGATTTATCATATTTTTGCGGAAAAACCGTAAAATTATTGGACTCAGTAGCTCGGGGGCAAATCGTTCAAATCTGCGAAATCTTTCGTCAGGGCAAAAAAATGCTGTTTTTTAAGATTTCGTGGAGAAAGAAGTTACCAAGGAGTGGATAAACCAAGTAGGTCTTACAACGACCACAAAAAGCCTGGTTGATAGATAACAAGTTACAGATAATAAATTTCTCACTCATTTTGCCCAAAGCTTAAATATCACTATATTTAGCAAAAATTCCTGACATAAAGATTCTTGACATATTATGCGATTTGCATTATTCTTTCTCAATTCGATTGTGTGTATATCAGTTTAAATCGCAGGAAAAAATTTGGAGATTTTTTTGTGGCCAAAGAATTAGCTCGTGAACTAATTAACGCAGGAGTTCATTTTGGGCATGGCGTGAGCCGATGGAACCCTAAAATGGCTCCGTTCATTTTTGCAAAACGTGGCAAAATCCATATTATCGATGTAAAAGAAACCCTCAAAGGGATATTGATAGCCAGAAAGATGCTTACAGATATAGTTTCTTCCGGCAAGGATGTTGTTTTTGTTGGTACCAAGCGTCAGGCGCAAAAAGCGGTCGAGGCCGCCGCCCAGAAATGCGGGATGCACTTTGTCTCTCAGCGATGGCTTGGCGGTATGCTTACTAATTTCAGGACCATACGCTCTCAACTGCAAAGATTAGAACAGTTGGAAGCTATGCAGGAAAGTGGGACACTTGAGAGTGAAAGCAAGAAACAGGCATCAAGATTGAAACGGGAAATGCGGAAAATAAAAAGCAATCTGGAGGGCATTCGCAAAATGGCTCGTCTGCCCGGTGCTGTTGTGGTGGTTGATGCAAGGAAGGAATATCTTGCTCTGCATGAGGCGAGAAAACTTGGGATTGCGACGGTAGGGATTCTCGATACCGATTCAGACCCTGATACGGTTGATGTAGCAATACCTGCAAATGATGATTCCATCCGGGCGATTGGCCTGATACTCAATGAGTTGTCCGGAGCGGTTGCGGTGGGAAAAACGATGGTTTCGGTCGGGGCCGAAGACAAACAGAGGCAACGCCCGAAGCGCACCCGCTCAAGAAGGCCGGCACTGGCGCGTGCGGATGAGGCCAAACCTGCCGTCGCTCCCGCCGGCGAACCTGAGCAGGCAAAAACCGAGGAGTCCACTTCAACAGAACCGACAAAAACTGAGACACCCGCTTCATCCAAGCCGGCTAAAGCCGAAGAGGCTGTCCTGGCAGAATCGGCAAAAACCGCTGAAGAACCACCTTCAGCAGAGACGGCTGCGCAGAAAAACGAACAGCAGGAACCGAGTTAGTCCTGAGAAATAAAAGAGTACTGATTGGCAATTTCCCGATTTCAATCGGCAATTGAAAATCAGAAGATTCTATACAAACTACAAGATTAGGAGTTTTAAGATGGCGGAAATTTCAGCATCAACGGTAATGGAACTGCGAAAAATGAGTGGACAGGGGATGATGAACTGCAAAAAAGCCCTGCAGGAATCGGATGGTGATATTAAGGCAGCTATGGAGGTACTGAGAAAGAAGGGGCTTGCGACTTTGGCCAAACGTGCCAGGAGAGCGACTTCTGAGGGTGTTGTCTTTGCCAAGAACTGTCCCGACGGCAATGTAACAGTAATGGTATCTCTCTGCTGCGAGACTGACTTTGTGGCAAAGAGCGATGCTTTTATAGCAGCAGTGGATACCTTAGCTGACTATGCAATATCCTGCCCCCAATTCGAGGGTATCGACAATCTCCTTAAGGTTAAAATTGAGGGTAAAAAATTCGACGAGGTGCTCAATGAGTTGATAAGTCAGACCGGAGAAAAAATAGAAATCGGCGATTTTCAAAAATACAGAGTTGCGCCGACCGACCCGACCGAGCTGACCTGCAAATATGTTCACTTCAATAAAAAAGTCGGTGTAATGGTTATGGTTGAGACCGACGACCCCAAGGTGGCGGCGGCAGAGTGCCTAAAACGGGCAGGAACGGATGTCGCAATGCACATTGCGGCAACAAACCCCTTGGCACTGGATAAGGATGGGATTGACACCGAGATAATCGAACAGGAAAAATCAATTATTGCCGTGCAGATAAAGGACAAGCCGGCAAATATTATAGACAAAATTGTAGAAGGCAAGATGAGAAAGTTCTTTGCAGAGAATTGCCTCCTGCAGCAGCCCTTTGTAAAAGACGACAGCAAAACCGTTGCCGAAGTCATAGCCCAGGCTGGCAAAGAAGCCGGTGGCGAAGCGAAAATAAAGCAGTTTGTCCGGTTCACCGTCGGGTAAAGAATTGGAAATTGACTACTGCTCTGAAAACAAGCTGACGATTATTCACCGAATACCAACGACTAAATAATGGCAAAGAGCAAATACAATCGGGTATTGCTTAAACTGTCGGGGCAAAGCTTTTGCGAACCCGGCGGCTTCGGAATTGACGGTGAGCAGCTTAACTCGATAGCTGAGAGGATACTGCGTATATGTGAAGTTGGGCCGGAAGTAGCGGTTGTTGTAGGCGGAGGGAACTTTCTGCGGGGAAGGAATTTTTCTGAGGTCAGCCGTATACCAAGAAACACCGCCGATTATATGGGGATGCTGGCCACTATCATTAACGCCTGTGCTCTGCAGGAAACACTCGAGAAGCTGGGCCAGCCGACAAGGGTCCTTAGTGCGATTGAGGTATCGGCGATATGTGAGCCGTTTATACGAAGAAGGGCACTTCGGCACCTTGAGCAGAAAAGAGTTGCGATACTCGCAGGTGGAACGGGAAATCCCTTTTTCACCACCGATACCTGTGCGGCGTTGAGAGCTGCTGAGCTTGATGCGGGTCTTATTGTAAAAGCAACAAAGGTGCACGGCGTTTACAGCGATGACCCCGAAAAAAATCCGGACGCCGAATTGTTTGAAAAATTGTCCTATGATGACGTGTTAAATAAAAACCTCAGGATAATCGACCACTCGGCAATAAGTCTTTGCAAAGAAAACAATATTCCCATTATTGTTTTGAACATCTTCAAGGAAAGCAATATAACAAAAGCCATTTGTGGAGAGAAGGTTGGAACATTAATATGTTGACTGATGAGGTTACCAGGTGCCTGTTACAGAAATAGTTAGCGAAAGTAAATCAAAAATGCAAAAGGCGGTTGAAGTCCTTGAGGACGAGTTAAAATCCGTTCGGACCGGAAGGGCCTCCACGGGGCTGGTTGAGAACATAAAGGTTGATTATTACGGCACAGCCACGCCGTTAAAACAACTAGCAACTTTAGTAACGCCGCAGGCCGATACGATTGTGATTAAGCCGTTCGACCCCTCGTCAGCAAAAGAAATAGAAAAAGCAATCAAAAACAGCGATTTAAGTATCGCACCGGTTATGGACGGCAAACTTATCAGGCTCAATATCCCTGCGTTGAGTGAAGAAAGAAGAAGGCAGCTTGTCGCCCAGGCCAAACAGACCGGCGAACAGACAAAGGTAAGTATCCGTAACATACGAAGAGAAGCAAATAAAAATCTCGAAAAAGAACAAAAAGACAAAATCATCACCGAAGATAATTTGGAGGCGGGCAAAAAACAAATCGACGATACTACTAAGGAAAGTACCGACAAAATTGACGCTCTTATCAAAAGTAAGTCTGACGAAATATTGCTCGACTGATTCGTACTGTATCGAAACTGTTTTATGCTGCAGCATAAAACCTCGGTAGATCTGGAAGGGAACATTTATAATTTCAATATTTTTGGGGGACAAAGGTATGAAAGTCCAAAAAAATCCCGAAACAGGCCCACAAAGAAAAACAAAAAAAGTAATCCTCAAACTGGTATTGGCTCTTTTGGTCGTTTTGATTTTGTTGGTGGTTTTCGCTGTTCCTGCGTTTGTATCAAGCGAAAGCGGGCGGAAATTAATTCTGACTAAAGTCAACAGCTCCCTGGACGGCCAGATGGATTTTGCCGGTTTTTTAATGGGCTGGTTCAAAGGCATAAGTGTTACGGATTTTAGCTTTATTGACGGTGCCGGCCAGACCTCTCTCAAGGCAAAGCAAATCACTACAAAGCCCCACTACGGTTCAATTCTTACAGGTGGTTTGTCCTTCGGCAAAACAATCATTGATGAGCCGAAAGTTCAGATAAATCTTAAAGCCGAAAGGCCGGTAGAAAGTTATAACCTTAAAAAGGAGCCGCCGCCTGGCAAAAAAGTCACCCTGCCGATTAAAAAAATCGACCTTGTTATCAACGACGGCAGTCTGAAAGTAACAGACTCAAAGGCCGGTGTCGTTGAGCTTTCACAGATAAACTCCAGATTGAATTTACGCCCGCCGGGCAAACAAACAGATTTCAATATAGATATGGCGGTTGTTGACAAAACAAAAGAGTCAAAGATTCATGTAGAAGGCAAAATTAAGCCTGGCAAAGCGAAAACCGGCTGGAGTCTGAAAGGAACAAGCGGAAAGTTGACTGTTGAGGTCATTGATTTGGACCTTGGTTCTCTGGCGCCTTTTTTCGCATTGGTGGGAACCGAAGTTGATGCCAAAGGCAGTATATCAGCCAACATAGAGAACGAAATCAAAGATGGCCGGCTCGAAAGTGCAACCGGAAACATTCGGGCCGAGAACCTGGATGTTACAGGGCCTGCTTTAAAAGGCGACCGATTACAAACCAGCCGATTGGATATTAATGTAAAGCTGGCACGCAGAAAGGAAATGATAAATGTTGAGGATTTTGACGTCAAGGCCGACTGGCTTTCAGCGCAGGCGAGCGGCACTATCCCGACAACATTCGATTCGTTCACCGAATTTTTAAATTCGGACTCAAGGCTAAAAGCCGGCTTTGAATTAGATGTTGCCGAAATCTTTTCACGGATGCCTCAGACCTTTCGCGTTAAAGAGAATATACGGCTCACTTCCGGCCGGCTGACAGGTGATATTGAGACATTGACCGAAAGAGGAAAAAGAAAAATAACAGCCACGGCAAACCTTGACCGATTGGCGGGACTGGTAAACACAAAGCAAATCGCTCTGTCACAACCGATTAATGCAGCAGTTGAAATAACCTCTAAGGCCGGAAAAATAAATTTCGATAATCTTGATGTCTCCGCCGCATTTGCAAAAGTCAATGCCAAAGGAACCGCTGAAAAGATTAGATATGACGGGCAGGTTGATTTGGCAAAACTCCAATCGGAATTAGGACAGTTCATAGACATCGGCCAATATAAAATAGCCGGCCAGGTTCTAAGCAACGGGGAAGTATTGATTACCGCCGACAAAATTGCCGCGGCCGGCTCGTCCGTGGTGAAAAATCTTAACTTAACTTCGCCCGAAGGTTTGGTTGCCTCGGAGCCCTCGGCTGATATCGCTTTTGTTGCACAAACGGACAAGAAGACGGTAAATATCGATTCAATACAAGCAAAAGCAGCTCTTGGTCGTCTCACCATAAAAGATGCGTCTCTGCCGTTGAGCAAAGATGCAAAAAAGCCAATGAAGCTGGCGATTTCAGCTGATGATATTGACCTTGAGAAGCTCAGGCCGTTTGCGGTAATGTTTGCATCTTTCCCAAAAGAGATGCAACTGGCGGGAATTGCCCAATCGGATATTTCTATCAGTCCTGAAAAGGACGGTTACCATATCAAAACCGATGCGACGAAGATTGAGAATCTTAAACTGACCTATCCGGGCAGGAAGCCTTTTGACCAGGATTCTGTATCGGTCATTTTTGACGGGCTGGTCAATCCAGAAGAACAGACTGTTAATATCATAAAGTTCAAGTTGATAAGTCCGCAAATAAAGATTTACAAAGGCCAATTAAAGAAAATCAATGAAGCAGGCAGGACAAAATTAGAGGGCCGGCTCGATTGTGAATATGACTGGGCAGCTCTCAGTACTGTGGCATCTCCGTTTTTGCCGCCCGGTCTGCAGATTGAAGGGCAAAGAAAGCTCTCTGTCAATTTCACAAGTCAATATCCGGCTGGGCAGACGAACAAACTCCTGCCCAACCTCAATACAAAAGACAAAGTGGGTTTGGGTTTCGAGCGGGCCGGGTATATGGGTCTGAATTTCGGGCCGAGTGAAGTGGAAATCCAAATCCAAAACGGACGGCTGAGTATCGCACCTTTTTCAACGACCGTCAACAATGGACAATTTAACTTTGCAGGCGCGGCCGATTTTAAACAAGAGCCGGCACTGCTGAAAACGCCTCAGCCGATTCATATCGTAAAGAATATTCAAATCAACGACGAGACGGCCAGAAAACTTCTGATGTATGTAAACCCGATTTTCGCAAATGCTGTGAACGTAAGAGGCGTTGCGAACTTCAATTGCGAACTGCTTGTAATGCCGCTGGCGGCCGGTAATAAAAAGGATACCGAAGTTGCCGGAACAATCTCGATGAGTCAAATACAACTGGAAGCCTCGGATTTGCTCGGTCAGCTCCTTTCATTAT
>CAZECQ010000082.1:0-10876 GCA_964510545.1 uncultured Pirellulales bacterium | reverse complement strand
GAATAAAGCATAGCAATCCAATTTCAAGTTTTGTGCAAATCGGCTGTATTAAACGCTTTGCATACTATCAGCTTTTTGCTGTCGTGACAATACTTCAGCACTAAGCGAACGGCGAGCAGCGTGACAATCCAGAATACCGACAAATATATCGTCCTGGCCTGAAGCTACAACGGGAATGTGCTCAATGTCAAGCTGCCTGGTTTTCTCGAATGCCTCAGACAATGCTACAGTCGGGGTCACTTTCGCAATCGGCGGCTCCATAATATCAAGCGCCACCAGCCAGTCGTTTAACTCCTGCGTGATAAAGGTATTTCTGATGCCGTCAAGTGTAACGGCCCCTATCAACTTATTGTCATTATCGACAACAGCGTAGTAAAAATTATCCGTAGTGCTGATTACTTTGATTACTTCGCTCAAAGACATACCCGCAGAAATAGCCGGAACTTTCTTATCCATCACATCTTTAACACCGTAAGTTTTGATAAGGTCTTCTTCTGTAATATTAAGTCCTACCTCGCCGGCCTTTTTAACACCCACTTTGACTAACATCGGCCCAAGGATTTCCATCACAAATGTTGCTGTCATAACAACCATAATAATGATTTTGCCAAGTTCCACACTGAACTGCTGACCGGCCAAAATAGCAAGACCAATCGCCACGCCCGCCTGTGGCAGCAGACAGATTCCCAGGTATTTACGAACTACCACCGGCGCTTTGGAGTGCTTGGCACCAAACCAACTGCCGGTAATCTTTCCTGCAACCCTGCATATTAGATATACAACTATTAAAACCATCATCCACCTGGTCATCGACCCAAACTTCATATGCGCACCCGCCAGAACAAAAAATGAAACGTAAACAGGCGGTGTAAACTTCTTAACAAGTTCGAAAAGACTCTTACTTTGCCGAGGCGCCAAATTAGCCATCGTTATACCTAATGTCATAGCAGGCAAAATCGGGTCTATCCCCGGTATTATCGAAACGCCAACAATAAGAAGAAGTGATGCAAGAGCAAAATCTAAAATTTTCTCATCGGATATTACAAATTTCAACAGAAAATAAAGTAGTACACCTGCCAGAAAACCCAGCAGTATAGCTCCGATTATCTCACCTAATAAAATAAGCGTAGTGTTTATGACAGAATCGTCTCCACCTGTTCCCATAAGTGCTTTTGCACCTGTTGCCGCACCGCGATAGAGCAACAGAGCCAAAGCATCATCAAGTGCAACTATCGCAAGCACTGCTGTTGTCAATGCCCCTCTCGTTTTGTATTCCCATAAAACATTTACAGTCGCCGCCGGGGCAGTCGCAGAGGCAATAGCTCCGAAGACCAGCCCTGCTGCAATTGCGGTGTATAAATCATGCAATATAAACCAGGCAACTACTGATGTGCCGACAGCCACCAACAAGAAAGCTCCTATCCCCTGCGAGAAAAGAATGATAAAGAATTGCTTACCATATTTTTTAAAAACGTCACTACGAAGCTCGGCTCCTATCATAAAGCCAATGACACCTAAAGCAAACATCGTAAAAGGTTCAAGCGCCTCAATAATCTCATCGGTTATAACACCGAAACAATCACCAAGGATTATCCCAACAACGATACAGCCGACAACCTGTGGAACATGAAGTTTCTGAAAAAGACGTGCACCAAATGTTCCTGCCAGGATAATCAGTCCGAACAGCAAAGCCGGATTCAAATAACCGAAAGTCTCTGCATTCGCGTTAGCAACTAAATAAATCATACTGGTTCCATATCAAAACTTTTCGATACAGCACTTTGCCGTTTTGCCATCATTTTACAAAACAGCTTCCCTGTATATATTATCTGCTTTTTGCTGACGTTTCAACACCTCAGCGCTAAGCGACCGACGAACAGAGTGACAATCCAAAATCCCGACAAATGTCTCGTCCTGGCCTGAAACTACAACCGGAATGTATTCAATATCAAGCTGTTGTGTTTTCTCGAACGCCTCTGACAATGCTACAGCCGGCGTCACTTTCGCAATCGGCGGCTCCATAATATCAAGCGCCACCAGCCAGTCGTTTAACTCCTGTGTCGTAAAAGTGTTTCTGATACCATCCAGTGTGATAGCTCCTATCAGCTTTTTATCATTATCGACAACTGGATAGTAAAAGTTATCGGTACTACTAACTACCTTGACAACCTCACTCAATGAAGAACCTGCCGGAATAGTCGGCACATCTGTATCCATCACATCGGATAGACGATAAGTCTTGATAAGGTCCTCTTCTGTAATATTCATTCCTGCTTCACCGGCTTTCCTGACTGAGACTTTTACACACAGGGGCCCTATAAACTGAAGCAGGAAAACGCCGATTATTATTACTGACAACATTGTCTCCCTGATTTCACCCTCAAACCGGGCACTTGCCATAATCAACAGGGCAATCGCTATTGTACCTTGTTGATACAGACAAAATCCCAGACATTTTCTGACTGTCGGTACGGTTTTAGAGTAAACTGCACCTACGTAGGCCCCTGTAGTCTTGCCGATGATACTGCCTAACAAATAAGCAGTGACCAACAACAAGATTTGCACACTCATACTCGAAATATTGAATCTGCAACCAATAAGAACAAAAAACAACACATATATCGGAGGCGAAAACATACGCACCAGTTCGAAACTTTTAAGACTGCGCCGAGGCAGAAAGTTTATTAGAGTAACACCTAAAGCCATTGAAGAAAGAATAACATCAAGCCCGCAGCTCTCCGCCAGACCGATTGTCAGTATTATTGTACTAAGTGTAAATACTAATGTCTTTTCATTATCGTCCACTCGTATTACAATCCACCGCAGGACCAAGCCTGCCACCAATCCCACACCTAAAGAACCAATAACTTCATAAACTGCATGAAATATCATTGTCAACAACCCGCTGTCACCCCCTCGACCGGTAAGAACACCTGCGATACTAACACTGGCTATGTACAGAAGTATTGCCAGTGCATCATCAAGAGCAACAATTGCTGTCAGCATCGTCGTAATCGGACCGCGTGTTTTATACTCCCATAGTACATTCACCGTAGAGGCAGGGTCGGTCGCAGCGCATATTGCCCCAAATACCGCTCCGGCAGCTAACGCCATTTGCCAGCCCCAAAATGCCCACATTATCAAAAAACTAAGCACACCTACCAGCAAAAATGCCGTCAATCCCTCGAACAGCAAAATCGAAAAAACCTGTTTACCAAACTTCACAAAGACGTCACGCTTAAGCTCACCGCCAATCATAAAACCTATGACACCCAGCGCAAATAAGTTAAACGGCTCAAGCGTATGAATCGTCTCTTGCGAAATGATTTTCAGTACCGGCCCTAAGATTATGCCGATAGTAACATAACCGACTATCTGTGGTATGCGGAGCTTTTGAAACATCTTCGCCCCGACAGTCCCTAAAAAAATCGCAATTCCTATCAGTAGTATAAGGTTGAGTCCTTCGCCTTCTGCTAAAATAGTTGTCAAGAATTCTGTCATTCTCTTACCTTCTCTTGTAACGCAAATATCGACTCCTTAAAACCACATGACCATAAAATACACTTTTCATTAAATTGCCGTAGATTGTACCAACACCGAAAACACAGGTCAAAGACTCTTTTCCGCACCACTACGGAACAAAAATTTTTGCAGTTTCGACTTTACACAAAATTAGAATTACTGTATAATCCACTTTTTATGTTAAAGTGAATTACAGGAGAATTTTAAAATGACTAACAAACTTTTCTTTTTATGGCTAATATTCATCTTCACAATCGTATTTACCGCAGCAGGTTGTAAGAAAGACAAGCCGCCACAATCTCTGCCAACGGCCCGGCAAAAGCCAACTGAGCCTGTAAAGGTGTCCGCTGAACCTGCCGCCACAGCCAAGCTAACTTTAACTATGAACGAGGTGATTGAGAACGCAAGAGTATGGGAACCTGCTTATCAGAACTGGGTCGGAAAAACAGCCCCGGACTTTACCTTGACCGCCCTCGATGGAAAAAAGCACAAGCTTAGTGATTATCGAGGCAAGGACGTTATGATTGTCTTTTGGGCAACCTGGTGTGGGCCTTGCAAAATGGAATTCCCGCACGTAATCGCTTTGCGGAGAATCATCAATAAGGACAAGTTGGCCATCCTCGCTGTTTCTTACCTCTCGGAACGCAATACCCTCAAAATGGTAAAGGATTTTGTAGATGGGCATAAAGAAATAAACTACCCCATTTTGAATGTTGACCCGGCTGTTCTGCCGCAACCCTATAATAGTGTAAATGAGATTCCCTGCAGCTTTTTTATCGACCCACAGGGCAAAATCAAGCTCGCCACAGTCAATATGCTCCAATTAGGTGAAATGAAGCGAATATTGCAGGCGCAATGGCCGTAAAAATACCGGCTTTGGACCGCAACAAAACTCAAAATTTTTCTGGACAATAGCAACTAAGGTCGCTAAAATGGCTCTTTGTTAGATTAACGCCAAGTTGCTATGAAAATTTAAGGTGATTACCTATGGCACATAAAAAAGGACAAGGCTCTTCAAGGAATGGAAGAGACAGTAATCCAAAATACAGAGGCGTCAAAACTTTTGGCGGCCAGATGGTCAAGGCCGGCTCTATCATCGTCCGCCAATGCGGAACAAAGTTCTTCCCCGGCTTAAACGTCAGTATGGGCAGAGACTTCACATTATTTGCAACGACTGATGGTACTATTCGGTTCCAGGGCAGGAAAATTCACGTCGTCTAACAAAAGCAAAAATTTCTGGCAAATAAAAGGATGGTTTTATACCATCCTTTTTTTATAAGAGATATGTTTATTGACGAAGCAAAAATCTATGTCAAGGCAGGCAATGGTGGCAACGGCTGTCTAAGCTTCCGTCGCGAAAAGTTCATCCCAAAAGGCGGCCCCGATGGCGGCAACGGCGGAAGAGGAGGAAACGTCTATTTTCATACCGTCGAAAACCTCGATACCTTAATGGATTTTACCGGCAAACATCAATGGCACGCCAAAAACGGTGCCGACGGCTCCGGAAGCAACAAACACGGTGCAAATGGACAGGATTTAATAATACCCGTACCTCCCGGCACGCTTATCTACGATGACGACCTGAACTTGCTCCTGAAAGACCTCAGTAAAGTTGGAATGAAAGTCTGCATCTGTCGGGGCGGAAATGGGGGAAAAGGCAATAAAGCATTTGCAACCTCAACCAATCAAACCCCCAGAACTACAACCCCCGGCAAAATGGGCAAAGAAAGAAACATTCGTCTCAAACTGAAACTCATTGCTGACGTCGGACTTCTCGGGATGCCGAACGCCGGAAAAAGCACTCTCATCTCCCGCTGCTCGGCGGCAAGGCCTAAAATTGCCGATTACCCCTTCACCACAATCGAGCCCGTTCTTGGTATCGTAGAGTTGAGCGACTTCCGCCGCTTCGTTATGGCCGACATACCGGGCCTTATAGAAGGCGCACACAGCGGAGCAGGGCTCGGCTTCGAATTCCTAAAACACATAGAAAGAACTACTATTCTCGCACACATTCTTGATATAATGCCCACAGATGGCTCCGACCCTGTTGAGAACTACCACACCTTACGAAGCGAGCTGGAGCAGTACAGCAAAGCACTGGCCGAAAAAACTGAAATCATCGTCGCAAACAAGACAGACCTTGACCCCGATGGTAAAATAGTTAAGGACATTGGAATTAAACTGAAAAAAACAATTTACCCAATCTCAGCGGTCACCGGCACCGGCATAAAAGACCTAAGCGAATTATTATGGCAAAAAGTCAGAGAAATTAAAACAGCCTGGGAGTAACGAATTATGAACTTAATAGCGGTAGATATCGGCAATACAAATACCACTATCGCTCTGTTCCTTAAAGGCGAGGAACAATCTATTAAGTCAATCCCCAGCCGGGCCCGCACAGAATTGACTAACTGCTTCAAATCCACCTGGAGTAAAATCCCAATCGCCAAAAGCTCGAAAGAAAAAAAACGTGACGGCGTAATCGTCGTCAGCAGTGTCAGCCCCGAACAAACAGACTTCATCCGGCAGTTAATAAAGGAAGTTCTTGATGAAAAACTTTTGCTCATAGGTAACAACATTCCTCTGCCGATGGATTTGTCGGTTGATGAACCCGAAAAAGTTGGTATCGACCGCATTATCGCCGCCGCCGCTGCCTATGCCGTCGTCGAGGACGCCGTCGTCGTGGCAGACTTCGGAACAGCAGTCACAATCGATTTGGTTGATGAAAGGGGAATCTTTCTTGGCGGCGTTATTTGTCCCGGCTTTGAAATCAGCGCAAAGGCCCTGAAAGAAAACACCTCACAACTGCCGCAGATAAACGTCACTAAGCCAAAATCACCATATGGTAAGACCACGAAACAGGCCATAAATTGCGGCTTGTATTATTCTGCCGTCGGTACTCTCGAGGAGGTCATCAGGAGATATGCCGAAAAAATCGGAAAATGGCCGCAGACAGTCATCACCGGCGCCGCTGCTAAAATCATAAAAGACGACTGCCAGTTCATCGATTCTTACGTCCCGAACCTAGTCGTAAAAGGAATCGCTTTGGCATATCGAAAATATCTCGAACAAAAGGAGTAAACTCTTTCTCTAACACCACTAAAGATAAAAGGAGACCAAATGCCAACTCAGATTAGAAAACTCAATCGCATCTGTTCAATACTGCTGATATCATTGCTGCTGCTTGCTCAGTTTGTTTGTGCAGCAAACCCACAGACCCTCCACTGGTATAAAGGCAACCTCCACACCCATAGCTTATGGAGTGACGGCGATGATTATCCTGAAATGGTTGCCGATTGGTACAAAAATAATGGCTATCACTTCCTCGCTCTCTCCGACCATAACAAGCTTTCTCAAGGCCAAAAATGGCTCGATATCACTCACGAGCGAGCAGGCGAACAATCCTTCAAAAAATATCTCCAGCGTTTTGGCGAAAACTGGGTCCAGCAGCGAATTGTGGATGGCACAACTCAAATACGCTTAAAACCTCTAAGCGAATTTCGCTGCTTCTTTGAAGAGCCGGAACGTTTTCTCCTCATACAGGCTGAGGAGATTACTCAGAAAAAAGCCCATGTAAATGCCATCAACTTAATAAAACCTATTCCAAAGCAACCGGGCGAGACCGCAATTGAGGTCATGCAAAACTGCATCAATGCCGTAATTTCTCAAAGCAGCCGGACCGGCCAGATAATGCTAACGCACATCAACCATCCCAACTACAAGTGGATGGTCACCGCTGAAGACATTATGCACTTAAAAGATGCGAAGTTCTTCGAAGTCTATAACTACTCCCCAAACTGTAACAACCGCGGAGACGAAGACCATCCTTCAACCGAGCGAATGTGGGACATAGTTCTGACCAAACGATTAACCGAACTAAACCTGCCCATCATTTATGGTATTGCAACAGATGACACTCATAGTTACCACAATTTCGGCCAAAAATATTCCAATCCGGGCCGAGGCTGGGTTGTAGTGCGATGCTCCCATCTTACACCCGAAAGCATTATCAAAGCGATGGACAAAGGTGATTTCTATGCCTCTTTGGGGGTAGAATTACAGGATATTCAGTTTGATGGGAAAACTCTTAAAATCGAAATAAAGCCCCAAAAAGGCATCACTTACACAACTCAATTCATAGCAACACTAAAAACCGCGGACATGACAAGTAAACCCGTCACTGATGCTAATGGCGTTGAACTCCATATCACACAGCGTTACAGTGACGATATAGGCAAAGTCGTCTCCCAAATAAAGGGCACCGCCGCCGCCTATACACTTACCGGTAATGAAATCTATGTCCGTGCAAAAGTAATCTCAACAAAACCAAAAGCTAACCCTGTTGATAATGGTGATGTCGAAGTCGCCTGGATCCAGCCGGTAATACCAAAAATCAAGGACAAAACTGACAAATGACTACATTCGCTGCTGTAATGACCGGCAAAGGCACTTCTGCGATAGCAACCATTCAGCTTCTTGGTGAAAACGCCGATGCCGCCTTGAAAAAAATCTTTGTCCCAAAAGCTCGCAAAACCGCACCTTTTCAACCCGGTCAAATACTACTCGGCACAATCACCGATGGCGACAGGGCCATCGACCACGTTACAATCGGCTGCGAAACGCCAAACACCTTTTCCATAAACTGTCACGGCAACCCAATCATTGTAGCTGATATTATGAAACTGCTGCAAAATAATGGAGTGAAACTGCTCACCACCCAACAGCTTCTCACAAAAACCCTCACCGCACAAAAGAAGTTCAACACAATCGAAATCGAAGCCAAAATCGCCCAGCTAAATGCAAAAACAATCGAGGGAACTAAAATACTCGCGAATCAAATCGATATCGGCCTGAGTAAAAAAGTACAGAATTGGCTAAACAGTATAAAAACAACAACTCTCGATGAAATCAAAGCTGGCACGCGGCAAATACTCGAAACAGCCCAAACCGCAAAACTGATTATTTACGGCTGCACAGTTGTAATAGTCGGCCCGCCAAACACCGGAAAAAGCACTCTGCTGAACTGCCTTGCAGGCCGGCAAAAAGCAATCGTTACCGACATAAAAGGAACGACACGCGACTGGGTCAGCGCCCAATGCAAAATCGGCCCTCTTTCGCTTGCCCTCATTGACACCGCAGGACTTGACGAAGAGCTTGCAGCAACGCCAAAATATATCATCGAAAAAAAGTCCCAACAAAAAAGCGTTGAGATTTTAGACCAGGCCGACCTGCTCTTACTGGTGCTGGATAGCAGCCAAAGCATCGACCAGGTTAATGAAAGACTCCTCGAAAAAATCACTGCCAAAAAAGTCCTCACAGTCTTAAACAAATCCGACTTACCCGCCGGATTAGAACACGCTCAACTTCCTGATGCTTTGAAAAATACTGCTCTCATAAGTGCCAAACTCGAAACCGGCATCGAAAATCTTCTAAACAAAATCCGGCAAACTTCCGGCACCGCCGATTGTAACTTTCTTGCCCCAATCTGTTTTACAACCCGCCAGAAAAATCTGCTTAAACAACTTCTCGACACAAAATCCAAAAGAAAAGCCCTTTTTGCCATAACAGAGTTGTTAAACGGCCGGCTTCGTGTATAATCTTTTCTATGGCCGCAAAAACTGAAAAATTAACGCCTGCGATGAAACAGTTTTCGCACTTCAAGGAAAAACACCCTGACTGCATCCTCTTCTTTCGCATGGGCGATTTCTACGAGACTTTTTATGACGATGCCGTAACCTGTTCAAAGGTTTGCGGCCTGACCCTGACCTCCAGAAGCAAAGGTAATAATCCCATCCCATTAGCCGGCGTCCCCTATCACGCTGTTGACGGATACCTGAAAAAGATGCTCGAGGCCGGCTATAAAGTTGCCGTCTGCGAACAGGTCGAAGACCCAAAAACCGCAAAAGGCGTCGTTAAACGTGATGTCGTCCGAATCGTAACGCCCGGCACACTCACCGATGACATCCTTTTAGACGCAAAGCAGCAAAACTTCCTTTGTGCCATCGGCCTTACACCCAACCCAACAGCCGCAATCAGTTGGGTCGACATTTCAACAGGCCATTTTTTCGTTCAGCAATTCCCAGAGCAAAGACTACTTGATGAACTGCTCCGTCTCTGCCCCGCCGAATGTCTCCTGCCTGACAGACGAGGCGAACTATTTGAAGCTGAAACAAGGAAACTGGCCAAAGACATCGCTCAACTCACCGGTGCAATTGTAACAGAGCGCCCTTCCTGGTATTTTGACAATTATCAGGCAAAGCAGCGGCTTCTCAAACACTTCGGCACAACCACACTCGAAGGTTTTGGCATCACCGATGGTGAGCAGATTCTCATCCCACCTGCAGGTGCCATTATTGAATATCTCAATGAAACCCAGAAAACAACACTTGGCCACATCCAGAGTCTAAAGAAAATCAATCGAAATAATTTCCTGCAAATCGACCAGACTTCTCTGCAAAGTCTCGAAATCCTCCGGACAATACGCACCGAAAGCAAAAAAGGCTCTCTGCTTCACTGCCTCGATGAAACACTAAGCCCAATGGGTGCTCGTATGTTTCACAATTGGCTTTGTATGCCCCTTTGTGATGTCGGCTCTATCGAGCTTCGTCAGGATGCCGTTGAGCTGTTCACCAAGTCTCAGACCCAATTAACCAATATTCGCAAACTGCTTTCAACCATAGCCGACACCGAAAGAATCGCAGCCCGTATCAGTACTTTCCGCGCAAACCCAAGGGATTTACTGTCCCTTACAGCCACATTGAGAAAGGTGCCCCTGCTGCGTAATATCATCCAAACCTTCGAAACCGACCTTCTCGCGCAGCTAACCGAAAAATGTGACAGCATGGACGAATTGGCCGATTTACTCGAAGCTGCTATAGAGCCGGACTGTCCCTCACACCTTCGCGATGGCGGCGTAATACGCACCGGCTTCAACGACAAACTTGACAAACTACGTTCAATCTCAAAAGACGGCCAGACTTGGCTAAAAAACTATCAAAAACAGCAGGCCCGGCGAACTGGAATCGCCAATCTCAAAATCGGCTACAACAGGGTCTTCGGTTATTACCTCGAAATTAACCATTCATCAGCCAACAAGGCCCCGCCCGATTACGTACGAAAGCAGACAATCAAGAATGCTGAACGTTACATCACCGACGAATTAAAGGAATATGAAACCAGGGCGCTTGACGCCGCTGAAAGGGCGCTACAGTTGGAGCAGCAGCTCTTCGAGCAAATCAGTCGCCAGGCCGCCCAGTATATCAGCCGACTTCAATCCCTTGCAGATACCCTCGCTCAATGTGATTGCCTCGCTGCCCTGGCATACCTGGCCCACCGCCGCAATTACATCCGCCCC
>CAZECQ010000081.1:0-10985 GCA_964510545.1 uncultured Pirellulales bacterium | reverse complement strand
AGAACCTGAATGTTGGCTCCTACCAGGCTTCTTTTTAGACTTTTGAAATTTCCTATAACATTATCTGTTAGCCCTCCAAAAAACCTTACAGACAGCCTTTTGTATGAATCATACATGTTTTAATATTGTGGTTTATGATTAAAAAAACGTATGAACTAATTCTTTTTCCTGACAATGTTTCTGTGCCTTGCACAAGCCGGGCAGGCATATACCTTGCTCTGGCTTAATGATATGCCGTATCTGCTTCTTGCACCAAGCTCTTTCTTCAGCATTGGGTCTGATATTCTGAAACTTTTCCTGACTGGGAAGGTTTTGTATTTAGGCACTCTTCTGCCACAAAAACCGCATGTTATCATTACCTCTCTGCCCCTGGTCTTGGTGTGCTGCCATCCCCTCTTGTATGGTTTCTTAGCCATAATTACACCTTATGTTCTCTATGGATCCCCCTAAGCCTTTTGGACCTGCATTTTCTACACTTGATTTTACCAGCCTTTACTTTAACAAGATCTGCCTTTATCTTTGCTCCACATTTCATGCAGACAAACACTCGATCAAAAAGTCTGTGATCGGCCTCTGGAATTTTTTGTTTGGACATAAGCTCTCGCCATCCAATCATTTATTTTTCTTTAAACTACATATAAGTTATGATTATGCTTAAAAAGGAAATGGGTATAAGCGGATTTTTGCTTCTTGATAAACCATCAGGTCTTACCTCACGTTGGGCCCTTGAAAGAGTGCAAAAGAAGCTTAAGAGCCAGAAAGCGGGTCACACAGGAACGCTTGATTTTGGGGTGACAGGACTTCTTTTAATAGCATTGGGAGAGGCCAGAAAAACCCTTCCGCTTTTGATGAATCTGGACAAAGAATATGAGGGTGAGATGCACCTTCATAACGATGTCTCTGATGATGACATCAAGAAGGTATTTAAGGAGTTTGAAGGCAAGATAGAACAATTGCCTCCTGTCCGTTCACGGGTTGCCAGAAGGCCAAGAATCAGAGAGATCTATTCTCTCCAGATTTTAGGTAGAAACAAACGCGATGTCCGATTCATGGCTCATTGTCAGCACGGAACTTACATAAGAAAGCTGGTACATGACATTGGTGAAAGGCTTGGTTGCGGTGCCCATATGACCAAACTTCGAAGAACAATTCATTACAACCTCTCAATGACACGAAAGGAGCAGGTGCAAAATACGCCGCAACCCCGAATACCACCACCCATATGGCAAAATACTTTGTATAAAAAGACAGGACCTTTTCAAACATAACCGGAGAGTATAAACCTAACCGACAAAGTTCACAATATCTTATTTGTCGCTGAAAGTTTGTTCAGCCGAATACCATCAAAAAGCTTTTTACATAAATGCTGTAAAAAAAGCCCCGACAAAATCCGGGGCTGAACATTAATTGAAAAGGAGGTTATTATTTGGGCATTATTTATTAGACAGTTTCAATACTACGAAAGCTTCGTAACGACCGTCTGTGATTAAAAGCAAAGCCGTTCCTCCTTTGCGGGCCTGCTTTATTGCTTTATCGAATTCTTTTGTATTTGCGACAGGTTCGCGATTCACTTCTAAAATCAATGTTCCTGTTGTGATGCCCCTGCGTGCGGCCTGCGAACCCGGCTCAACTCTGGTAACTAAAACTCCGCTTAGGCCTTCATAACCGAAACGTTTAGCTAACTCGTCGCTAAGATTTTCAACCGCAAAACCCAATTGTTCTATTCTTTCAGAGGATTCCAAACCGGCTCGCTTCGAAGATGACTTTTCGCCGAGTTTGACAAAAAGGGTTTTTGGCTTTCCATCTCGCATAACAACTAACTTGACCCTGGTGCCGGGTTTTTGCATTGCGATACGATTACGGAACTCATTGGCTTTTTCGACTTTCTCGCCTTCGAATTCGACAATAACATCATACCGTTTCATCCCCGCTTTTTCGGCAGCGGAATCCTCGGTAACCTTGGTGATAGCAACGCCTTTGGTCTCTTCATCCAGGCCCAGCGATTTGGCCAATTCGCCGTTCACTTCATCAATATAAACACCTAATATGCCGCGGACAACGGTGCCGCTTTCAACAAGTTGCTCATAGACCCCTTTGGCCATATTTGAAGGAACAGCAAAACCAATGCCTATATTGCCGCTTGCGCCGACAATAGCGGTGTTGATTCCAACCACTTTGCCGTCAAGATTAAGCAGCGGGCCGCCGGAATTGCCAAAATTTATGGCGGCATCGGTCTGAATGAAATTTTCATATTCGGTAATACCTATGTTTCTCCCTTTGGCGCTCACGATACCGGCTGTTACCGTATGGCTCAGCCCGAAGGGATTGCCGATGGCGAGAACCCATTCACCTACTTCTATCACATCGGAATCCGCCAATTCAAGAAAGGCGAGGTTGTCGGCATCAATTTTTATCACCGCAACCTCCGAGTCAGCATCTGAACCGATGATTTTTGCCTCCAGTTCCCTCTCATCTGTGAGATGGACGAAAACTTTGTCGGATTCGCCAACGAGATGATTATTGGTAAGGATGTAGCCGTCAGGCGAAATAATAAAGCCGGAACCCTGAGCGACCTGACGGGATTTCGGTTGTGGAGAACGCTGGCGAGGGCGCTGCTGGCGAAAGAAATAGTCAAAAATGTCATCCTCAAATGGGTCGAAAAATTTGTGTAACTGGTCTTGACCCCTCGGTGAATAGTATCTCTCAACAGTTTTTTCGGCCTTTATACCCACAACAGCCGGTGATGCCTTTTCAGCAATTTCCGCAAAGGTCCTGCCCATCTGCCGAAGAGTGTCGATACTGCTGCTGTCATCCGCAAGCCCAAGCTGCGAAGAACTGAAAAACAGGAATAAAAAAAGGGTTGAAATTACAAAACACCGAGAGAAAATTTTACTCTTTTTGAAACTTAAGGCCTGCATTTTCTTTACTCCTAATTACTCAAAACAATCGAAACACCCACAAAAAACCTAACGTTTGTCATGCGAAAAATTGTTCAATTCTAATACGATTTTATTGCCGTTAAGTTCACCGAACAAAGGTTTTTTTAGTATAGAGGATAAAAAAAGCCCCCGCCACTGAAAATCAAATATGCAGCAAACTGCATTTTTCTACTTGAGCATTGCTTGGATTATATCCCCGCCGCTCTTGATTTTTGTTATCACCTCAGCAGAAGGCTCGCTGTCAAGTTTAAGAGTACAGGAAGCGGCTTTTCCCCCTTCAAATATCGTGTTTTCCATCTCCTCAATATTAATATCGGCATTTTTCAATTCATCAAGGACACCCGCCAAAACACCGACACGATTGTAATGGCGAACCACGAGATTCATCTTCGCCGACGATTTCTCCCTTATATTGACCGTATTCAGCGGCTTGCCCGTATCTTTGTAACATTGAACAATCCTGACTACTTCTTCTGCAACCGCCTCCAGTGCTTGGTCCGTGGAAGCACCGATGTGAGGCGTGCACGAGACCATCAGCGCAAGCTCTTTGTCTTGGAAATCCGGTGCGGCAGCCGCCGGCTCGTTCTCATAAACATCAAGCCCCACACGCAGATTTTTCTCCTTTATGGCTTCTTTCAATGCAGCGGTGTCAACAATCTCACCCCGTGATGTGTTAATCATAATCGCCCCGTCTTTCATTTTGCTCAAAAGTTTTTTCCCGACAAAGTGCTCTGTTTGAGAATTCGCTGCCAGATGTACGCTGACAGCATCGGCCTGTGCTGCAAGCTGTTCAGGACTTTCGCAGTACCCTACGCCAAGTTCATCAGCGGTCTCTTTCGTCAGGCTTCGCGACCATGCTATTACATTCATTTCAAGCCCCCTGGCGCGTTTTGCAACGGCTCTGCCGATACCACCAAAACCGATTATCCCTAACGTTCTCCCTTTGAGCCCATGCGATTTGCCGTACTCTTTTTTCCTCCACTTCCCGCTGCGCATATCCTCAGCGGCAGCGGCTATTCTTCTGTCCGCAGCAATCAGGTGACCTATAGCAAGCTCCGCAACAGCATCGGTGTTCTTTCCGGGACAATTTGTGACATATATACCCCGGCCGCTTGTTGCGTCAAGGTCTATTGTATTAACGCCTGCCCCTGCACGTATTATCAGTGAAAGAGATTGTGCCGCTTCTATAGTCGCCGCTGTAACCCTTGTTGAACGCACGATAAGAATCTCAGCGTCACCTATTACACCGGGCAAATCATCGGCAGTCAGCTCAGGGTTTAAAGTAATATCAGCACCGAGGGCTTTGAGGCCGGCTGCTGCCTTTTCCGAGAGCTTATCCGCTATAAGGACTTTCATCTTGCTACTCCCTCAATAAAAAATGACCAGCAAAAAATATCCATTCGTTAGAAACCGTTTTAGCCGATTTCGTCATCAATCCAGCCGAGCAGTTCTTTTAAATCGTCAAGAGTAATGTCACCCATATGAGCAATGCGGAATGTTTCCTCTTTAAGCTTGCCATAACCGTTTCCAAAAACCGTGTTATGCTTTTGCTGTATGGCATTGATTGTTTCTGCAACGTTTATACCTCTGGTATTTTTAATCGCCGTGAGGGTATCGGAGGCATATTTCTCATCGCAGAACAGGGCGAATTTTTCCTTGGCCCAGCCCCTTACGAATTCTCCCATCTCTTTATGCCTTTCCCAAACGTTTTCCATACCTTCAGCGAGCAGCTTTTCACACTGGTAGTTCAACGCCATAATATGTGGAATGTTCGGTGTAACAAGTGTCTGATTTTTCCCCGCAGATTTTTCCCAAAGCTCAAAGTTAAAATAGTAACCCCGCCCGGGAATGTCTTTGCTTTTTTCCAGTGCACGGTTGCTTACAGCCGCAACTGCCAGTCCCGGTGGAATTGCAAAGGCCTTCTGCACTGAAGCAAACGTTACATCCCAGCCAAGTTGGTCAAAATGCAGCGGCAGTCCGACCATAGCGCTTACCGCATCGACGAGCACTATAACGTCGGGATATTTCTCTTTCATCATTTCGCTGATTTGGTAAACCGGGTTCGTCAGCCCCGTACTTGTTTCGTTATAGACAAGGGTAACAGCCGCATATTTGCCTGTAGCAAGTTTTTCGTCAATCATTTCCGTCGTGGTGGGCTGGCCCCAGTCAACCTTGAGTTCATCAACTTCTCTGCCGCAGTTTTTGGCCACACCCGCCCATTTGTCACTGAATGCACCGCAGCAGGTGGCCAGAACAGTTTCATCCGTACCAACACAGTTGCGAATGGCCGCCTCCCATATGCCTGAAGCTGAGGACGTTGAAAGAAAAATATTCTGCTCAGTAAAAAGAATCTTTTTAAGCATATCGACCGTCTCACCGTGCAGTTGGGCATACTCCTTGAGACGGTGTCCCAGTGTCGGTCGTGCAAGCTGGGCAAGAACATCATCATTAACCTTTACCGGCCCCGGAATAAACAATCTTGGTGGGGTTTTCCAATCTACCATTTCATTAACTCCTGCGTAAAAAAGTCTATAATTTCTGAATCGTCAAACCTGAATACATCTTGGGAAAAAAGTAAGTCGTTTTCTGAGGCATTTTTTCACCTGCCTCGGCAACCTGCTCAATGTGCTCAATTTTCGGCGGATTGGTCAGAAACGCCGCCTGTATTTGCCCGGCATCAACCATGGCAATTGAATCATCTATGGCGGTCGGTGTGTCTTTTACATACACCAGGTTGCCGCCTGCGGTTACCTTTGACTCATCGAGACCGAGCACATCGTCGATAATAAGCCTGTGCAGCACCGCAACATCAAGCGATTTCCACGCATCGCTCATACCCGGTGCAGACGTATCCATCGCCTTTTTGTCTTTCAGAACGGCTACCCTAAAAGCATCGCCACCGCTGTATACTCCGAAGGCATTGTTATCATTATCATATTCTTTTTTCATTTGGCCGAGCATCTTTTGCTTTGCATCGGTCTTGGCCTGTGGAGAATCAAATTTGTATTCGGTAATATCAAAATTCTTCTCCAAGTCAGCCATCATCTTTTGGTCGTCGAAATTGTCGAGATTCTTGACGAGACGATGAGTGGCCAGAACTATCATTCCCTCGTTGTGAATGTTGGCCAGCACCATCATTTGGTACCGGGCATTGGTATTGCCGGTCTCTTTCAAATAGTTCAACGCTGTCTCATAGCGATGATGACCGTCGGCAATCACAGCGATTTTGTCAGCCATCATATTCACAATCGCTTCAATGTCGGCTTTGTCGGTTATGGCATAAATGCTGTGCCTTATCTCTTGTTCGTCGGTAAAATCGATAAGCGCATCAGCAGCGGCGGCCTTTTCTATGATTTTGTCCGCTATTTTTTCAGGGTCGCCGTAGAACATAAAAATCAGGCCGAACTTTGTATTGGTTGCCTTCAGTAAACTCAAACGGTCGGCTTTTGGACCGCTGAGCGTCTGTTCGTGAGGTTTGACCGATTCACCAAGTTCTGTTAACCTGGTCAAACTAACGAAACTGCCCCGCTGGAAATTGTGGCCGGCCGCTTCAAAATTCTGAACGTAAGCATAAATCGCTTCCTGCGAATCCTGTTTCAATACCCCTTTTTCTATCCACCCATTAAGATAATCGGCGGCCCTTGTGTATTGATTGTCGCCCTGGTTATCCGAAGGGATTGTTTTTCCTTTAATTATCCGAATGATATTATATTCGCTTTTCTCATAAAGCTGCTGCTGCAATTCCGGGCTTATAACGTCATAAGGCGGAGAAATGCAGTTGCCGACATTGCCCACCACCGCTTTGTCGAACCTGAATGCCTTGAACGGCCTAATTTCCATAACTAATCACCAATTTCTTTTGTTGTATGTGAATATTGAACATTAAGCTTTTTTGCAATTCTTAAAGTACAGGGCGGGCATAATAACACTAAAAAATCAAATTGTCAAAGGTCAAAGATGACTTTTCCCCCAAAGATTCCCGGACAATGAATATTTCATAGAACAATGCGGGACTTTTTAATTCATTATTTGGTCTCTGTCTCTCTTTTTCTTGTGGAAAGAAGAAGCAGATTTCTTATCGCCTCGGCATCTCTTGCGGCAAACCATCGCTGCTCGAACTGTTTTTCCTGGGCAATTTGGGCTATCGCCATCAGTGCGCGAAGGTGATAATTACGCTCATCTTTGGTGCCTGCAAGGATAAACATTATCCGGACAGGATCCGGAGCGTGCGGAAAATCAATGCCGTCAGCGGCCCGGACGAGCAGAATATCGAATTTCCTTTCGCCTTCCACTACTATATGCGGTATTGCAAGGCCTGGCTGAATTACCGTGCCGCATTCCGCTTCACGGTGAAGAAATTTCTCAAAAAGAACGTATTCATTTATGTCCAGACTCTTTTCCAGTATTGCAGAAACGTCTCGAAAGACTTCATCTGCAGACCTCCTGCCCTTTATATCCAGAATTTCACACTGCCTTACGAGATTATCGAATCTGTCTTCGACAATCTCATCCCGCTCCAGCAGAATATCCCGAAGCTCATTCTCAAGGGTTACGGTTTTTAGCTCCTTGTCGGTAACTCGCTCCACGATGTGCATCGCAGCCGAGGCCCGCCCGACCCTTCTCGAAACATACAGCCGGAACCAGGCCACGCTTAAACCGATAAAACCAGCCGAAATCAACAGCGGCACTTTTCCCATATCGATTATCAAGGCACTGTAAAAAACGATAGCGAGTATATGTATATAAGGATATAAAGGGGATTTGAACTTCGGACGATAGCTCTGTATCCTGCTCTCACGCATTATAATAACGCTGGCATTGTCGAGAATAAAAAGGATTATCATCAGGGTCGAGGCCGTCTTTACCAGTGTCTCAATATCAAGAAAAACAATAGCTGTAATCATAAATCCGCCCGTAAGCAGTATGCTGATGTGTGGAGTTTTGAATCTTCTGCTCACTCGTGCCAAAAGTGGAGGAAGTAACTGGTCTCTGCTCATAGCCAGAGGAGACCGGGAAGCGGCAAGAATTCCTCCATTTGCCGTTGTTATAAAAGCCGCCGCAGCCGCAAATCCAAGAAGTGCAAATCCCGTCAGTGGCATAAACTTGGATGCCGCAAGAGAGATGGGTGTAAGACTTGTAGCGAGCTGGCCACCTTCAACAACTCCGACTGTAATTATGACTACGCCCAGATAAAACAATGTTACAACAAACCATACCAGTATCATCCCCAGAGGAAGGTTGCGCCCGGGATTTTTCACCTCCTCTGCAATAGAGGCAACTTTGGTCAATCCTCCGAAGCTGATAAAAACCAACCCGGATGTGGCTAACACCGCCGGCCAACCCTTTTCCATAAACCCTTTATACCGGACAGCTTCGACGGCACCGGCACCGAAAATCACAAAAAAGCTTAGTATCGCCAGCAATGTTATCACAAGCAGAATTTGAAATCTGCTTGTGTGCTTGACACTTACAATGTTCAACCCCATAAAAGCAAGGCAACACAGGACTCCTATTGCTTTGAGATGCCACGACTCAAGCTGCACCGGAAAAACCTCCTGTAGCACAACGTCAGTAAAAACAGCCATCCCGACAACGGCAAAGGCGCTTTTCAGAGCCAATGAAAACCAACTCGCCAGTCCGCTAAACAAACCCCATATCGGGCCTAAACTACGCTCGACAAAGAAGTATGTCCCACCTGCACGAGGCATTGCTGTGGCTAATTCCGCTTTGCTGAGAACACTGGGAATTATCAAAATAGAAGCGAAAAAATAGGACAATATGACCCCAGGCCCAGCTTTTGTAAAAGCAATAGCAGGAAGAATAAACAAACCTGAGCTTATCATCGCGCCGGCGCCTACGGCGAATACATCAGGCAAACCAAGCTGTTTCTTCAGTTTGGCCACTTTCAGCCACCCTGTTTAAGCTTAAAATGATTTTTGGCAAAAGCTAATCTACCATCCACTATTATATTAGCAGGATTTATAAAGATAATGCAAAGTATTTTCACTTGTTTTATGACCCTTTAATCTTGACTTTTTCCTGTCCCTGAGCGATAAAAGCCAGCAACTGGAAAGAGCCCTGAAAGTTGATAAGTTAATATGGGCAAAGCCAATCGGAGCTTTAAGAATCAGCATTGAGTAAATGGCCCGATTCGGATATAGCTTTTTCTTACAAAACCGTTGATGATTAGTATGGAGAAAAATTATGATTCCAATGGAAGCCGGATGCACCGAAAGTCACGAGTGGGCTATTTTAGAGCCGGATACCGGCATTGCTGCAATCGGTCTTAGTGAATTTGCCGTCGAACAGCTTGGTGATATAGTTTTTCTGGAATTGCCCGCCATAGGCGACAAACTGCAAAAAGGCCAATCCTTCGGCACAATCGAATCGGTCAAAGCAGCTTCGGATTTAAACGCACCTCTCAGCGGAGAAGTAGTCCGTGTAAATGAACAATTGCCCGAAAACCTGGAGCTTTTTAAGACCGACCCTTATGGCCAAGCCTGGATGATAAAGCTAAGCCCCACCGACCAAAAGGAATTTGAGTCCCTGATGGATGCCCGCCAGTACCAGCAATACTTAAAGGAACTATAAGAAATCCCCTTTATATCGAATACGCCTCAGTAGCAAAAGCAGGTACTCGCCGAAAAAAGAAACGCTTGATGCTTTTATAGGTGCAATGATAGATGTCGCCCACCTAGCTGAAAACAAACCCAAAAAACAAAGTCCGACCCGATAGCAATTTGCATATCACGTCCTGAAGAACCCGCCGACAGGAGCCTTAACATCGCCGGCTTATAATAAAACCTCCACTCAAAATCAAAGCAGCTCATCAATCGCAGCAGCAAGGTCCCTCTTGCTCGTCAGCCCGACCCACTTCTTCTCTACCTTACCATCCTTGAATAGAATAATAGTCGGTATCGAGGTTATACTAAACTCTACAGCACTATCGTGCCCGTCATCTGTATTGAGCCTGCATATCTTGGCCTTCTCCGCATATTCATCTGCCAGCTCTTCTATCACAGGTCCTATCATCTTGCAGGGACCGCACCACGGCGCCCAGAAATCAACCAACACAGGTTCCTGTGAGTTATGAATAGTCTCGTCCAAAGAAGCATCATTTAACTCAATTGCATTACCAGCCATTATTTTATCCTTTCTTTTTTTTCTGCCAAAATACGCCATCCATTTTAGTGGGAAACAACTACCCTGTCAACTATTAATTTGCCGTTTGTTGCTTATAAATTTTCGGCTGATTCTTTGTTATCTTGACTCTGTGGAAACTCTGACTTGTTTTTTTGCGGCAGTTCGGCAATTGGAACCGCCGACTGTTCCTGCCTCAAAGCTTCCTGAGCAGCTTCTGTTTTGCTTTTTGCGGGCAGTTCGGAAATTGGAACTGCTGGCTTTTGATGTGATTGTCTTTGAGATAATTGCTCCTTTTCTGCCTCTGCGGCGGCAATTATGGCCTTTTGCACAGCCTCTTCCGGCGGTTCGTCAGTAAGCGGCTGTAGGTAAAGGCCCCCCGAAGTTGACCGTTGCTTAACACGAACCAGTTTCTCACGAACCAGCTCCAAAAGAGCAAGGAACAACCCAACCATTACAACACGGTTGGTTCTGGAATCGAAGAGTTGTTTAAAAAGCATCGCCCCCTCACTCTGCAAACGGTGCAGTATCTCTATCTGATACAAATCAATAGGCGTATCATCGGCTATATGGCTTATATCGAGACTCATACCGCTGGTGGCCGTCATAATCGAATCGAACGCCTCCAACAAGTCCCAGACGCTTATCTGTTCTATATCGATTGCCGGTTCAGCGTCAGGTCTGAGCCTCTCGACTATGGCCCCGGGCCGGCTGAATCGCTGCTTTTGCTCCTCGGCTGCGGCGCTGAGTAAATTGGCCGCATCTTTGTACTTCTTGTACTCAAGCAACTGGCGAATCAGCTCTGCACGAGGGTCTGCCAAATCTTCACCATCCAGTTCCTCGGCCTCCGTCTTTGGCAGCAGCATCGCCGATTTTATCTGCATCAAAGTGGCGGCCATTACTAAA
>CAZECQ010000080.1:0-10996 GCA_964510545.1 uncultured Pirellulales bacterium | reverse complement strand
ACCCGGCGTATTTCGATGTATACTCGCCTGCTAATTTGACTGATGCCGGCGACCCGTGCAACTCGAGGTTTGTTAACTACAAGGACTTCAACATCCTTGTGGACATCTGGGACCCGAATAAAATTTGGATGTGGCCGTAATTGGTTTAGATGCGAGGTACGATTATATTCGGCCTTTGAATAAGCATCAATCCGGGGCCTGTACTTAGAAGTACAGGCCCCGGTTGTCTTTTTGTATTGCGTTTTAGTACCAATCACATTTGATTGCGTGGTAATGCCGAGAATGTAATAAACTTTTTATTCTTCCTTCGCAATACCACGGGTTTCAACCCATGGAAATTTACTTTTTGTTGTCAAGGAATGTAGAATAGATATAATGTAAATAGCGGCGGGGAGACATCTGCCGAGAGAAATAGAATCACTATGATTCTAAATGCTTAGCTCCCTTCGACTGCGCTGTGCTTCGCTCAAGGACAGACAGTGCAGGTATTGACGATGTACTATTTTTGGGGAGAAAGGGAGATATTAAAATTGTATTTGATTTATAGGTGGGGTACCGATTGCGGGAGGGAGCCGGATGTAAGATCCAGCTCCCTCCCTCAATGAGAACTAATTCTCTTTAGTTTTCTGTCGGTGTCTGCTGATTCTCATCTGTATCTTCATCCTGGTTCCAATCTGTCGGTGTCTGCTGAGTCTCATCTGTTTGCTCATTCTGGGGCCATTCAGTTGCTGTCTGCTGCGTCTCCTGGCTTTCTACGTTTGTCTGGGTCTCTTCGGTATTCTGGTCTCTGTTTTTACGGAACATATCATTCACCTCCTTTCAAAGGTAAATAAAGTTACTTTTAACTCTTAATAACCCACCATCGACATATTCAGGCAGCAACTTTACGTATAAGAATGGTAATTATCGTGCAATTTAACGTTTACAGGAGTTTGTTTTTGGCCAGGAAACGCATATTGCACCCTTGTTTTTGGGCTAAAAACGGGGGAGGTGGGTTTTTCATCGTTTTTTTCACAATATTGCAGCCCCACAGCCAAAAAAAATCGTGCTCAGTGAAAAAAAATTTCAATTTTTCTTGACAGTTTCAGGGCTGAGTGTTTTAATAGAAGAAATTGTGAGGTGTACGGGTGATGAAAAGGATTCGTACTGGAGGAGTGGCTTAATGCCATAATACCTCAAAAAAAGGCGGGTTTTAACCCGCCTTTTTTTAATAGTTTTATTTAAGCGGCTTTTGCTAAGGTTTGTGTTTGCCGCGAATAATAACGCAATCAGCCCCCTCAATTGGTGTCCCATCGTATAACTTGCCAGTAAGTGTCAGTATCAATTCGTCACCGTGGGTGACCTGCCCAAGCATTGCTGCAATATCCTGAGTTTTGAACTTGAGGGTAAGGTCGAGGAAACCATCAGCACCATCTTCAGTGCAGGTGCAGTCGCTCGCTTCCAAGAGAGGAGCAGCTACATCTTCAAAACCGCATCGAATTGCGTTAACATCTTCCAAGCGAATAGAAAACGGGTCGATGTCGATTACATTAACATCTTCAGTTCCTAATATTGCCACGGGCAGCACACCATTGCTCTTGACGTTCAGTGGATTGGGGCAGGAGCCCGGCTTTATGTCAACAGCAACCGGCGAAGGAGGCGGTCCAGAACTTGAAATGACGTGAATCTCCAGCGGCGATGCCACAGTAAAAGGTGGTTCAATGGGGAAATCGCCAACGTTCGTCAGTTCCAGGCCGCTCATACCGATTGTGATTATGCTCGAATGCGGCAGGTCTGGAATATGGAACTCGAACGAATGGAGTATAGCAGGGAAAGGCGTTACGCCCTCTAAGTCCACAATTGCTCTATAACCCCTAATATCTTCAATCAGAACGCCACCCGAATTGACAATGGTACCGGCATCAGCACCGAATCCAACAGCAAGTTTAGGATGCAGATTCGGTTCCGAAGCTGTGCCGCCGTTATCAGTTGTTATCGAAGCAATATCCATAAAGCCGATGGTGTCGGAAGGATAATTTTCGTAAAAACCGACAGCATAGATTTGGATGGTGATGGTGTCGCTGTGTTCATAACCGCCCGGCTTAACATCATCGGGAGCAACCCTCACCTCAACATTGCCGGCGGCGTGCAGGCTTGTTGCAGAAAGGGCCGGAACAAGCGCTAAGGCCACAACCATCATACAGATAAAAACTTTTGCATTTCTCATTTGATTTTCCCCTTTAAAAAATATCAATACTCGAGCACGATTTTGGTGTTGTAAGAAAGTAGAAACTGCAAGGAAATAAACACCCCTGTTTCACACACTCCTACTCTGCAAAACTGCTAAAAGTTCGAAAACTATACTACTGTATTATATAGATTTTGCTGCCGGAAGTCAAGGAAAAAAGAGAGAATATTAAGTAACGAACAAGGAATATTGAATAATGAAACGGATTCGGCATCTGTGCGGCAATGACCGTGGGGAGAGTAAATAGCTTGACATAGGTTGTGGATTTGGCTAATGTTACGATTTTAAGGGCCGTTTCGGCGGCGAAAAACGATTTTATTGAAAAGTAATGGAACAAATAGAGAAGTTCTTCGGAGATTAGAAATGATTAAAATTCTCATCACAGACAAACTTGCACAGGAAGGAATTGAGCTTTTGAATTCGATGGACGGCGTAGAAGCGGTCGTTAAAACCGGTATAAGCGAAGACGAACTGGCCGGGATTATCGGCGAATATGACGGGCTGATAATTAGAAGCGGGACAAAAGTTACGGCAAAGGTCCTTTCCGAGCCGGGCAAGCTAAAAGGTATTGCGCGGGCAGGCGTTGGCGTAGATAATATCGATGTTGGCGAGGCGACCAGACGTGGAATCCTAGTTATGAATACGCCGGGCGGTAATACGCTGAGTGCGGCGGAGCATACGATGGCTTTAATGCTCTCGATGAGCCGTAACGTTGTGCCGGCCTGCAACAGTCTTAAAGGCGGGACGTGGGACAGGAAAAAGTATATGGGCAATCAGCTCAACGGCAAAGTGCTGGGCGTGATAGGATTAGGCAGGATAGGTATGGCTGTTGCAAAAATGGCGGCGGGTTTCAATATGAAAATCCTCGGCTATGACCTGATAGCGGTCCCGCCTGATGCGGAAAAACTTGGGATTGAGATTACCGATGAACTCGAAAAAATCTATAGGCAAGCAGATTATATCAGCGTGCACGTTCCTCGAAATGAACAGACGTTAAATATGATTGGCACTGAAGAGATAAAAATGATGAAGCCGATGGTGCGATTGGTCAATTGTGCTCGCGGTGGGATTATCAATGAAGATGCGGTGTATGAGGCATTGGCCGAGCAGCGGATTGCCGGTGCGGCGCTTGATGTTTATCCGAAAGAGCCGCCTGAAAATACGCGTTTTACAGAGTTTGAGCGATGTCTTGTAACTCCACATCTTGGTGCCAGCACAGAAGAAGCGCAGATTGAGGTGGCGGTAGAGGCGGCACAGATTCTTGTCGATGCAATTAAGGGCGGGGCGGTAAAGAATGCCCTTAATGCACCATCGATGGCGGGGGCGATGCCAGCGATAGTCAAACAGTATGCGAGACTTGCCCAGCGAATCGGGATGCTCCTGAGTAATATTGCTCCGGGATATATCAAGAATGTTGAGGTGCAGTATCGCGGTACAATTGCCGAGATGGACGTTGGCTCTGTTACTCTTAATTTTGCGGTTGGGCTGCTGCAGAAGCATTTCGAGATGCCTCTGAATATGGTCAATACTCCGGTTCTGGCGAAAGAGCGCGGCATAAGCATTGATGAGACGAAGAATACCGAGGCTAAAGACGTTGCATCGAGCTTCAGCGCCAAGGTGGTTACCGACAAAGTTACGCGAACGGTAACCGGGACGGTGTTCGGCGGGACACTGCTGCGGATAATTGAGATTGACGGGTTTAATATTGAGATGACGCCGATGGGTTCGGTGCTTGTTATCTTTAACGATGATAAGCCGGGCGTTATCGGCGACGTCGGGACACTCTGCGGTAAACATAATATCAATATTGCTACGATGGGGGTGGGGCAAAAACTCGAGCAGCAGCAGGCCATTCTGGCCGTTAGTCTTAATAAAGAGCCCGGTGCGGAGATTGTTACAGAATTGGGCAAGCTTGATTTTGTGAATGATATTTATGTTTGTAAACTGGATTAATTGGTCGCTGGGAGATATGTTTGGAGTTTTTTATGGCGGCAAGGAAGGGCCGGTCGGCAGGCCAGTTGAAATTTAAGTTTGAAAAGTCTGGGACTAAAAAAGTCAAGGCGAAAACTAAAAAAGCCAGGGCAAAGACTAAAAAAGCCAAGGTAAAAATGGCTAAGCAGAAGCCGGCCAAAAAAACAAAATCGAAAAAGCAGTCAAAAGTTTCTGCCGTAAAGAAGAAAGCCGTGCCAGCGAGCAAAAATAAGAAAGGCCCGGGCAAGCGCAGAGTTGCAGTTGCAGCCACAGCCGAGTCGATGGCCGCCCAGCAGCGTGACATAAGTATTAGTGAGTTTTTTGCCAAGAACAGACATCTTCTCGGTTTCGATAATCCTCGCAAGGCACTTCTTACGGCGGTTAAAGAGGCGGTCGATAACTCGCTCGATGCGTGCGAAGAAGCACATATTCTTCCCGATTTGACAATTAATATAAAACCTGTTGCCGACAATAAGTTCGTATTGGCAGTAAAGGACAACGGGCCTGGAATTGTTAAGCAGCAGATACCTAATATTTTCGCGAGGCTGTTATACGGCAGTAAGTTCCACAGTTTGAAGATGAGCCGTGGCCAGCAGGGAATAGGGATATCGGCTGCGGGGATGTACGGTCTGATAACCACCGGCGAGCCGGTGCAGATTGTCTCGCGAACAAATCCTAAAAAAAAGGCGCTTCATTACCATGTTCAGATTGATACGGCCAAAAACAAACCTCAAATCATACTGGATGAGGAATGTGATTTTGGCCTGCCGACGGGCACAAGCGTTACTATAACCCTTGTAGGGAAATACCAAAGAGGACGTCAGTCGGTCGATGAGTATATCACCCAGACAGCGATGGCTAATCCTCATGTATCGATTTATTACGATGCCCCCGATGGCAAGAGCTATGAGTACCCAAGGCAGAGCAAAGAATTGCCGTTTGCACCACGTGAAATTAAGCCGCACCCATACGGGGTGGAGCTGGGGTTGCTGCTCAAGATGGCAAAGGACAGTTCTTCCAGGCAGATTTCAGCTTTTTTACAAAATGACTTTTCAAGGGTCAGTCTGCGTGTTGCGAATCAGATTTGCGAAAAAGCGAAACTTCGCAAAACACTAAGGACTTCGACAATAACACTTCAACAGGCCGAGGCGCTTCATTCGGCGATAAATGAAACCAAGATTATGGCACCGTCGACTGATTGCATCGGCCCGATTGGGGCCGAAAAATTGGAGAAGGGGCTTCAGGCGGTAGTGGAAGCGGATTTTTATGCGGCATCCTCGCGCAATCCAGCTGTTTATCGCGGTAATCCTTTTCTTATCGAGGCGGCCCTGGCATACGGTGTTAAAAACAGCGGCAACAGCGACCCTGACAAGGAGGCGCTGATGCGGGTTATACGCATTGCAAATCGCGTGCCCTTGTTGTATCAGCAGTCGGCGTGTGCGATTTATAAATCGGTGCTGGATATTAACTGGCGAAATTACGCTTTAAGCCAGAGCAGAGGCGCTTTGCCGGCCGGGCCGGTTGTGCTGATGGTGCATATCGCCTCGGTATGGGTGCCCTTTACATCCGAAAGTAAAGAGGCTATAGCGCACTACCCTGAAATTATCAAAGAAATACACCTGGCGGTCCAGGACTGCGGCAGAAAACTCGGAATGTATCTGCGAAGAAAAAAACGCATCCAGCAGGAATTGGCCAAGCGCAGCTATATTGAGACCTATCTGCCATATATCGGAGAGGCACTTCAGGATATTCTGGCACTTAAACAAAGACAGGTCAATACGGTCATCGGCAAACTCGAAAAAGTTTTGGAAAAATCCAGAAAGATGTAAGGAATGACATGTCAGAGCAACTGATAGTAACTATTAGCGGAATGAGAGGCATCGTCGGAGAAAATATTAACTCTGCTATTGCCGCAGAGTACGGTTGCGCTTTTGGCACTTTTCTAAAAAGAAGATTTGCAGACAAGGGCGGCGGTCTTTCGGTTTGTATCGGGAGGGATACCCGTCCGAGCGGCCAGATGCTGCAGTCGGCCGTGATGGCGGGATTGTCCTCTGTGGGAATCGACGTGATAGATTTGGGGGTCGTTACTACGCCCTGTGTCGGTGTAATGGTAAGGCATCTCGAATGCAGCGGCGGAGTGATTATAACCGCATCACATAATCCGATCCAATATAACGGTATCAAGCTGCTTCTGGATAATGGTGTTGCACCGGCGGGCGAAACAGCGGGGCAAATCAGGCGGCATTTCTTCAACAAAGAATTTTCTCTTGTGGATTCGCGTGATTGCGGCAAAGTGACCAAAAACAAACAGACCGATGACACTCACATCGCCAAAGTTCTGGCAATTGTTGACAAAAAGGCAATTGCAGCAAAAAAATTCAAGGTTGTTCTCGACAGTGTGAACGGAGCAGGTGGACGGGTTACCAAAAAACTGTTAGCTGAACTCGGCTGTGAGGTTTTGGCGATAAACGATGAGCCGAACGGCCTGTTTGCTCATAAGCCTGAACCTACTGCTGCGAATTTAACCGGTCTTTGTAAGGTGGTAAAACGAGAGCAAGGTCAAATAGGCTTTGGTCAGGACCCCGATGCCGACCGATTAGCGATTGTCGATGAAAACGGTACCTATATCGGTGAAGAGTACAGCCTTGCCCTGGCGGCCAAATACATTTTCAGCAGGCAAAGCGGTACAGCGGCAACAAACCTTTCAACATCGAGAATGATTGATGACATCGCAGCAAAGGAAGGCTGTCAGGTTTACAGGACGGCAGTAGGCGAGGCCAACGTTGCGGCGGCAATGCTCAAGAACAATTGTATCATTGGCGGTGAAGGTAACGGCGGTGTGATAGATTTGCGAATAGGGCCTGTGCGCAACAGTCTGGTTGGCATTGCTCTTGTACTGGGATTGATGGCTGAAACGGGAAAAACTGTAAGTCAGTTAGTCGATGAAATCGGCGGCTATTATATGAGTAAACATAAATTCGATGCAGACGAAAGCGGTGCCCGGCAAATCCTCAGTTCGGCAAAAAAACTCTTTTCTGATGCTAAGCTTGACACTACTGACGGCTGTAGATTCGATTTTGACGATGGCTGGCTGCATCTGAGGAGCAGTAATACCGAGCCGGTAATGAGACTCATAGTCGAAGCCAAAGATAAGCAAGATGCTCAAAAATATATCGATGTGGTTTTGAACATCCACAAAGAGATACTCGGCTGATTTGCAGATGCGAAATAACAAAAACCAAATCGCTTGCAAGCAAATAAAATCTGTAACATATCTTGCGATTGCGGCGAATATTCTTCTTTTTGTTGTCAAGCTTGTGGTAGGGGTTTTTACCGGCTCGATAGCATTAATAACCGATGGTATTCACTCGCTTTCCGATATGACCACTGACTTAGCTGTGCTCGTGGGCGTTTATATTGGTTCTAAGGAGCCGGACCGACGTCACCCTTACGGCCATGGCCGGGCCGAGACGTTCTCAAGCGCTTTTATCGCTTTGTTTTTGGTTTTTGTGGGTTTGGCTTTTGTTTACTACGCCGCTATCGATATAGCCAAAGGTAATGTTATAAGGCCTAATATAAGTGTGCTGGTGGTCGCAATAATATCTATTATTGCTAAAGAGCTGCTTTACAGTGCAACTAAAAGGGCGGCCGTCAGATCTCACAGTCCTGCTCTTTATGCCAATGCCTGGCACCACCGCAGCGATGCATTAAGCTCTGTAGCGGTTTTTGCAGGTTTTGTGTCACTTCGATTAGGTTTTAAGTATGGTGACCAGATAGCTGCTGTTGTGGTCGGCCTGATGGTAATTCTGGTTGGTGCTAAGATTATCGGGGACTGTCTGCGTGAGCTTACCGAAAGTGCCGTTGATGCGGAAACGATTGAACAAATACAACGTATAATTAACAGCAATTCATCAATACAGCATTGGCACAAGCTGCGAACGCGCACAGTCGGCAGAGAAATATTCCTCGACGTGCACATCCTTGTTGATATAGGTTTGAATATAGCCGCCGCCCATGAAATAGCTGAAAATCTGGAGACTTCGCTGCACGAGCAGATAGTCCGTCCGGTCAATATCACCGTTCATGTTGAGCCGGACATACCCGAGCTTCGAAAATAGCTTTTATAGAGCTGCGAATATGAACCATACCGATACAGGTAAGAAACTGCACATTTTTCTGCTTCTGAGTTTAACGGCGGCGCTCGTATGGTCGCTTGTGGGTTGTTTCGATATAGTAACGTGGGTGTTGGAGGCCTTTTGGGTCATTATAGGGGTTGCTGTACTAATATTGACTTACCGAAAGTTCAGGTTTACAAACCTTACATATGTATTGATTTGGCTGCATTGTCTTATTCTTCTAATCGGCGCCCATTATACGTACTCCCGTATGCCTTTATTCAACTGGTTCAGAGATGCCTTTGAGTTGAGTCGTAACCATTATGACCGTCTGGGGCACTTTTTTCAGGGTTTTGTTCCGGCGATAATCACGAGGGAAGTTTTATGGCACAAATCACCTCTAAAGGGCAGCAGGTGGCTTAGCTTCGTAGTCCTTTCCTTTTGTCTGGCTTTTAGTGCATTGTTTGAGTTGTTTGAATGGCTTGTGGCTGCAATTGCTGCGGACGGTGCTGTGGATTATCTTGCTACCCAGGGCGACGTCTGGGACACGCAAAAAGATATGGCTTTGTGCCTTATCGGCGCCGCTTTGGCGCTGTTGACTCTTGGCAGATTGCAAAACAGGTTTTTGAGACAATTTGGGGCATAAAAGATTGTCTTTTCTATGGCGATTTAGGCAAAAGGTTTGAAATGGTATTGCCTTAGGGTATAATGGGAATACCACCTTTGTGTTGGGTTGGTTTGATCATTGGTTTCGAGAGTGTATTTATTGTTATGTGTCTTGAAAAGTTCTTCAATCCGGAATCTGTTGCTATTGTCGGCGCTTCCCAGAGCAAGGGCAAGGTAGGGCACGAGATACTAACAAGCCTGATAAACGGTGGATATAAAGGTAACATATACCCCGTAAACCCTAAAGCCGAAACGATAGAGGCCCTTAAGTGTTATCCCGACCTTGAATCTATCGGAGAGGTTTGCGAGCTTGTTGTTATTGTTGTTCCGGCCAAGGTTGTTCCTGCAATAATGGAGCAGTGTGCAAAAATCGGGATAAAATCGGTAATTATTATTACCGCCGGTTTTAAAGAAGTTGGTGAAGCGGGAAAATCGCTTGAAAAAGAAATTATACAAATTGCTAAAAAGGGACAAATTAGAGTCATCGGTCCTAACTGTCTTGGGGTGATAGCACCTGCAAACAAACTTAATGCCAGCTTCGGTGGTGAGCTGCCGGCAGCAGGGACAATAGGATATCTTTCACAATCAGGTGCTCTTCTTGCCGCAATACTTGATATGGCTAATGCAAACGGCATTGGTTTTAGCAAGCTTGTCAGTATAGGCAACAAAGCGGATATTGATGAATTAGATATCATAAGAGCGCTTGGCAGCGACCCGGAGACAAAAGTTATCGCCGGTTATCTTGAAAGTATTACTGACGGCGCCGCCTTTGTGAGTGAGGCAGAGCAAATTTCTCACACCAAACCTATCCTGCTGATGAAGTCTGGGGGTACATCTGCCGGTGCGCAGGCCGCCTCCTCTCATACCGGAAGTCTCGCGGGCGGTGAAACAGCCTATGAGGCCGTATTTGAGCGGGCCGGAATAATCCGGTGTGATTCGATTAAACATCAGTTTGATTATGCAAGTGCCTTTGCCAATCAGCCGCTTGCCGCAGGTCCGGGTGTCGCAGTTATCACCAATGCAGGTGGGGCTGGAATTATGGCTGCTGATGCGGTTGAACGGATTGGCCTTACCTTTGCAGAATTAGCGGATAAGACGGTTAAAAAATTATCTGAAAAGCTGCCGCCCGCAGCAAACCTTCATAATCCTATAGATGTTTTAGGTGACGCACTTGCCGACCGCTATGAATTTGCCCTTGGAACAGTTATCGATGATGAAAATGTAGATTTGGTTTTAATACTGCTGACACCTCAGGCGATGACCGAATCGGCAGCTACAGCTGAAGCAATCGTCAGGATTGCCCGGCAAAAACCTCAAAAACCAATTTTTGCCTGTTTTTTAGGGTCAGGCAAAGTCGAAAAAGGTATAAATATCCTGCGAGATGGTAAAATTCCTCAATATGATTCTCCGGAGACTGCTGTTGCGACAATCAAAGTTATGGCTGATTACGTCAGATGGCTCAGCAGGCCCAAACGAGTTGTAAAATTGTTTCCAGTCAACCGCAGAAAAGTGGAAACGATAATCGAAAAACATCTGCGGCAGGGCATTCGTGAAGTTGGAGAGACCGAATCAAAAGAAATACTCGAGGCATACGGCTTTGTTACACCAAAAGGCTCTGTTGCAACTACAGCTGAACAGGCGGTCAATATTGCCGAACAACTCGGTTATCCGGTTGTGCTGAAAATATGGTCACCGGATATTTTGCATAAATCGGATGTTGGTGGAGTCAAAATTGGTATCAATAATGCCAGAGAAGTAAGGGATACTTTTGACCTGATGATGTATCGAATAACCAAAAAACTGCAGGATGCACATATTCTTGGTGTTTTAGTTCAGGAGATGTGTAAGAGCGGACGAGAAGTTATTCTTGGAATGAATCGCGACAGACGTTTTGGTCCTTTGATGATGTTCGGAATGGGTGGTACAATGGTGGAAGTGCTTAAAGATGTGTCGTTTTACCTTGCGCCACTGACAGCCGATGAAGCTAAACAAATGTTGATAAACACAAAAACGTACA
>CAZECQ010000079.1:0-11120 GCA_964510545.1 uncultured Pirellulales bacterium | reverse complement strand
CTTGTTTTCTGGCTTCAACAAGATTCCAATTGCTGGTATCTCTCAACTTAAACTTATTTCTTACTTCAATGTCAGAAAATTGGTTATCTCTGAATAAAGCAACCCGTGATTGCATAGATTTTTCATCAAAGTCAACAACAAAATGGTCGCGATGAGTTTTAATTCCACTTGTGCTGACTCTAAAAATATTTGACAGATTATACTTTTTATCATACTCGTCCTGAAATTCGAAGTTCTTGGGCACAAAGAAAAAATTCGATTTTCTTGGTTCTAATTCTTCCCAATCAGTTGTACTTATGTCATTTTCTTTTAGGTAATCACCTTTTTTCTTGCGGGAACCCCACAATTCTGCGTATTTTACTTTCGCAAACTCTCTTTTATTTTTTTCTTTTACAAGTATGGAGATAGCTACTCCCTGTCTTATATCAAAGACGTTTTTGTCAGGGATTCCATTAGGTGACGTCAATCCCGTTAAACTATTACCATGCAAATCAAAAATATAGATTTTGTTAAAGGTTTTCATAAGTTCTTCTCTCATACCACGATGTATTAACCCAGAAAGAAAAGAATGGTTAGTAATCATCCCTATAATTCCCGAACCGGTTTGTTCAATTCGAGAATGAGCAAATCGTATAAATTTGATATAATCGTCCGAAAGTGGTTGAATATTTCTTTCATCACGAACAGCTTTTTTATATGTTTCCATTAACCTGTCTATATAATCTTCTTTATTTTGAGAACTTACTGAATACGGTGGATTGCCGAGGACAACCATAATCGGCAAATCTCTCTTTACTTTATTTGCTGCTGCTGCTTCCTTGCTAAGATACTGGGCAAAAAGATTTCTGGTAGTTTCCTCTGCCTCTTCCAAAGTATTTGTAAGATATATTCCTAATCTCTCATCGCTTGTAAAATCGTAGCCAGTCTCGGCTAATTGCAAACCCAATTTCATGTGCGCAACCGCATAAGGCGCCATCATCAACTCAAAACCAAATATCCTCGGCAATAAATGCTCGTTCACATAGCCTGACCACATCCCTTTTTGTCGGCTAAACCTTTTATAAATCTGTTCAATTGCTTCAAACAGAAACGTCCCCGTTCCTACTGCTGGGTCGAGGATAATCAATCTATGCAGATCTTTTCCTTTCACTTTTGAATCATCGGCTAAGCCCCTCTTCAAGCCGAACTTTTCCTTTAACAGAATATCCACGCTGCGGACAATGTAACTTACCACCTCATCCGGCGTATAATAAACCCCTCTTTTCTTTTTCAGCTTTGGGTCATATTCGCCGATGAAAGTTTCGTAGAAATGTACTACCGGATCCTTGCGCTTCTTACGTCTTGCAAAGTCGCGCAGTATTACCCCCATATCCGCCTGCCTTAACAGTTCCACCACGTCATCCACCAGCCACACAATTCTATCATCCAATTTAGGGCCTGCAATATCACCGAAAATATCACGGAAAAACGGATTGGTCTTGGGCAGCAGATATGCCGCATGCTCTCTGGTTAATTCTTTGGCCCTATCATCCATACCGTGAAAAGCAGCGTATTTGTCTTTGCCCAATAATGTCTCTTCTTCAATATGACATCGCGCGCTAAACAATCCATAACAGATAGTCTGAGCATACATATCCGCAAATTGCTCTTCGCTTAAATCGTGCAGCAAAACCTCTTTGAAAGCTTCAAACTGGCCGTGTAATGTTCCAGTGTCTGATTCCCGTTCAAAAGTATTTTTTATAATATCTCGCATCAATTTGGCTTTGTGTGCCATTTTCGTAGCCAGCTCTTTTGGAATTTTAATCTTCTCCGGCTTTTGGCTCAAAAAGGCTTCTAATAGTTCGTGAACTTTCTTCTCTTTTTCCTCAGTCGCTTTGAATTTACCCGCTACTTCCTCGGCCAGTCTTGCTGTTAATCTAATCTCCCCTCCTACATACCAACGAAACTCTATATAGTCTGTCAGAATAAAATTATGCAAACTTGGTAAGTATCTTTTTTTGATTTGTTCTGTTTTTGCTGCTTGAGCAAGGTTTGTATTAATATCTTTACATTCTATATAACCAATCTTTTCATCAAGAGCCCTTTTCTTTCGTGTTACTAAAAAATCAGGCGCCCCACATTTGACCCTTCTCGGCTCATTAGTTGCCGTTATCTTCTTTCCTAACGCCTGAATCAAGGTTTTTAAGGCAGGCCGATGTGTATTTTCTGTTGCGTCTCCGCGCAAATATGCTTTATTGATTTCTGATAAGTATATATCAAACGCATTTGTCATTGACTCTGCCATTTCTTACATAAGTTGTTATATTGCCATAGTTTTCAAATGCTTTAACTAGAAACATCTCCGCCCAAAATTATAAACCTCTTTCCAGACCCCGTCAAACCAAAAACAATCCCGAAGTCTTCAACCAACGAACAACAAACTATCAACAACGAACCACGAACTAAGAACTAAAAGTGTGCAAAAAAGCGCACTTTTTCGCATTTACTTACCATGTTCTTGCACTTTTTTGACACTTTTTGACGTTTTTTTGCATTTTTTTACTCTTTTTTTCACTTTTTGCCACTTTTTTTCTTGCCCATCTTGCCTATACACCCCAAATGCACATTCCAATCTCCCTTTCTAACCCACTAAAAGGGATTTGCCCTCGAATCTGCTGAAATTTCCCCACCAAAATCCCCAAATTTTAAAATTTTTTTTAAAATTACATAAATTTTTGCCTGCGCATTTGATTGATTTTTCCCCTAACTTGTGTCTTATAGTGCCTTTTCTCAATGACAGCCGGTGCGAGAGAGTTGTGTTTTATTTATCGGTTGATTCAGCTATTTTTCGGATTTCAAGCATTTTCCAGTCTTTGATGTCAATTGCACCGTCAGAATTGATGTCGCCCATCAGGTAAGCATCAGGCGTAATGCCGCTGAGCAGCCAATTTTTGAGCAGAATATCAGAGTCCGAGTCATTAATATCGCCGTCGGCGTTGAGGTCGTACCAGAAGCTGCTGTCGTTGTTTTGAGAGCTTTCTGCGTTCCAGGCCAGGCCGTAACGCTGGGTTAAATGGTCGGATGTGCCGCTGTATGTAACAATGATTTCGTAATTGGTATAGTTGGCGTCGGCACGGCAGTAAATGTGCTCAAGATTGTCGGTGTTGCTGTCACTGTAATCGAGCATATAGCTGCTCTCTGGGTCGTTGGAGTCAACCGCCCAGAGTTCGAGCCGAAGGTTGGCATCTTTTTCGGGTATTGGTTCAAAAGGATAAACGCTGCTGTAGTGTTTGTTCCAGGCAATCGTTGCAGTGATAAATTTGTCTGCGGGTTCTGTGAGCGTGATTTCGTATGTGTTTTTTGAAGCTTGATTTTCCTGCAGCAGGTTCAGGTCCCAGCCGGCTTTTGGGACGCTGCCGGGTGTGTTTTGGCCTGCAATTAAATGCCTGTATGCTGCTGTGGCATTTAACATTCCCGCTCCCTGTACATAATCGAGCGGAGCACAATGGTCGTCGTCGGTTTTGAGCAGTCCCTTGTGCCAGAAGGGCAGTTTGGTTGCAGAATTGAGCAGGATGGCTTTTATTACGCAATTGCCGCCATTAGGGTCAAGGGCGGCAGTTAAAACCGGTTCGAGTTTTGCTTTTTGTACAAGCAGTCCTATTGCCCCTGCGACCAGCGGTGTTGAGAAACTCGACCAGCTTCCTGTTGGTTCATAACTGTTAGGCTCGGTTGCGGCGGCGAGGCAGTTACCCGCGGTAACGATGTCGGGCTTGCATCGGGCATCTGTGGTTGGGCCAAAACTTGAATGTTGCGGATAGGCCAGCGAAAAGCTCTGCAGATTGGTTGCGATGTTAAGTGTATTTAGAGAATCAACTACGCCGACACCGATGGCGTTTGCTGCGGCGCCGGGATAAAGGAGAGGGTCATAAGCTTCGAGGCCGTTACCTATTCCGGCGACGACAATAAGGCCGTGATGTTCGGCCATTGCTTCGATGCCCCTTGTCCACCAATCTTCGAACTGGGTGCCGAAGCTGGCGGTAAGAATGTCGGCATCGGGCGCAGAAAGAGAAAATACGTTATTTATTAAGAAATGCCAAAATTCGTATATGTCAGCCTGTGCCTGCGGAACAGCGCCCTGATAGCTGAATTCTCCTACGTCCTGATTAAAGGCGTTTGGATCCTCGCCGAATAGGATAGAGCAGACGGCTGTCGAATGTGGAGAGATGCCCGGCGGCAGTTCGTTCTGGTCATTGAAGTTGAATTGTTTGTTTGCAAAGCAGCCGTGCTCGATATCTGGGCGGTAATCGTTTTGCGGTTTTCCGTCAGTATAAGTAAGGCTTCTTGAGATGATGGCGAACTTGACGCCGGAACCGGTTAGAGCTGGGTTCAACTGTCTCAACTGGTAGAGCCCGGCATATTTCAGGGCTTGCGGCTGGAGCGGTTGTGCGGTCGGCTGCTCGCTGGGTGCGGCGATGGCACTGAAAGGCGTCAGCACTATTGCTGCGCAGGCCATTAGGGCCGGCACGAACATATTTCTGGCGAAACAGAACATTGTCCCATCGCTCCGGAAGTAATACCAAAAACCAAAGGTCATCAAATCAGCCCCATGCTGCAGTTGCAGAACAGTTTGTGCCCCAACTCCAATTTGCTAACCTTGGATACTTTCTATTAGAATACCATAAAACGTCTTTTTTTTCAAGTAAAATACTCTGCCGTTTCCTCCTAATAGAGCATTTTTAGCATTAATAAGCCCGCATTTTCCGATTACAACGAGGTATTTAGCGATATTGTAGCATTATGGGACGTAATGTAAACAGCTTTATCCGTTTTTGCCATTAAGGATGTAATTGTTGAGACTATGCGTTGGGCTATCCAATAAGGGCGGGGATGGTCAAGATGTGTTAGATGTACGAAAAAAGCACGATTGTATGAAGTTTGGTCTAAAATGAGGTTTGTTTATTGCCGATTTATTGGTTATCTGAACTGAATTTGAAGTGATTGCTCGAATAAGAGGTGCCGAGATTACAAGTGAAAAGAGAAATTAAAATCGCCGGGTGCTGAAGTGAACGAAGTACTGATGCTACATAAAGTCAAAGCGGGACAAATCCTGCTAACAGTTCTTGAGAACAAAATACCTTTGATTATGTCGTTTTTATCAGGGTGTAAATGGCATATGGTAAAGGTACTGCTGACCAACATCGAAAGCGACAATTTTGAGGTCAAAGTCTCAACGCAGAAAAAATCACAGCACATAGAAATACAGACGGGCCAGTCAGTTGGTATGTCGTTTAAGTGTGGATACGGCAGAGGATATGACAAGTTTATTTTTGACACGACCGTGGTTGATGTTGAGTCATCTTCAAATTCGGCGAGTTATGGAACGATAGTACTTGCAGTGCCGGAGCAGATTGAAGTGGTCCGGAAGGACAGCTATTTGCGTGTTGAGGTGCCTGAATCTCTGGCTGTGAATGTGCAGTTGTGGCATCGCTACAGTACGAGCGGGGAGGGCCTGGCAACTGCCGATGTTCGTCAGAACTGGCAGGGCAGGTTGGTCGGTATTTCCGCCGGCGATGTGCAGGTAGAGGTTGATACAGCGGAAGGGACAGATTTTCGGAAGGGACAATCTATCGGGCTGCGGTTTACGCCTCTTGCTCTTGAGACGCCGTTGATGTTCAATGCGCAAATTAGAGAAATTCGGCCTGGAGAAGAGGATGAAAGTCTTAGGCTTGACTTAGAGATAATCGGTCTTGAGGCAAGCCCGGAAGGTCGGCTGGTTCTGCAACGGCTTTGTAATGTTGTCGATGAGTATCGGCGGATGAACAAGTCCGGCAGCAAAGAGCAGGACACCCAGCCGATAAATTTATAAGTGAAATTCCTCCTTACCAACTGTCATTCAAGTCCAAATATCCAGTCTGTGGCATAAAAATAGCCCTTGAAAGGTGTTTTTGCCTTTTGTGTGTTGGTTTGCGATATGCGGACAAAAAAGCGGTTTTGGAAAAGTTAATTTAGAAATCTTGCCTTTGTTTGTCTGAGTTGCTATACTCTCGTTCGAATTTGGACACTTTTTGCTGAGGTTGGCAGTAATTATGAAGGTAATCCTGAAATCCGAACAAATCGGGCAAATCCTCAATGATTTGACAAATCGTATTATTTCTGAAAAACCCAAAAAGCTGAATATTGCGACGGTTGGAATTCGCAGCAGGGGCGAGATTTTGGCCCAGAGGTTGTCGAGTCATCTATCGAAGGAATTGGGCAAAGAGGTTCCATGCGGCACGCTGGATATCACACTTTATCGGGATGATTTGAATTCGCCGCATAGTTCAGCACAGCCGCAGGTTCGAACGACAGAAATCAGGTTCGATATTGACGAGAAAATTATTATCCTTGTTGATGATGTTTTATATACCGGCCGGTCGGCGCGGGCGGCGATGGATGCACTGATAGATTTGGGCAGACCAAAGGCAATCAGACTGGCGGTGCTTGTTGACAGAATCGGCAGGGAGTTTCCGATACAGGCCGATTACGCCGGTTACAAAAGCGATGCTGCACCCGGCCAATTAGTGCAGGTTAATCTTGTCGAATCGGATGGAAAAGATGAAGTGGTTATCGAGTGAATGAGTAGATGAGTCAACGCATATACGCATAAACTCATATACTCATATACTGAATTATGGCGCTAATAAGAAAAGGTAAACAATTCGAGTGGAAACACAAGCATTTGCTGGGCTTACGTGAGCTAAACGCCGAGGAGATTACGTATATTCTTGAGACGGCGGAGGGGTTTGAGCAGATAAGCAGGCGGGCGGTGAAGAAGGCGCCGGCTTTGCGCGGCAAAGTTGTAGTGAATTTGTTTTTCGAAGACAGCACACGGACACGAAACAGTTTTGCCCTGGCGGCAAGCCGATTGAGTGCGGATATTATTGAATTTACGGAGAAAACCAGCTCGGTGAGCAAGGGCGAGACGTTACTGGATACTGCCCGGAATCTGGAAGCTATGGGGATTGATATTGTTGTGATTCGACACAGCGCTGCCGGTGCAGCCAAATTTCTCAGCAGAAGCATCAAAGCCTGTGTGATTAATGCCGGGGATGGTTATTGTGAGCATCCGACACAGGGGCTTTTGGACGTCTATACCATTCGTAAAATCAGAGGCAGCCTTGAGGGTTTGAAGATAGCGATAGTCGGTGACGTTGTGCACTCTCGCGTTGCCAGCAGTAATATGTGGGCGATGAGCAAGCTGGGAGCTGAAGTGATATTTGTCGGTCCGCCTACACTTGTGCCGACGCTGACAGGCCGACTGCCTGTCAGCATCAGCTATTCGCTCGATGAGGTCGTTGAAAAGGTCGATGTGATAAATATGCTTCGGGTTCAGTTCGAGCGTCTCGGGGGCAATCCCTTTCCTTCGGTGCGGGAATACTCGCATTATTTCGGGCTGACAGTAGAGCGTATGAAGAGGGCCAAACCCGATATTCTGGTTATGCACCCCGGGCCGATAAACAGAGGTGTCGAGATAGAGAGTGAAGTGGCAGACGGGCAGAACAGCGTTATCCTGGAACAGGTGACCAACGGTGTGGCTGTAAGAATGGCGGTGTTGTTCCTGGTTAACCAGGCCAGTAATATTAATAAATGATTAGTGATGATTAATTATTGAGTATTTTACTGTGAAATATGAGTTCTGAACTTTTGATAAAAGACGGTTGGGTGATAGACCCTGCAAACAAGGTCGATAAGAAATGTGATGTGCTTATTATCGACGGCAGGATTGCAGAGGTTGCTGAAAATATTCAAAAGTCAAAATTTGCAACTCCGAGCAGCAGAGAAGTTATCGATGCGACCGGCAAGATAGTGGCACCGGGGCTGATTGATATTCACGTTCACTTCCGTGAGCCGGGCGACGAGGAAGAAGAAACGATAGCAAGCGGCTCGGCGGCGGCGGTCGCGGCGGGTTTCACGTCGGTGGTATGTATGCCTAATACCGACCCGCCGATTGAGAATGAAACGGATGTCGAATACATCCATCGCAAGGGCCGACAGACAAGAAAAACCCATGTATATACGATGGGGGCCATAACGAAAAATAGAGAAGGGGTTGAGCTTGCGGAGATGGGATTTATGGCTGAGGCCGGCGCCGTTGGTTTTACCGATGACGGCAGAGGCGTGCAGGACCCGACGGTTATGCTGCGGGCACTGAAATATGCGGCTATGTTCGACAAAGTTGTTGCTCAGCATTGTCAGGACAATAGTTTTGCAGGTGATGGGGTGATGAACTCAGGTTTTTATTCGACGGTACTGGGTCTGCCGGGGATAGATGCGCTGGCAGAAGAGGCGATGCTTTGGCGTGACATTCAACTTGTTAAAAAGACCAACGTACGCTATCATGCCCAGCACATATCGACAGCAGGCTCGGTGGAGCTGATAAGAGCCGCTAAGAAAGAATCTTTGCCGATTACCTGCGAGGTAACGCCCCATAATTTGCTTTTGACGGAAGAATGCTGTGTGGAATATGACACCAATTATAAGGTCAATCCTCCTCTGCGAACGGAAAGTGATATTAAAGCACTAAAAGAAGCGATTGCCGAAGGGCTGGTCGATGCTTTGGTCAGCGACCATGCGCCACATTTACAAAGTGAGAAGGAGTTAGTGTTTTTAAAGGCGCCTTTCGGGATAGCAAGTCTGGAATGTGCGCTGGGGCTTTATGTGAAGGCACTTATTGAGCCGGGGGTTTTGGATTGGCCGGGCCTTATCTCATTGCTGACGGCCGGGCCGGCCGGTATAATCGGCATCGATAAAGGCACACTTGGCAAGGGCAAACAAGGCGATGTTACTGTTATCGACCCCGATGCGAAGTATAAAATCGACGTAAACAACTTCCGCTCCAAAAGCAGAAACTGTCCTTATGATGGATGGACGGTTACCGGCAAAGTTGAAAGAACAATCGTGGGCGGCGAGATAAGATTTTCTGCAGACTAAAAGATGCCGATTATTATCGATGGTTATAATCTGCTCTGGGCAATTACAAAAACCGGCAAAGGGTCCGAGGCCATTACGGATATTGGGTTATGCCGGGTTTTAGGGGCGTACTTAAAAGCGGTTAAGGAAAAAGGCCAGATTGTTTTTGACGGTATCGGGCCGCCGGATAAGAGCGGGTTTGATAACATAAGAAATCTTGAAGTTGTCTTTACCGGCAGGGCTGTTGATGCTGATACGGTAATTGAGGACAAGATAAGAGCGAACACAGCACCTAAAAGATTAACGGTTGTCAGTAGTGACCAGAGACTGCGAAAAGCAGGCAGGACGAGAAAGGCGATATTGCTAAAGTCTGAGATGTTCTGGGCTGAGGTGCGAAAACAGTTGAGCCGGAAAAAAAAGGCCGAAGAGCCGGTGGAAAAACGCATGGGTTTGACCGAGGGGGAAACGAAACAGTGGCTTGATTATTTCGGTCTTGATGAACAGTAGCACAGGCAAAACTGTTTTTTTACAATCCTTGACAGTCCCTGTTAAAAGTGTTAGATTCCCCTGCTCAATGGTATGGGAATTTGTGTGTTTAAAGTGTCTTTGGAAAGGTTTTATAAGGAGTTTGTGATGGATTACAAAAAATTTATCGAAGACCAAATCGCTCAGATTAAAGAAACGGTCGGCGGTGCAAAGGCAATTAACGCTTTAAGCGGTGGGGTGGATAGTGCCGTAGTGACGGTGCTTGGGCACCGTGCGCTCGGTGAGCAGCTCAGAACAGTGTTTGTTGATAGCGCTCTGATGCGAGAAGGTGAACCGCAGCGGACAGTTGAGATTTTTGCAGAGATGGGAATCACAGTCGAATTGGCCGATGCGCGTCAAGAGTTTCTCTCTGCATTGGCCGGTCTGACAGACCCGGAAGAGAAGCGAAACGCTGTTACGGAGACTTTTTACTCTAAGGTCTTCGGCCGACTCGTCAAAGAATCCGGTGCGACCTTTTTAATGCACGGCACTATTCTTACGGATATCGAGGAGACCGTAGCCGGCATCAAACGTCAGCATAATATTCTAAGCCAGCTTGGTATTGAGCCGGAGTCTGCTTACGGATATTCGGTTCTTGAGCCGCTTAAGACGCTGCGGAAAGACGGTGTTCGTGAGGTTGCCAGGCTTTTGGGTCTGCCTGCGGAACTGTCGGAGCGTATTCCTTTTCCTGGCCCCGGACTTGCGACACGGATTGTCGGTGAGGTAACGCCGGAGCGTCTTGAGACGGTGCGAACTGCCACCAGCATAGTTGAGCAAGAGCTTGCCGACAGCGGTGCTTTTCAGTATATGGCTGTTCTGCTGAGCGACCGTGCAACGGGCATCCGAAACAACAAGAGAGAGTTCGGCGATATCATAGTTGTTCGCTGCGTGGAGAGTGCCGATGCGCGAGAGGCAACCATAACAGAACTGCCCTGGGAGAAACTAAACTGTATTTGTGAGCGGATTACTCAGGTAAATGGCGTCAATCGGTGCCTGTATGACCTGACGGGCAAACCGCCGGCTACAATCGAGTACGTTTGAGATTTTTCAGGATTCGAGGGCTGAATTTCATTTCTAAAGTTATTTAAAAAACAACCCGGCCGGCGAGAAGCCGGCCGGGTTATTATCAACTGTAAACACAGTCTTGAATTGTGCTTACAGAAAAAACTTCATAAGCACAAACCCTTACAATTCTGTACCGGTAATCTCAACATCGTCAACTCCGGCATATTCATTGGTTTTGTTAGCATTGGTCCTGAATCTGACTCTAAAGCCCGAATTGTTGTTAGCACCGGAGTCACAGGTCTTATCCTGCAAGCCATCTTCATGGCTGGCGGTCTGCACCGTTTCGAGGTTGTACCAGGTTTCGCCGTCTGTTGACCATTCGACATAGAGGTTTTCCCCGGAGTCAAAAGCATTGGTCATACGGCGGTACTTGACGTGTATAGTGGTGAAACCTTCGGTGCTGATGGTTTTCTCTATCCAGGTTGTGTTCGCGAGTTTTGCGCCATAGGTACCCGTGTAATCGGTCTTAGTGGAAACAGTAGCAGCACTATTCTGTGTGGTCCAGCCGCCTGTGGTGAAGTTTCCGCTCTCGAAGCCGTCACTCCATGGCAGAGCAGGTGCCTGGTCGTTGTCGTTAATATCGGCTACCACGTTGTCGATGC
>CAZECQ010000078.1:0-11157 GCA_964510545.1 uncultured Pirellulales bacterium | reverse complement strand
CTCACCAAATTCTGCACACTATAAACAGAATTATCAATAAACCCAAAGTTACCCAAGTTACATACATCGACAACAGGCCGGAATGCAGGAATTTCAGGAAGTTTGTCAGTGTCAGGCCCAACCTGCCTGCTTGATTGTATAAATCGAAATAGCTTTTTTCCTGGCCGGTATAAAGCTTTTTTAACAGGCCCATAGATGAGACGGTTTTGTAGAAATGGGTGCCGGGTATTCTCATTTGCTCATTGGGCATTACTTCACCGCAGGTCCAGGTCGGGACAGTCCTTGTCTTTGTTGACAGGAAACCGACCCATAAAATAAGCAGGCCAAGAAGAACACCGATTATAATCAGGATTGTGGCCAGCCCGGATGCCCATGTTCCAAAAATTGCAGTGCCAAGTTCTATACCGAGGGCAGGATAAATGAACATCTTCAGCGGTACGTGATAAAAAATTCCGAAAAACACACACAGAAAAGCAAGAACAATCATCGGAAGAGTTTGTAAAGGCGATACTTCTTTTACGTCTTTTAAGGCATCGGGCAGACGCGAAAGAAATATTGAATGTATAATTTTCACAAAAGAAGCAAGCGTAAGTGCACTTCCAAACATAGCTGCAAGCAACCAGATGGGCCATAAAGCGGCACCGGGGGCGGCATTTGTCGAGCCCATTTCAACCAGGCCCTGATAAACCATCCATTTTGAAACGAAACCATTGAAGGGCGGAACACCAGAAATACTCAAAGCGGCAATCAGGCAGGCAGTGAAAGTAATAGACATTTTTTTACCCAGGCCGCCGAGTTCATCCAGTTCGGCAGTTCCGGCAGCCTGTTCAACAGCCCCGCCGCACAAGAATAAACAACATTTGTATATAGCGTGATTGAGCATATGAAACACCCCACCGGCAATACCGACCGGTGTCATTGTTGCTATACCCAAAATCATATAGCCTACCTGGCTGATAGCGTGGTAGGACAAGAGCTTTTTGAGATTGTGCTGAACCATTGCAATCATCACGGCAATAATGATTGTAGCAGCACCAATAGCAGCCAGGATTATGCTTAAAGCCGCTGATTTGAGTATAAACATCTTAGTTACAATTATAACCAGTAGATAAATCCCGAGAAGTTTATCGATGGCTGCGGGCAGAAGGGCCATCACAGAAGCCGGTGCATATTCCCCACTGGTAGGCAGCCAGGTGTGTAAAGGCAGGGCGCCTGCCTTGGTAATGGCGGCAAGCATAAGCAGCAAGAAGGCGATAATTGGAAGAGCGGAAGTAGTTGCCAGACTGATATCCGAGATGACAAATGTTCCGGAAAGCAGCCAAACCATTGCTATACCGAGCAGGAAAGCGGCGTCGGAGGCGCCAATCATTGCGAAACTTTTTGTGGCTGCGAAATTGGAATTTCTACCGCCGGTAGTAATCAAAAGATAGAGAGAGGCGGTAACAATTTCCCAGAAAATAAGCAAAAACAGTAAGTGATTCGAGAGTAATATACCGGCAGAGCCGCCTATTGTAAGGAGGATTGAGCCATAAAAAATATTTGCACCGGGTGCTGCAGAGTTCGTATCACGCTTAAGTGAGTAAACGGTAATCAGCAGGCCAAATCCGGAAGCTGCCATTAATATAAATGCAGACAGCGGTGTGGTCGTCAGTAATAAATCCAACTTCAGATTGTCTATCTGAACAACAGAGAATGCGTAACCAAGCTGACCGAGGTTAAATATCTTAACGGCCAGTACGAGAGTTACGATGGAAATAATCAATGTTAACGCTTTAGAGAGCAGGCTTATTTTGTTCGGCAAGAACAGCAGAACAAAACCTGCAATCAACGGCAAAAAGACCGGGACAAGTAAAATGTTATCCAATTTATATATCCTCCATCTTTAGTTGGGGCTCACCAAGCTCTTTTCTTAATTGTGCCGTTCTTTCACGGCTTAATTTCAGTAATTCGTTGTAGTCGTGCACAAGATTATTTCTGCCGTCAACAACGGCAATTCTTTCGGTGCAACTATAACAGGGGTCAACTGCTGCAAGTGTAATAGTAACGTCTGCAATATGCTGGCCGATGCATGAGGCCTTAAAGGAAGGAACATTGACATAACTCGGGGCCCTGGCTTTGTGGCGGACGGGTCTGTTTCCACCATCACTTCGGACATAGTGGAAGGTTTCGCCTCTTGGGGCTTCTGCGTGTCCTACGGCTTCGCCTGGTGGGATTTCCTTGACCTCAACTGCAACCGGGCCGTTCGGGAGTTTGTTGACCGCTTCTTTTGTCATTTTTATGGCTTCAAGTGTTTCAAGAAGACGGACAACGGCTTTTGCAAAGACGTCGCCTTCGGGCTGGGAAATTACGTTCCAGTCCAAATCGCCATAAGCGGCATAAGGGTCGTCGGCCCTTACATCAATAGCAACGCCGCTCCCCCGGGCAGTCGGGCCAGCTACGGCGTATTTTACCGCATCCTCCTTGCTTAATATACCGACACCTTTGAGCCGAGCATGCAGAATTGGGTCATCAAGGACGGCTTTGGTGAGCATCTCGGTTTTCTTTTCTATTTCGTCAAGCTCTTTTAGTATTTTTGGCTTTAGCTCATTCGGGATGTCTTCTCTGCAGCCACCAACGACCACGTTTCCATAGTTGTTTCTATTACCTGTTATTTCTTCGAGCAAATCAAGTACGGGCTCACGATATTTCCAGGACCACATAAAGACGGTATCGTAGCCGATAAAGTGGCCTGCCAAACCCACCCACAAGAGGTGGCTGTGGATGCGTTCAAGCTCATTGATAATTACCCGGATGTATTGGGCACGGTCAGGAGGCGTTACGCCGGCAATTTCTTCGACGGCATTGACGTAAGCGAGCGGATGGGAAGCAGAGCAGATGCCGCATATTCTCGAGACCAAAAACGGCACCTGGTCAAACTGTAAGGATTCACTGATTTTTTCTATTCCACGATGATTGTAGGATATCCTCATATCGATATCAGTTACAATTTCACCATCTACGGAAAGCTGGAAAAACTCCATTTCTTCCTGCAATGGGTGAAATGGTCCGACCGGCACAACAGGTTTGGAGAGCTGGACAGTTCTGCGAGCAGGCGATTGCGACTGGATAGTCGGGCGCTTGGATGGTTCTCCATCCGGCCGTTCGGCCGGCTTTTTAGCATCTTTCCTCATTGGATAAAGGCCTTCAGGCCAATCGTCAGAGAGAATTAACCGCCTCATGTCAGGATGATTTTTAAACTCAATTCCCATCAAGTCGTGCATTTCTCTTTCTATCCATTCGGCAGCAGGCAAAAACGGGGCGATAGACTCAATTGCGGGGTTTTCTCTGTTATGAATAATCGCTTTTAAGTTAACAGCACAGCCGGTCTGGTCATACGAATAATGATAAATAACCTCAAAACAGTTATCAGAATCAATAGCTGTGGCAATCAGAAATCGCAAAGGTACATCTTCAAACAGGAACTTATTGATATCATAGGCGTTTTCAGCCTCACAGGTAAGGTATATTCTATTGTCAAACGGCTGCTCAAATGCTGTGAGTTTTTCTTTTATTTCAGATATTTTGTTATTCAGTTCTTCTTGATTCATAATTTCGTATCTCGTATCCCGATTTTAATTATATAGCCGCCAGTGCCTGTAACACTCCGGAAATAATGGCTTCAGGCTTCGGCGGACAGCCCGGCACATAGGCAATGATGGCGTTTGGGTCAATTTCCTTTATTATTTTATCTACGGGGCCTACCATATGATAGCCGGTGGCGAAAATTCCCTTGTCACAGCCACAGGCGCCGATTGCAAAAACAACACAGGGTTTGGAGGTTTGGCGATATACTTCTCTCAACCTTGGAGCCGCCTGAGCGGTAACACCACCAGTTACCAACAGGGCGTCAGCGTGCCGCGGCGAGCCCACCAGTTTCATACCAAACCTTTCGATATCGAATTTCGGGGTCAGACAATTTACGATTTCGATATCGCAATTATTGCAAGCACCGGTATTAACGTGAAATACCCACACTGCCTTTTTTAATGCTCGTATTTTCCAGCTCATATTTCGTGTCTCGAATTTTGTATTTTGTTTTTCGTCTTGCGCTTCTAAAGCCAGTTGATACCGTAATTATTTCCTATCATTGCTAAAATAACAGCAACAGCCAGGGCAATGCTGCAATAGACCCAGAAGAATTTCATGGCCTGGTCAATCCGCACACGCGGGTTTGTATTCTTTATCAGGATAATCAAAACAAGCACCAATACATACTTTCCGTATCCCGTCCAGGCGTTGACTTCGAAGCCTCCAAGGAAGACCGTTACCAAAAACATCGGCAGAGCGACAAGCATCATTGCCTGCATAACTTTCCAGACCGCAAGGAGTGCCCCGGAATATTCGATTAAAATACCGCTTGCAATTTCGGTTTCCGATTCGGCGATATCGAAGGGGACGAACCCGAGTTTGGCCTGGACGCAAAATAACGAAACCAGAAAAGCCAGCATACCGGAAATGCTCAGGGCCGGCGCCTGTTGGGCGATTTGTGCCAAATTCAACTGGCCTCCGGTTTTAATAATGACGACGATAAAAGCCAGTACGAGGGGCAGTTCATAGCCCATAACCAGCTTCATTTCCCGACTTGTTCCAAGTGAGGCTTGAGGGTTGGCACTGGCGCTACTACCAAGAATCAGTGCCAGTGAAGGCAGTATCATCAGATAAACAGCCACGATGATATCTCCTAGGAAGGCCTTTTGGGTTATAGCTATCTGCCAGAGCATTGTCGAAAGCAACAGTGTCCCGGCCATACCGACAAGCGGCGCCCACATAAAGACGGTTTTTTGTGCCTCCTGTGGTATAAGGGTTTCCTTTCCGACCAACTTTACAACATCATAGAATGGCTGAAGAATCGGTGGGCCCACACGCCACTGTACAAGTGCACTGACCTTGCGAACAATCCAGGAAGCAACCAAGCCTAAAACGAGGGTGAAAACAAAGCCTGGAAAAATCAAAATCTGTAATAAAGTATTTACTGGCTCATTCATTGTTTATTCCTTTTCCCTCAAGAACGGCTCCCATAAACCGCCGCCGGCAACTTTAACAACGATACCTTCAAAAACCTCTACCAAATCATCTTCCTTTACCACATCAACCTGCCTGTAATCAATGCTGCCATCCTGACAGGTGGAAACACACAACGGTTTTTCACCGGGTTTTAATCTGCCTTTTGACAGGTCGCAGACGCTGCTTGGGAAAGGAATCAAATCGGTGTATATCGTGCCGAACGGGCAGGCAATTGCACAGGTGCCACAGCCGGTACAGAGCATGTTGGCACGTTTGAGAATACCGGCATCATCGTTTTCGGTCGGCACCTTCTCCAAAGCACCATTGGGACAGGCGCTAACACACGGAGCAGATTCACACCTGCGGCAAATCAGTGCAAAGCGAATCATCTCAAGCAGGGAATCAATACCTTTGTTCTCAGGATGATGTTTGTAAGAACAGCGGACATTTGACTCATCCTGCAGTCTGCATTTTGCTAAATCAATTATTAACTTTTCAGCCATAGTTCTGTATCTCGTATCGTGTAATGCTTTTTTAATCCCAAATATTCGGGTAGTCTTTTATTTGCTCATAGGTAAAAACGGGGCCATCCTTGCAGACGTAATATTTCCCGAGCATACAATGGCCGCATTTACCTATTCCGCAACTCATATTTTTTTCCATTGAAAGATAAATATCCTGTGGTCTAAAACCAAACTCAAGGACTTTCATTGTAGCAAACCTCATCATAATAGGTGGCCCGCAGATAATTGCGACGGCGTTTTTAACATCGACATCCCGCTTGTTGCATATTGTAGTTACGACTCCGACATTACCTTTCCACTGGCCGTCAGATTCATCGACGGTAAGTTTCATATCAACACCATCAATATTCTGCCAGGGACCGAAGACAGTTTTCTTATAAATAAAATCCTCAGGAGTTCTTGCGCCGAATCTGCAAATCACTGCCTTGAAATCTTTTATTCTATCGACGAGGGTCAAAAACAGCGAGCGAATGGGAGCCAAACCGACACCGCCGCCTACAATGTAAACCTCTTTGCCGGCAAAATCATCAATGGGATAGCCATTACCATAGGGACCGCGAATGCCAACTTTTTGGCCTTTGCTGCATTCGTGCAATAAACCGGTTATGTGCCCTGCTTTCATAATGGTAATTTCCATTTTCTCAGTGACTGCCGGTGACGAGGAAGGGGTAAACGGCGCTTCGCCTTCGCCGGGCAGAGTCAATTCGACAAACTGACCTGTTTTAAAACTAAACTGTTCCTGGGGCACAACGACAAAACTTTTAATCGTCGGGGACTCATCAATAATATCAACGATTTCGCAGTTTACAGGCTGATAAGGGTTTACAGTCATTTTGTAACCTTTGATTTTTTGTTTTTGAATTCTTCATTCAATTTCTTTAACAGGTCTTTTGTATTGGTTCCGCCAATGCAGGTATCCATACATCTTCCGCAACCGACGCACATATTGATGCCGTATCTATCAGAGAAATAAACGAACTTGTGCAGGAGGCGATGTTTGATTCTCTCGCCGAGTATTTTACGTGGATTAGCACCGCCGGCGACGGCGGCATAGGCCATTCTCATACAACTGTCCCACATTTTCATTTTGCCGAAGTAATCCCGCTGCTTAGTATCATAGAGATAGAAACAGTGACAGGTCGGGCAGATTCTGGTGCAGGCCTGACATTCAACACAACTTTCGGCCTCAACATCAAAAGCCTCGGATTCCTGGCAGTTTTCCACAATTTCCTTAATGGGTGCATCAAAGCGGTATTGGGCGTTATTCTGCTCAAGCTGCTTTTGCGCGCTAGCCCTGTTTTGGTCTCTCTCATTGAGTGCCGTCTGAGGAGAATCGATGAAAAGGCGGGTGTTTTTTTCTATGAAATCCCGGCCTTTTTGTGAGCCGGCCTCGATAACAAAGCCACCTTTTGTTTTGGAGACATTCAAATCAAACCCGCTCTTTGCAAATGGTTTGCCATCAAGAAAGCTGCAGAAGCAACTCTCTGCGGGGTCAAAACAATCAGTCGAGATAACAAACATCTTTTCCCGCCGCTTTACATAAAAGGGGTCTTCGAAATCCTCTTCCAAAAAGACCTTGTCCAGAACCTCTATAGAGCGCAGGTCGCAGTCTTTCAGGCCAAAAACAGCAAATGGTTGTATGTCCTCCGGTTCAAGGGGTTTCGGGTAAACTGAGGCGAGCTCGCAAACCGGAAACAAAAATTCCTTTATAGTAGTACAAGTGCGTATGTTGTTAATCTCGACGGAAGTATCAGCATCAGGGTCATATATGGCACAGACATAATTTTCGCCGGATTTTTTTGGGACATAAAGCTGCATCTGCTGTGCCACGGCATCCAGGAATGGTTTTAATTCGCTTATAAAAACGGTTTCCATTTTCATTTCACCTAAAGCTACTTAAAATTTAGTGACTTGCCGGCATATAATACGGCAGACGAGCAAGGTCCATCGCAATGTCAATAGTAATTACCTTTACTTTTTTCGGCACTGCTATACGACAGGGAGAAAAATTCAAGATTCCCTTTATGCTCGCTTTGACCAAGGCATCGGCGATTTTCTGAGCCGCCTCTCGCGGAACAGCGATAATCGCAAGGTCGATTTTTCTCTTTTTTAACATCCACAAATTTGAAACATCTTCAATTTCAATATTTGTTACTTTTTTACCAATTTTTTCAGGGTTTGAATCAAAAGCGGCAACGATGTCGAAGCCATACATTTTGAAACCCGGATAGGCCAAAACAGCCAAGCCCAGGTTGCCCACTCCGACCAAAGCCACCTTGTGGACAGTATCAATTTTAAGTATTTTCTTAACTTGTTTTATGAGCTTTTCGACATCATATCCAATGCCGCGAGTTCCAAAGCCGCCGAAGTACGAAAAATCCTTTCTTATCTGCCAAGGGTTATATCCAAGAAACTCAGCCAAGTTCCGGCTGGAAATACTCTTTCGTCCTTCTTCCCGTAACGACAACAGTCCTCTAAGGTAAATTGGCAACCGCCGAATAGTTTCATTTGGTATCCTATGGTACCGCATAAAATACACTACGGTTTTATGGTGCTTGTGTTCACATTCACAAGCTGTAAATACAACAGTATATAAAATCATGACTATGTTTGTCAAGAAAAAATGTCAGTTTATGCAAAAAATGTCCTGATGTAACTTCTTTGCGCACAGGAGATTGTTGCGCATATTTAAGAAATTCTCAAAAATGCGAAGATTCTTGTGAATTTCAACCTGCAGAAAAATATCCGGACCAAAATAAAATATATCAGGTTTAATCCATAATCATACAAACGGTTATGACCTGTCTGAAGACATATGGCCGGAGAGGGTTTTATGGCATCGGTTTGTCAGGGCCGCTCTTTACACAGAGCAGATTTGAGTTATACTTAACTATTAATATGACAGAGATTGGAAGAAATTCTGTTGGTATCGTGAAGACACAAACTATACGGATAGTCGGGCATGAGGAGCCGTTGGAGCTGGACTGCGGCAAGAAACTGGCGCCCATTGATGTTGCCTATGAGACTTACGGTGAACTTAATGGGGCCGGCGATAATGCCATTTTGATTTGCCATGCTTTAAGCGGTGATGCTCATGTTGCGGGCTACCACAGCAGCGAGGACAAAAAGAGCGGCTGGTGGGACACTATGGTCGGGCCCGGCAAGGCAATCGACACAAACAAGTATTTTGTTATTTGCTCCAATCTTTTAGGCGGCTGCAGCGGCACGACAGGGCCATCCTCGAACAATCCGGAGACACAAAAACCATACGGCCTGGATTTTCCAATCATAACCGTCGCTGATATGGTTAATGTTCAAAAACTGCTGCTTGATAAGCTCGGGATAACAAATCTTCTGGCGGTAATCGGCGGCTCAATCGGGGGAATGCAGGTTCTGCAGTGGGCAATTAAATATCCGGACTTTGTTAAAGCCGCAATACCGGTTGCAACAACCGCTCACCTCGGAGCCCAGTCTATTGCCTTTGATGCGGTGGGGAGAAATGCGATACTGGGAGACCCTGATTTTTCCGATGGACAATACCATCATAAAAAAGGCCCTGATAAGGGTCTGTCAATTGCGCGAATGATTGGTCATATAACCTACCTGTCGGAACAGGGAATGCGAGAGAAATTCGGACGAGAGCTGCGCAGGGCCGAGAGCTACAGCTACGATTTTGATTCTGAATTTGCCGTCGAAACCTATCTGGACCATCAGGGCCAAACATTTGTGGAAAGATTCGATGCCAACAGTTATCTTTACATAACCAAAGCGGCAGACTATTTCGACCTGCAAAGAGAGTTTGGGTCATTAAAAAACGCCTTTGCGAACGTAAAATCGAGATTTCTTGTAATCAGTTTCGCAAGTGACTGGCTCTTTACGCCCTCACAATCCAGGGACATAGTCGATGCGCTGGCTGTCAACGGCAAAGACGTTAGTTTCTGCAATATTGCGTCACCTTATGGTCACGATGCTTTTTTACTTGAGCCGGAAACGCTTGGCTCATTTATTTCGGGCTTTTTAGAAGTAACACATCAGCCGGGAATAAAAAGCGCAAAGCACAGAACGCCAAGCGAAATACAAAATGCGAAAGATGTAATACACACCCTCGACCAGGCCAAGCGGATGCGTGTTGACTACGAGTTGATAGAATCACTGATAGAGCCAGGCAGCACCGTATTAGACGTGGGTTGCGGGGACGGCCAATTGCTGGCCTCACTTACCGTGGACAAAAATATAAAGGGTGAAGGCATTGAAATAAACCAGGATATGGTTCTTGTGTGCGTAAAGAGGGGGCTTTCCATTATCCAGCATGATGTGGAACTTGGGCCCGGCAGTTACGCTGGTAAGAGTTTCGATTACGTGATACTTTCCCAAACACTGCAGACGGTAAAAAACCCGGAAAAGGTTTTTACCGAACTGCTGTGTGTCGGCAAAAAAGTGATTGTGAGCTTTCCCAATTTCGCTCACTGGCGCTGCAGAGCATCCTTATCGTTCGGTGGCAAAGCTCCTGTAACCAAACAGCTTCCTTTCGGATGGCACAATTCGCCGAATATACACTTTCTGTCGCTGAAAGATTTCGACGAATTTTGCGAGAAACTGGGGGTAAAAGTAGAAAAGAGAATTCCGCTGGTCAAAACAAGGCTCAGCCCTGTAAGATTTGCCCCGAATTTATTCGCCGAGCAGGTCATCTACGTAACAAGCAAAGAATAAAACAAGTGTATGGCCGTGAGCCGGCAGTTTGCAAACTGAAAATCACTAAACTGTTAAGCATAAGCTATATATTGTCCGGCACTTCCAGGCCATGCTCGGTCATCAGTTCTGAATCCGACATTATTTTTTTTGTATCGCCATCAACAATAATACAACCGTTGTCCATCAGAACAACTCTATCAGCAAGAGCGGCTGCAACCGGAACCGATAATAATTCATTTGCCATGTGCATAATAAAATTCTCCTGCTATTCTTTTTTGGTTAACCTTATTTATTCTCTCGGCATAAAAACGACAATTAAAAAATCACCCGAACACGCACGCCCAGTACGACGGCATCATCAATAGTCTTATCACCGCCGGGATTGGTAACGTACTGAATGCTCGGGCTGATATGCAGCCAGGGTGATACAGCAGCGCTGTAATAGAGTTCAAAAACACTTTCATAATCATCGGTATAAGTTGTGGAGGCCTTGTCACTGAATCCACCCCTGGCAAACCCTAAGGCGAGAACATCGTCGTCGCGGCCTTCAAACAGGCCCTGATACTGAAATCCAACACTCCAAAAGCCTGTAATATCATTTCTCTTATCGTCGGCATAACCATATCTGAAGAACGTACCAAGGCCCTGGCTGTCTTCAGTGTGCGCATTTTCCTTGTAGAGCATCTGGTCGCAGCTTGTATAAACACCGACATCATCACGATAGCTTTTGCCGGCATCTCCAAGGTCTGTATTGGCTTTTGGCTGCGGGTCGTTCCAGAGACCTATTCGATATGCTCCCGGCATTGCACCATTGGCGGAATCAAGCTCTGCGGTAATTCCGGTCTCAAGAGCATAGAAAAAATAGTCTTCATCATAGAATGCCGTCCTGAATCCGGTC
>CAZECQ010000077.1:0-11305 GCA_964510545.1 uncultured Pirellulales bacterium | reverse complement strand
GGAAAACCTCCGCGACTGGCCAATCAGCAGACAGCTCTGGTGGGGACATAGAATTACAATCTGGCACAAAAGAGCTAACCTAACCGAAAAAAATTGGTGTGACGAATTACTCAACTGGGGCTGGGATTCTTACATCAAGGGTAATTGGAAGCAAGATAACATTGTTGTCCGAATCATAAGAGTTAGCGACCGCGTGGAAATCGATCCTAAAATAGACCCGTTGACACCTGTTACGCAAAACACTGAGGGTGAATACGATATTTATATTTGCACACTAGACGATAATACCGTGAAAGAATTTGCGTTTGAAGCTTCGGGCTTCTGTCGCGACCCGGATGTTCTCGATACGTGGTTTAGTTCGGCGCTTTGGCCGTTTAGTACAATGGGCTGGCCGGGCGATACCCCGGAAATGAAAACATTTTACCCGGGTGACGTGCTCTGCACGGCCCGGGAGATTATCACGCTGTGGGTTTCGCGAATGGTTATGATGGGACAATATTGTGCCGGCGATATTCCATTCAGTGATGTTTATATTCACGCAATGATTCAGGATGGCCAGGGACGCAAAATGTCAAAAAGCTTAGGTAATGGAATCGACCCGCTGGTGGCCATCGATAGTCACGGCGCCGATGCGATGCGATTTACCCTGGCCAGTATGACCACACAAACTCAGGATGTCCGAATGCCGGTAGTGCAGATGACACTGCCCGACGGACGAACGGCAAATACATCTCCAAAATTCGATATCGGCCGAAATTTCTGCAATAAACTCTGGAACGCATCGCGATTCGCAATAGACAACCTGGAAGGAATCGACCCGGAAAAATTTGACAAAGATAAAATAACAATCACAGACAGGTGGATTCTTTCACGACTGGCACAAACTATTGCTGACGTTACCAAATCCCTTGACCAGTTCAAATACAGCGAACCATCAGCACAGCTTTACAGATTTTTCTGGAACGATTTTTGCGACTGGTATCTTGAGTGGCTCAAGCCGAGAATGCAGGATGAGCAGCAAAAACCCCTCGCCCAAAATGTCCTTGCTTTTGCACTCGACCAGATTCTTCGATTGTTACACCCTTTTATACCGTTTATCACTGAAGGAATATTCCAGAAACTAAACGATATTGCACCGGCAAGAAAACTCAAAGGCCTTGCCGAAGCAAAAGACGCCAAAGCACTGGTTATCGCCCAATGGCCGATGGAGCTGGATTATTTAGTGGATGAGAACGCTGAAAAGGAAATTGAAACAGTACAATCCGCAATTCGGACAGTAAGAGATATCAGAAACGAAAGAAACATACCGCCAAATGAAATGTTAGCTGTATCCACAAAGTCACAAAAAGAAATTGTTGACACCTTAAACCGAAACGTGGAACTTATCCATCAGTTGGCCTATGTAAAAGAATTTGAGGCTGGAGTTGCCATTGCAAAACCAACAAATGCTGCGGTTGCAATTGCAGATGCAACTGAAGTTTATGTACATGATGCTATTGACCAGCAGGCCGAACGCAAAAAACTGAAAAAACAAAAGGATAAAATAGAAAAGGCCAAAACAACTGTTGAGGCCAAATTGGGTAACGAAAATTTTATTTCCAAAGCAAAACCAAAAGTGGTAGAACAGGCCAGAGCAAAACTGGCCGAGTTAACCGAACAATTGCAAACAATAGAAAAACACCTCGACGAACTGGAAAACTGATTTAATAGAGGTGGTGCCGAAATGGATGTGGAAGCAGAACTGTCTCGCATAATCATTAATGAAACATCCGACCAGCAGATAATCGTTCTAAAGGAGCGCAACGGCAAGCGCAGTTTCCCCATCGTCATCGGCATTGTTGAAATTTTTGCAATCGACCGCCGGCTAAAAGGCATCGAAACGCCCCGGCCAATGACACACGACCTGCTGGACAATATAATTAAAAGCCTCGGCGCCAAAATAGAAAAAATTGTTATCAACGACCTGCGAAATCATACCTTCCACGCCAAGATACATCTGGATTCAAACGGAGAAACCATCAAAATCGATTCCCGCCCTTCCGATGCAATTGCGCTCGGCGTCGCCTCAAACGCCCCGATTTATGTTGCCGAGCATGTCTTTGATAAAACTTCCGAGTAAAGCAAAATTCCAGCAATGGCTTTGGCTTTCAATACCCTGCCAAATCAAATAATCGCTATGAGGGACGCTTGGAGAACCAAAGAATTGAAATAATCATTAACCCAACTCCAACACAGAGCATACTGTCGGCGAGATTAAATGCCGGCCAATGATATCGATTATAATAGACGTCGATAAAATCACGCACCATCCCGTCATTAAAAATCCTGTCATAAAGATTACCGCAAACACCCGCTGCAAAGAGTCCAAGAGAAATATGCATCAATTTACCTTTGGTCCTGCCGAAAAGAAAAACCCCAAAAATCACTATCATTGCAACAACTGAAACCGCTGCCAGCAAAAAATGCTGTCCCGCAGCTATTCCAAAAGCTGCGCCGGGGTTTTCAGCCCTTACTAATCGTAGAAAACCATCTATAACTGAAACAGAACCGTACGGCTGCTCTAACCGGTCGAATACAGCCCTTTTGCTGGCTAAATCCAATGCAAAACCCACTACCACTATGGGCCAAAAAATAAGATGAGCCCTAAGCTCTGGCATTGCCAAAGGCAGACGCTTCAAAAAAGCCCAGCCTGAATTCGGCTGGGCATCATTTTCTTCTTTCTTCAACTCTGTCATAATTGATGTCCGGCATAAAAAAACAAAAGAGCGGTTATGCCTTATGTGCTTATGAAATCATTCTTACTTGGAATAATATGCTATCAGTTTAAGTAATCTTTCGCGGTCAGGCTGCTGGGGATTGACTTCCAGAGACCGCTGCCACTGCTCAAGGCCCTTTTCTTTTAGCATATTATCTTTGTCTCTGCGTGCCTTCAACATATATGCAACTCCCAGCCCCCTCAACGCCTCCCAGTCCTTAGCATTTATTTCAATCGCCCTGCTGTAGCTTTCCGTCGCCTCATCCAGTATTTTGTCCGCCTTTTCCTTCAGAGAAGCAATAAGCTCCGGCTCCTCGGTACTTACCTTAGTCGCTTTGTTGTATAACTCGATGGCTTGTGAGTAAAGTTGAAGATAACAATAGCCAAGATACTGATAGGCGATATTATTTTCAGGCTGGATTTGCAGCACCGTCTCCAACAACACCTTTGCCGGTTCGTTGCGATTGGTTCTTAAGTATGCAATCGCCAGCGAAGCCATAACCTCAGGGTCGCTGCTGTCTATTTCAAGCGCTCGCTTGTACGAACTAATAGCCAGATCATAGTCCTTTTGCGAACCATAAACATCACCAAGAATTTTTTGGACCTCACCCGCATTTGGGTCAATGCGCTCCGCCTGTTCGCCATACAGCAAGGCATTCTGGTAGTCTTCGAGCTCATAATAGCACCTGGCATTATTCAAATGTGCCCCAAGATGGTACTCATTAAGCTCACATGCCCTGTTATATGCCCTGACCGCCTCCGCAAATTTCTTCATAAGCTGATAAACCCGCCCAAGATTGAAATTGTCGTTGAAAGACCACGGGTTCAACTCTGTTGCCTTTTCGTAAGAAGCGGCACTGCTCTCATAGTCCTGCATTTCCTGATAAATCTCACCGAGCAGTGAATATGCCAGCGAGAAGCTCTCGTTTCTTTGGATAGCCGAGTTAAGTTTATTTATGGCCTTTTCCTTTTCGCTGCGTTCGGTAAGCGTTACGGCATCAACATACAACTCAATATGTGTATTATCGGCCTGTTGCCTGGCCCCGCCACAACCGGTAAAAAATATCAGGACTCCGCTCATAAGACAGAAAAACAACACGCAGGATAAAACAGACAGTACACAACCGGCTGTTTGTAACTTGTGATTTGTTATTCGCAGGTCATTTGCTGCAAACAGGCAAACATCAATTATAAACTTATTATCTACTCTCTTCGTGCGAACAGACACGTATGTTCCCCTTCTATCTTATCAGGACAAACCACCTGCAGCAATCTATAGACATTCAGCACGCTACTCTATCAACTATCGGGTAATTATACCATAGTTAATTTTGCTGTCAAAAAATTTTGCCGATATAAACCTTTCATTTTTGAGGTTTTTTCTAAATGTTTGACATTATGAATCTCGGCTTATATCATATTGGGATATTTGGTTAATCCGGTTGGGATATTTGGTTAATCCGGCTAAGGTTAAAATCGCAGCCGGAACGATGCCTTGTTTCTATCGCCTTTGTTTGAAAGGTCTTTTATGGCAAAACAAAAAGTTACTTTAAAGAACAAGCCCTTTCTCTTAATCATCCGCGACGGCTGGGGGCATAACCCAAATCCTGATGAAGATAAATATAACGCCATAAGGTGCGCTCATACGCCGACAGATGATATGTTGATGGCCGAATACCCAAACTGCCTTATTCACACTTCAGGTCAGGATGTAGGACTGCCGGAAGGGACTATGGGCAACAGCGAAGTCGGGCATCAAAACATCGGGGCAGGCAGAATCGTACCTCAGGAATCCGTAAGAATCAGCCGGACTATCAGCGATGGGTCGTTCTTTGAAAACAAGGAATTTCTGAAACTAATCAAATTCGTAAAAGAAAATAATGGCAAAATGCACCTTATGGGTCTCTGCAGTGACATTGGCGTCCACTCACTCCTTGACCACTTGTACGGCCTGCTTGAGCTGGCAAAAAGAAACAACGTCGAAAACGTCTTTATTCACGCCTTTACCGACGGCCGGGATTCGTCACCGGACAGCGGCGCCGGATTCATAGCTGAAATTGAAAAAAAAGCCAAAGAAATAGGCACAGGCAAGATAGCAACTGTGATGGGTAGATTCTATGCGATGGACCGAGACAGCAGATGGGAGCGCGTGCAAAAAGCTTACGAGTGCCTCAGAACAGGAAAAGGACTCAAAGCAGCCAGTGCTGCCGAAGCAATTGCCAAAAGCTATGAAAGAGAGGTAACGGACGAATTTATCGAACCGACCTGCATTGTCAATAATGAAAATATTCCGCTCGCTGCCATTAGCGATGGTGACGGCGTAATATTCTTCAACTTCAGAGGCGACAGACCACGCGAAATCACCCGCGCATTTGTTGAATCGAATTTCAAGGAATTTGATAGAGCAAACAGGCCCAACATTTATTATGTCTGTATGACCGAATACGCTGCTACAATACCGGCGCCGGTGGCATTTGCAAAGCCACCAAAAATGAAAAATATATTAGGTGCATACTTCAGTTCTCTGGGGCTGAAACAGTTTCGCTGCGCAGAGACAGAAAAGTACGCACACGTTACTTTTTTCTTCAACGATTACACCGAAAAACCGTTCAGCGGCGAAGACAGGCAAATCGTCCCTTCACCTCAGGTCAGAACATACGATTTACAGCCCGAGATGTGCGCTTACGAAGTTACCGATGTCGTGCTTGAAAGACTCGACTCAAACAAATACGATGTCGTAGTAGTCAATTTTGCCAATCCGGATATGGTGGGCCATACCGGCATATTGGCTGCAGCAACTAAAGCCGCTGAGGTGGTCGATGAATGTGTCGGCAGAATACTGGATAAGCTAAAGAGTCTTGGCGGCGCTGCAATAATCACCGCCGACCACGGAAACTTCGAAAAAATGGTGCAGGAAAATGGTAAACCGCACACCGCCCACTCTGTCGGCGATGTGCCGTTGATTGTGTTTGATGAACGCTATAAAAATAACAAGCTGCGGCAGGGCGGAAGGCTGGCCGACGTAGGGCCGACATTCCTGGAGATGATGTCTCTGCCGCAGCCAAAAGAGATGACCGGAAAAAGCCTGCTGAAAAATTAATAATTGATTACCAACGAGACGAAAAGACCCCGAAGATAATAAATAGAAAATAATCAGTAATCATTCGATACGGGGGCGGGAGAGAATAATGGGCCGGATAGTCGTCCTTGACCAAAATATGATTAATATGATTGCCGCCGGCGAGGTAATTGAAAGGCCCGCCAATGTGGCCAAGGAACTGCTGGAAAACAGTATCGATGCAGGCACCACAAAAATCACCGTTTCCATCGAAGATGGCGGCCGAAAATTAATCTCCGTCGCTGATGACGGCTGCGGAATGGATGGAGAAGACCTACTCAGCGCTTTCGAATCCCACACCACAAGCAAAATTAAAACCAGCAAAGACCTGCTCGGCATATCGACCCTCGGCTTTAGAGGCGAAGCACTGGCAAGTATCGCCTCGGTGGCAAAAGTCAAAGCTGTAAGCAGAACAAAGGATTCGGATGCCGGAAACTGCATCGAGATTGATTGCGGCCAAAAAAGTTCCCTTGGCCCCTGCAGCGCAGACTACGGCACAACAATCCAGGTAAGAGACATTTTTTATAAGCTGCCGGCCAGACGCAAATTCCTCAAAACCGCCAATACCGAAGCAGGGCACATCACCGAGCATTTCACACGCATCGCACTGGCAAAATGTGATTTGGATATGACACTGACCGCAAACGGACGAGAGCTTTATAGACTGCCGAGCGGTCAAAACCTTCGGCAGCGCATAGCTGAACTGTTCTCCTCCGAAATTTCCGACAACATCATTGAAACCGAAAGCACCGAGAAACAAGTGCATATTTATGCCCTGTTGGGTAAACCCAATATCTCAAGGGCAAACAACAAATTTCAATATGTATTTCTAAACGGCCGATTCATCCGTGACAAATTCATCTCACACGCAGTCAAAGAAGCATATCGCGGCCGCCTTGAGCCGAACAGATACCCCGTAATCTTTTTGTTTATTCAGATGCCCTGCGAGGATGTGGACGTAAATGTCCATCCCACGAAAATCGAAGTACGCTTTTATAACGCCAATCTCATTCATTCGCAAATCCTCGGGGCACTACGGGAAAAACTTTTAGCAACAGATTTCGATATGGATGTGAGGCTGCCGACAGGTTCACTTCAGGACACCGCCGCCACGCAGCATAGAAGCCAAAAAATTGCAGATGCAATGGCCGAGTTCTTTAACAAACACAAACCTGTTCAAACACAACAGCAGTTAGGATTTCGACGAACAGCCGCTGCAGCCACAATACCGAGCCCCGCCGGCATTGACCACACAGGAAAGCAGTTTGCGGCAACAGGCGGAAAGACAACCGCAGCAGAAGCCGGGCCGCTTAATGCGATTCAAATCCACGACAGTTTTATTGTCGCACAAACCGACGAAGGCTTTATCATTATCGACCAGCACGCACTGCACGAACGAATAATATACGAAGACCTGCGGCGACGAATACAACAAAGCAGACTCGAATCACAGAAACTGCTGATACCTGAAAGTTTTGAATTGCCCGATATCCAGGCCGAGTTACTCCAAACCAATGCCGAACTCATTGAAAAATTAGGAATCGAAATTGTCCCGTTCGGCCCGCAGACAATGGCTATACAGGCATTTCCCACATTACTTGCAAAGGCCGAACCGCTTGATTTTGTTCGGGATTTAATCGATTTGCTCAAAGATAAAAATGTCACCTCCGACCCCGAAAGAATGCTCGATGAAGTCCTGAATATGGCCGCCTGCAAAGCGGCAATTAAAGCAGGGCAAAGACTAAGCAGCACAGAAATAGAAAAACTGCTCGCCGACAGAGAAATTCTCGAATTGCCGAGTCGCTGTCCGCACGGCAGACCCACAACAATAAAATTCTCTATAGCCGAACTTCAAAAACAGTTTAAGAGGACCTGATGAATAAATGGTGGTGGTTATTATTGATAATTTTGGGTTGGAGCTGCGCAGGATTTGCAATTTTCGCCACCCGGCAGGACCAAAGCACACACATAACCGCGCCGGATAATATCAACAGAATTGTCTCTACCGCTCCAAGCCTTACAGAAATACTTTTTTCCCTCGGCCTCGGCGATAAAATCATCGGCGTAACACTCCAATGCAATTATCCGCCTGCCGCAGCAAAGAAACCAAAACTCGGGACATTTTGGCAGCCGAATATCGAAGCGGTAATAGCTGCCAGGCCGGATTTGGTAGTTACGCTCGGATTCGACCAGCAGAGAAATATCGCCCATCGCCTGAAACGAATCGGTTATAAATGCCTGACTGTAAATATCGAGAAGGTCGGCGATTTTTTTAATGCAGTTGAGAAAATCGCAACAGCAACCGGTAGCCGGCAACAGGCAGACGAACTTGTCTCAAGTATCAGAAAAAAACTGGATAATCTTTCAGCTTCGGCTGGCACAGGCGATAAGGTCAGAGTGCTTTATGTCGTCCAGAGAGAGCCGTTACGAGTGGCCGGCAGGGACACATTTGTTAATGAGATGATTGAACTGGCCGGCGGCGAAAATGCCATCGCCCCAACGGTGCATAAGTATCCGCCAATCGGCTCCGAGCAGGTTTACGCCTGCAATGCCGAAGTTATAATTGAGGCGGCAATGGGACAGAAACAGACAGCACAACAGCAAGAGGACGCACTTCGGTACTGGAGCAGATTTAAGAATACGCCGGCTGTAATAAACAAAAGAATTTACGTTATCGACGGCGATACTGTCTCACGCCTTGGGCCGAGACTGTATGAAGGAACCGAAACCATCGCCCGATGTTTAAGGCCTGAACTGTTTAAGAACAAAAAATAATGAACAAATCACTGACAGCAAAAAAACTGATTGTGACAATCGTATTGGCACTTGCTCTGCTTGTAGTAGTGATGTTCCTCTGCTCTCTGATAGGCACCGAAAGCATTTCACTGAAAAAGGTATTCAGCTCAAAGGCCCTGCAGGGTTCGGTCAATCCTGACTATGAAATTTTTGTCCGCGTCAGATTGCCCCGCATTATCCTGGCGGCAATAGTCGGTGCCGCCCTGGCCTGCGCTGGTGTTGTCTTCCAGGCCATATTGCGCAACCCCCTCGCTGACCCGTATATACTCGGCATATCCAGCGGAGCAGGATTAGGAGCAATCATCGCTGTTCTCAGTGGATTAAACTGGGTATTTTGGGGATGGTCACCGATAGCTGTTTTCGCATTTACAGGGGCAATGGGGACCATTTGGCTCGTGTGGTTCATCGGCCGATTGACCGGCAAATCACACATAACCGGCCTGTTGCTCGCAGGTGTCGTAGTCAACGCATTCTTTTCAGCGGTGATTATGTTCCTGACGTCGGTGGCAAAATCCGAGCAGGTACATTCAACGATATTCTGGCTTATGGGCAACATGGCGGAAGAAGATTTTTTTGTGCTCTGGCTCAGTGCAGGCTCTGTAGTGGCCGGAATATTGACATTATTTTACATTAGTCCGCAGCTAAATGCCATCAGCTTCGGCCGGGACGATGCCCGGAATATGGGTGTAAACGTCACCGCAATTCAGACGATTGCTTTTGCAGCCGCAGCTTTCATAACTGCCGTTGCTGTCAGCCTGAGCGGCCTGATAGGCTTCGTCGGATTGATTGTTCCCCACGGCGTCAGACTTGTATTTGGCCCTGACCACCGACAGATGCTTCCACTCAGCGGAATCGTTGGTGCGATATTCCTGGTCGCTGCCGACACGCTGGCGCGCATTATTGTCGCCCCCGCACAGTTGCCGGTCGGCGTGGTTACAGCCATTGTAGGCGGGCCTTTTTTCCTGGTGCTGCTGATTAAATACACACACAAGGTTGGCTGGCTAAGCAAATGAACATTATAGAAGTCACTAAATTAAATTTTGGGTATTCCAAAAGCCCGGTCCTCGATGACCTCAGCTTTGAAGTCGAGAGAGGCTCTTTCCTGGCAATTGCCGGCCCGAACGGGGCCGGTAAAAGCACACTGCTAAATCTGCTGTGCGCCGCCCTAAAACCAAAATCGGGCACAATTCGGATTGACGGCTCATCGATAAAATCTTACAACACCAAAGCCCTTGCCGAAAAAGTGGCGGTTGTACGACAGGAATTCGTGCCGGTATTCGGTTTTTCGGTATTCGACACGGTAATGATGGCAAGGACTACTTATTTCGGTCAAATGGGATTTGAGAGCAGAACCGACAGAAAAATAGTCAACGAAGCGCTCGAAGCAACCGACACTGCCCAGTTCTCTTCCCGCCTGCTCGGTAACCTCAGCGGCGGCGAACGACAAAGGGTTTTCATTGCAAGGGCGCTTGCACAAAACACAGCTATTCTGCTTTTGGATGAACCGACAAGCTTTCTGGATTTGAAACATCAGGTTGGCATATACGATTTGCTAAAAGCCGCACAACTTGAGAAAGCCAAAACCGTAGTGGCCGTAACGCACGATATTAATCTGGCCGCCCAGTACGCAGATGTTGTCCTGCTTCTTGCTGACAGGGGCGATTACCTGCAGGGTCCCGCACGGGACGTATTCTCAACAAAACATATTGAAAAAGTATTTGGCATCAGGACGTTTACAGCTAATGTGGGCCGGGAAAAATTCTTCCTGCCTTTAGGTAAATTCGCAAAAGATAAACAAATAATCCCACCCCAAAATCCAAACAGCGAACACCCGAAATAACCCCCGGCATCTTACTTTAACCGCTTTTTTTCAGAAATTTAGCTGTCTCTAAGTAAATTAACTTGAATAATTTCGTTGCCTTGCTATACTTTTGAGGTTCGATTTCGCAGCTATGAAGAGAATAAGTAATGTGCGCAATAATATAGTAAAATATGTTATAATGGTGGTTTCTATAGACCGCTAAAAAAGGTTCAGTACTAAGTTGGGTTCTAAGAAAGAAAGGCAAGCGCAAAAGTGGCACAAAAACGTAAAAAGGCATCCGGTGAAAATACAAGCTCAGGCAGGGCAAAGAAAAATCATTTAAGTGCTGCCGATACTGAACGATTCAAGCAACTACTGCTGGAAAAACGCCACGAGATAATTGGTGACGTAACTGAAATGCACAATGAGGCCCTCAAAAAATCCCGGCTCGATGCAAGCGGTGACCTCTCAAGTATGCCGATTCATATGGCAGATATTGGGACAGATAACTACGAGCAGGAGTTTGCCTTGGAACTATTGGACAGCGAAAGAAAACTGCTCAGGGAAATCGACAAGGCACTGGGGCGCCTCGAGCAGGGAACTTACGGTATATGCATAGCTACAAACGAACCAATAGCTATTGCTCGGCTCAAAGCCAAGCCCTGGGCCAAATATTGTGTTGAATACGCCCGCAAGCTCGAACAGGGTCTTGTCGAAGAGACCGAAGAAGAAGCACCTTAAAAATTTAAGCCGCTTTTGCACTACCCACGCCAACACCAGCCGCAGACAAAATAAAAATTGAAAATCTTGATTTTGCAAGACAGGTTTGATATTA
>CAZECQ010000076.1:10555-11384 GCA_964510545.1 uncultured Pirellulales bacterium | reverse complement strand
GCCTAACGGCCTCCTCGCAATGACGGAAAAGTGGCTTCGGTGCCCGGCTTCGCCATTCTACTTCGTCCCAGAGGGACTACGAAGAATTCAGGCTTGGCCGCGACAAGCGTGAAATTTCAATAAGGTTGGAGGATTACGAAAAAGCCTTGAAGAAGCATGGAATAAAAACGGTTCCTGGAACAATTGAGGAAAGCTGAAAGTTGTCTTTTTCCCTTCCGGTGTATATATCGTTTGTGGTATAATAGGCGCCATTGATTCACAACCCTGGTTTTTTACGTTATCAAGGAATATAAAAATGTTTCGACCATTTTAGACAGAATGAACGCAAAACTAATTTTATTTAAAGAAAGAGTTGTATTTATGTCTGTTTTACAAAAAAAGGGATTATCGAGAAGGAATTTTCTTAAAGCGGCTGGTTTGACTTTAGCAGCACTTCCATTATCCGGATGTGCCTCATTTGCGACGGGATCCCCAAAAAAGCGGCCTAATGTAGTTTTTATATTAGCGGATGATCTTGGTTATACAGATCTGAGTTGTATGGGAGGCGATCTTTATGAAACGCCCAATATAGACAAGTTGGCAAGCCAGAGCATGCGTTTTATGCAGGCCCATTCATCGCATTCGACTTGTGCGCCGAGCCGAATCGGTATTTTAACCGGCAAGTACCCGGCACGTGTTGGCGCCATAGGCCATGGGGAGTTAAGAGGAGTTACCGGCAACGGCCTTAATATGCCTGCCGAAGAAGTCACCTTGGCTGAGGCCCTGAAGAGCAATGGATATAAAACTTATCATATAGGTAAATAGCATGTCGGCAAAGAAGGATACAGAC
>CAZECQ010000076.1:0-10545 GCA_964510545.1 uncultured Pirellulales bacterium | reverse complement strand
GATACAGGCCCCAAGATCAAGGATTCGATAAGGTTATCGCGTCTAATCAGTCTTGCTGTCCAGGCAGTTATTTTTATCCGTTCAAATCTAAAAAGAAGGGTTATAGTATACCTGATCTTGAAGACTATAAGCCAGGCGACCATCTTACCGGCTGCCTGAGCGATAAAGCCGTTCAATACATAGAAGAAAATAAAAATTCCGACAGGCCTTTCTTTTTGAATCTGTGGTATTATGCAGTGCACACGCCAATTGCCGCAAAAAAGGTAAAAATAGAGAAATACAAAGCGAAGATAAGCCCTGAGCTACATCATCAGAATCCCAAGTATGCGGCATTGATAGAGCATCTCGATGACGGAGTAGGGCGGGTTCTGGAAGCGATAGATAAAGCGGGAATTACTGATAATACGATAGTTTTCTTCTTCGGTGACAACGGCGGCGAAATCAGAAGGAATATAACATCCAATTATCCTCTTCGTGACGGCAAAGTGACTCCATACGAAGGCGGGACCCGTGTGCCACTGTTCATAAAATGGCCCGGCGTTACCAAAGCAGGGTCTGTTAGTGACGAGCGGGTTATCGGTCATGATTTTTATCCCACTATTTTGACGATGACAAATACTAAAGGCGATCCGAAACATAATTCCAATATTGACGGTGTTGATCTTACGGCGGTTTTGAAGAATCCGAAAGCCAAGCTTGGCCGAGACGAGCTTCATTGGCTGCGTTATCCATTGATGGTACACTATAAACCTAACGGCCCCAAAAAACTGGGCCCATGCGGAACCATTTTAAAAGGTGACTGGAAGCTGATCGAGTTTTTCGAGTTGCCTGCTCCTGCTATGCAAAAACATCATTTTGAGCTGTTTAACATAACCAAAGATCCTTATGAAAAGACCGAACTGGCGGATAAGATGCCTGAAAAAGTTGATGAGCTTAAAAAGTACATGTATGCCTGGCGCAAAAAGATAGATGCACCGGTTTACAGTCCAGCCTTGTACGCCAACTACAGGAAGAAGTAATTGGTTTGGTTTGCAGTAGATGATATAACAAAGCAGCCCGGTTTTTAAGCCGGGCTGCTTTAATTTTGGAACCGGTTATCTGGTGTTGTTTTTAGTATTTGTGGCCGTGGACGTTTGAAGTTCTATAGCCGAAAATGGCAATGCAGATAAAGGGCAGTACGAAAGAAGCCCTTGTGCTGGAGAGGGTAATCCAGATATGGTATCATCTTTTGTTTTTAGCAAAAACTTTCCAATAATCACCTGGCAGAGGGCAGGCAGGCAGCGTGAGCAGACCATCTACTCTAATGGACAAAAAATATCACACCTAAAAAAGGTTGAAATGGAAACTGCTATCTTCGTTCCTGTCTATCTCAACCCTTTCTTTAATTGGAATTATGCAAATTTAACCAGTTCCCGGCCTGCTTTGTCCGTGGGCAAGTTGGATATTCTTCGAGAAGCTGCTCGTAAGCGGCTTTTACCTTAGGTTCGGCTTCTAACTTCGAAATACGCCCTGTTTCCTGAAATCTTTCATAGGTAAATCCTACCATATACAGGGCATTCCATGCATATTGAGAATTGGGATAATCATCAACTACTTTTTGATAGCAATTTATTGATTTTTCGTATTGGCCCAATTTGCTATAATAATCAGCTCTGTTACAATGCGCCTCCGGTGTCATATCAGAAACCGGAAGTTCATTTATCACTCTTTCCCATAACGTTTCAGCTTTTTGGGAATAGTCCTTTGCCAGAGCTGCAAGGCCTTCTATTTCGGCCTTAAGAGCCTGCTCGTAATATTTATTTGCTATCTGACACACCGCTATAGACACCTCCGAATCGCCGGAATAAGAGGCAACTAAGCTGTCAACCGCCGCCATGACACCGCCATCATTTCGGGATGCGATAAGAGACAGGTTATCTATCTTTGTAATACTCATCTGTGCCTTGCGTGCGTATGGACTGCCGGGATACAGTTGTATTACTTGCTGAAAGATGCCCCTGGCATCTTCGTAATTCTCTGTTGAACCATATCTTCTTCCAATGTAATAAAGTGTCCTCGCAAAATCCGAATTTGTGGAAGAACCGGCAATCAGACTGTTGACTCCCGTCCGGGCCTCGCTTATCTTTCCCGCAGTAATATCCAGGAGGATATTCACCTCCGCAATATCCCTCTGCGCCTTGGCTGCATACGAACTGTCAGGATACTGCTGTATTATTTGTTGATAGTAATTTCTGGCTTCTTCGTACTGTTTTGTCCATCTGTATTTTCTTCCAATATAGTAAATCGCCTTAGGCAAATCCGGATGTCCGGAAAAATTGGCAATCAGACTGTTAATTCCCGCCTGTGCCTGGCTTGTCTTTCCCGCATTGATATTAGTGACAATATCCATCTCTGTAATACTCATCTGTGCACTGCCGGCATGAGAAGTATTAGGATACTGCTGTATTATTTGCTGATAAACGCCCTTGGCCTGCTCGTATTTTTTTGACCATCTATATTGTCTTGCGATATAAGAAAGTATCGTCGGCAAATTCGGATCTCCGGAAAAATTAGCAATTAAGCTGTTGACCCCCGTCTGGGCTTCGTTTATCTTTCCAGCTTTGATGTCGGAGGTAATATCTATCTCTGCAATACTCATCTGTGCCCTGCCGGCATACGAACTGTTGGGATGCTGCTGGATTATCTGTTGACAGAGATTTTTTGCCTCTTCATAATTCAATGTCCATCTATATCTTCTTGCGATAAAGTACAGTATTTCCGGCAACTTCGGGTCTTCGGAAAAACCGGCAGTTAAACTGTTAATTCCCGCCTGCGCCTCGCTTATCTTTCCCGCATTAATATCAGTGAGGACATCTACCTCTGCAATACCCATCTGTGCCGTGCCGGCATACGGACTGCTGGGATACTGCTGCATTATCTGTTGATACAAACTCTTTGCTTCTTCATACTTCTTAGACTTTGCATATCCCCTCGCCTTATCGTAAAGAGACTCCGGCGAGTCAGATGCAAAGCACTTCTCTGCCATTCCAAGAAGCAAAAAAACAACTAAAACCATTAATAACATTTTCCTGAACATTTTTTTTACCTCCTTTTTCATAAGATAAAATTTAACTGAATTTCTTACCGATTAAGGAACAAATAACCTTTTTCACAAAAATGGAAAATGTCCATTTCTGACAAAATGATATTCCGCTGAACTTTAGCATCAGACAGCATTCTCTGTCCTGAGCCATTCGCGGAAACCAACCACAATGCAGGATAATCCGCCATTTTTGCTTTCTCAAGTTTCTTAGGAAAAAATAGCTTCCCAGAAAGTACTAAAGATAACAATTTTTGAGATTTTGTCAATAATTTCTTGCGGAATTTTAAATAAAAATCACCTAAAATGAGGTAAAGCGACATTTTTTTGCAAATTTTTTGCTGTTCTGCACAATTTTTAAGCCCGCGCTAGGCCTTTTCAGCATTATATTTTCCAATTTATACTATATTTTTAGTTGACAAAAGCCCAGGGAGTGGTTTTAATATAAGTGTACTATTGAATATCGGTTAGAGAAGTATGCTGTACTTTGGCGATTCAACCGAAACCAGCAAAGTCTTTTTTCCTGAATCGCTTAAGGTGAGTGACCTTTTGCTTTGTGCTTAGGAGCACTGTTTTTATGTTGCGGAAGGGCTTTGCCGGGCCGCGGACGAGTATGATGTAGCGGCGTCCTTTTTTGGTGCGCACGTATAAAACGCCAAATATACGTTTACTTCTATTGCAAAAACTCTCATCTAACCGGTTAGTCGTGGTGGTAAGAATAGTCGGAGTTAAACTCTGTGGAAAGAGGAAAAACACAACAGCTGCCCGAAATATCAAGGCGTGTGGAGCATGCCGGTAGGATTTTCGAAGAGCATGAGGATTTTATCCGCACTATAATCCGTTTCCATATAAAAGGCAGAACTGAAGCTGAAGACATTTTTCAGCAGAGTTTTCTTTCCCTTGTTGCAAGACCTATTCCTGAAAACATCATCGATGTAAAGGGTTATTTATACCAGGCAATTACCAACGACGTTATCGATACAGCCCGACAGGCAAGAAAATACGAAGCCCGTATCAAAAGATATGCCAGCCGCAACAAATACAGTACCGTTGAAATCAATCCCCCGGACGCACTTGCAATCCAGGACGAACAGGCACAAAAGACACTCAAGTTCCTCGAGCACAACCTGCACAAACATGAACTCATGGCTGTAAAGTTAAAGTACAAAGAAGGCTATACCAGCGAGGAAACTGCCGAGCAAATGGGTATAAAAAGGCAGTCCGTCAACAGGTATATCACTTCAGCGGTCAAGAAGCTGCGCTGCTTTCTTAACACGCCCTGTTACAGGCATAGCGAAAAGGAGTAAAGCCTATGATACCCAAAGCTAAGAAACAATGCAGGCGTGCGTCAAAGAATTTTTATGATATGCTAAAACCCGCCACTATGAAGCATGTCCCCAAGAAAATCCTGAAGCATATCAGCAATTGCGCTTACTGCCTCGAAAAACTGGCTGAACTGCAAAGTTATATGTCGGATTCGGCCGTCCCCGGGCAAACCATAGAACCCTCCCGGCAGCCAATAATAACTCAACTAAAAAGACAATTCGCCCTGCTCGATGAAATGGTTGACTGCCAGATAGTAAAAGGATTCCTGCCGTTACTTGCCGAGCCCGAGCTGAAGACAACCATCCCAACCCCGATAACCGTACATCTGGACGAATGCGAGCAGTGCAGCAAAGACTATTCAACCTTGCAGTCGCTAAATTTAAGTTCAAAACAGCTTACCAGGTTAGCTGAAATTTACTCGAGGCCCGGTTTTCATAACTCGGACGAATGTCAGGACGTTCACAATTCGATTGAACTAATCGCCGCAATGCGTTTTAATGAGGCTGCATCGGGGGCTTTTGAACATCTCTGTCGGTGTCGCGATTGCAGAGAGCATCTTTACAACACCCGTCAAAAGATAATTAAGAAGCTTGCCAAAGTAAGCTATCCTCGCTGTGCAGAGCTTGAAAATCATCATTTCATTGACTGCTGTATATTCTCCGAGGAATTATATTCCGAAGACCGTGCGGAAATTATCGAACATTTTAGCTTCTGCCCGGTGTGTCTTGAAAAGATACAGCAATTGCACAATACCATTTACGACATCGCCGACCGAGCCAATTCAGGCGTAATTACCTGCTATGAGATTGCCCCTGTGCTTTGCGATATGGATAAACCCAATGCACCTGTCGATTGTGCGGCAGCCAAAAGGTTCCTGCCGGATTTTGCCGATGATGAACTGAAAATGATGGTGCCCGGCACGATAACCGCCCACGTAGAGCAATGCTACCAATGCCGTCACGACATTGAAACACTGCGAGGCCTGCCTCTTATCTCAAAACAGCTTACAAGATTAAAATCGATGTTTGACGCAAGGCCTGCACAAAGCGACGTTACCTGCTCGCAGGCACAGGAATCCGTCGAATCATTCGTTGCAATGGACTTTGCCGAAATCGACAGAGATGTCCTGAGGCACCTGTGTATATGCAGCTATTGCAGAAACCTTGTTTATCAGCAGCGACAGGAACTGATAGCTGAACTGCCCGAACCGGTTATGACCTTGATGTACTTTCACTGTGAAGACATTGGGCCTATTGATATCTTCAATTACTGTTTCCCCCTGGCTCCTGAGCCCACCCAGCAGTATTTTATACAACTCAGGGAGGAGTTTGTATCGCATCTTACTGAGTGCCCGCAGTGCCTGGCAAAAATGCAGTGGCTGCACAAAACCATCTCGGCTATCGCTGAGCGTCCCAATTCCGGCGTTCTCACTGAAAGTGGCACAGTAGTTCCTGCTGAAAAGCCGGGCTTTCTCAATCTCGATCACCAATATGCCAATTACCCGATAAGGGTCTGGATACAGAGTGGGGCCGAGGCCGGGGTCCAAAAGGCCGCTGAAACTGAATATGCAGATTACGTAAAAGCCGGCGCTTCAATCTCTACCGGGATTACCGCCCTGCCGCGGAAACTCAAAGAAAAGGCCGCTGCGATAAATCTGAAAAAACTAAAAATTCCCATTTCTGCCCGCAGCAGATACGCAGTCGCCGCCAGCATACTGATAATTGCAGGTATCTTCCTGTATTTTAGCTTTAGCACTCCGACTGCGATGGCTGCCGAACTTAAGCAAATTTACAGGTCTGTGGAGAAAGCCAAAAATGTCTTCATCGCGCTCTTCGCCCCTGACAAGACAGAGCCGGCTCAGGAACTGTGGATATCACAAACATTGGATATTCAAATGACAAAAACAGGAAATGAACTGGTTCTATTAGATATTAACAACAATATTGTAACAACAAAACAATCGGGTATAGCTTCTTTAGAGACAATTGAGTTAACCGGAGAGATGCGTACAAACTTGGAGAAAAAAATAAGCGGAAGCGGTTATTACGGCATAATGCCATTTGAAAAGTTCTCTGCCATCCCAAAAGAGTCTCAATGGCAGCAGGTGCCTGATGAAAACCTTGAGACCGCCATTGCCGATACAAAGGTCTATGAGTTATCGTGGAAACAAAATACCGGTGGTGGTGAAGTCGAAATAAGAAAATGGCGGGGTTACATAATAGACATAGACGATGAGTTGAAATTGCCGGTAAGAGTCGAAGAATGGCGAAAGCTTCCTGAAGATACAGAATTTCATCTTAAAACTATTATAAAGATTGACTATCCATCGCCTGCTGAAATCAAGGTAATTATCGAGCAGGCCGGTCTTTAACCGTTACTTCGGGACCCATAGCGGGCTGCGGTTTTTGTATGAACCGTTATCTTCTTCAACAAAAACTTTTTCGGCCTTTATCCTGCTGACGCTGCCGTCAAGGTAACTGACATTGATGCTCCTGCCGGGATGGCGGCCGAATATGGCATCATTTTCCAGGCCCGGCCAGATAGTACTCTCTTCGAGTCTTTGCTTATTAATCTCCAGGCCGGGAATATAGGCCATATCCTCTATTCGGCTCCCCAATGCTACAGGCGGAACATCGGCTGCGTGCATCCAGGTTATTACGGCGTAACCGCTGTCGCATAGAAGAATGGTCTCGCCGGTGTGTTTTATATCTGCAAGGCCCAATGGCTCACCGACAAATCCCGTTTGTGAGTGAGACGTAAAATCGCTCTGGCTTTTACAGATGGAGATGTTTATACCATAGTTTGCGGCCAAAATGCTGCGATTGAGTCCGGGCTCAGCCAGTCTCTTGGCCGGGCACAAAGCAGCAGTATTTTTGCCCCGGTCTATTCTGTTATAATCTATTATATAATTAAACCACCACCGCCCCACCCTGTCTCGCGGGGCATTTCCCGGATAGCCGCCCGGCGGCGGATTCACTTCTGTATCATCAAAACCATACGGGAAAGAGCCATTCGTAATTTCGTAGGCGAAAAGTGCTTTACTTAGCCGGTTTATATTCGAGGCACATACAACAGCCCTTGTGTGCTGTCTGCATTTATGCAGTGCCGGGGTCGATATGGCTGCAAGAAGTGCGATTAACCCGATAACCACAAGCAGCTCTATAAGCGTAAAACCGATTCGTCTCATAACGAACCGATTTTACCATTTTTCGTCGAAAAATCAAAGGTTGATTCTGTCAAGCTACAAGAACTGTCCTGGTCTTGCCTAAGAATACGGTTCACGAGTCCTGAATTAACTGCATGCCTGGATATAATATAATGTCCAGTTACCTGTCACGGTACATTCACAGTATATGGGGTCATTAATACAAAGTGTTTCTCTGTATTTGACCAAAGCAGATTCGCTGCAGGTGCCGCTTGTTGAAGTTTCACAGCCATATCGGGTATAACCTCTTATATATACACCGCTGCATAAGCAGCCGATTTGAGTGCAACCTGATACATAGGACATTTGGAGCAGTTTTGTGCAGTTTTGTCCGCTGCAGCTACCGACGATTTTCTCAGGGTTGTCGAGCTTTGCGAAGTTGCCCCGCGTGGAAACAGGGTTTTTAGCTACTAACAGGGCCGTACCGTCCCAGGCCAAATTAAAACTCTCAATCGACCGGCGATAGTAGAAATTGTCGCTGGCCAAATCTATCAGTCTTACAAATTTCTCATCAACGCCGCCCAACACAACAAAATGCTCCTGCTCAAGCAGGTGGACAATTACCAGGCAATCGCTCATGTCGTTTTCGGCAAGCTGGAGACGAGCCGAGGAATCTTTTTGTAACAGACCCCTCGGCTTCGCTCGCAGTGACAGGGCAGATATTTCTGCTTGAAGTAACAATAGCGTTTCAATATCAGTCTTAACGGCAAGGGTATTTAGCCCGAGGCCCTCAGCAAATTGCTGCATCTGCGCCAGAGTTGTGGTTTTTTTTTGGCCGTGTACGATTCGGCTTAGATTTTCCAGCGAACACTTTGTCCCCAATTTATCACAGACATATTTAAGCGACGCCGTGGCGCAATTCCGCCTGTCTCCGGCCGATGCGAAGCTGAGGCGCTGCCGCTTAAGTTCATCCGAATCAATTTTGCTTACAGACGGCGGTTCCGGCAGCGGATATCGATACCGCAAAACCTCATCATTCGGGCCGAATTGCTCTATGAAGGCGCCATTTTCATACTCAACTTCGAAGCTGTCCTCCGTCAGCTCGCCGTCACTAATCGAGGTAAAATTCCACACATCACGACCCATCAGCCTGGCCGGAGATTCTGTACTGTCGTATCTCTCTATCACGACCTCATCGGGGCACCAGCGGCCGCCTATTGACTGGTAATTCCCATAGATTTGCAGAACAGACAAGGCGCCCGCCTTATACAGCGATAAACCCTTTACCGCGTAATTCTTTGCAGGATCGAGTATAAACGTATACTGCATGTCACCGTCAACGAGGGTAAGCTGTATTTCTGTTGTCCCGTTGCCTTCGGTCTCTGCCGCAGCCGAATCGAGGCTGCAAAGGTTTTCATAGCCGTATCGACCGTGCCCCCAAGGTACAACACCTGCTGTTAACGGCCCATTGACAGGGAATCTTTCAGGCTCGATAGTAGCGTTGTTGGCGGAGACAGAATAAGTAACGTAATTTTCGCCGTCCCAGGCAAATACTCTTTTTTCGTTCCAGTCGAGGTTAAACTCTTTGGTCATATAATTGCCGGCTAAATCAACGGCAGGCCCTACCGAATCGCTGCGGGAATTCACATCGATTTGCCAGTAAAACTTGTCACCGTCAACCCTTACGAGAACAGTCGAGTCCATCGTATACTCGTTGGCCAATCCATACCTGACATTAAACGGGATGGCCTCAAGTTTCATTTGCTGCAGCTTCTCGGTCAGTTCCCGCTTGTTTTCTTCGTTCTGATATGCCTCAACTTGCTGGTTGATTGCGTTGGCAATTTCGTTGGCGTCCGTTGTCTTGACTGCCCTGTATTCTTCGTGCTCAGCCTCGATAGTACCGACTGATATCCAGGCTTTCCGTGGGCTTTGGGTTAATGCAGCAAAAATCTCAAGTATTTCGGTTCTATCCAATTGCCGCTCCGCCGAAGCTATCGGACAAAGAACTAAAACAATTACTATAATAAAAGTTTTTTTGAACATTTCCTGATACCTTTCTGATGCTTTAATGCTAACAATCCGTTATTATAATAAAAGTTTTTTTGAACATTTCCTGATAACTGTAATGCGGACAATATGTTACGTTGTGTTTTAGAGGCGGTTTTGCTGCCTTTCGAACAAAACTACTACAATCGCACCACAAGTCTTATCCATTGATGTTCGTACAACTATAGTTTTCGCCTCTCCCTCCATATAATGGAGGCGAAGCTGAGGCGTGTAAGTAGGATGGAATTTTTTGAAAATTTTTCATTTTTAAAAGCCATTTAAGGTTTATAAGGGTAAATATGCGGATTATATGGTCGTAATCAAGGTTTTTTCAAAAAAACTTTTTTTTACACTTTTTAAATATTTTTAATATGTAAAACTAAAATGGCAAAAAAAAGGTACACTGCTTGTAACAAGCAAAGCCGCGGCCTGCATCAAGGGTAACCAAACGAAGCAGAAAAGCAGCTGAACAAAACCACCGCCTCCGGCTTAATATCACCGCATCATTTCAACAATTGCCTGTCTTAACTGCTCAAAGCCATCCGCCGCCTACGGGACCTATTTGTAGCTTTATTTGCACATTCTTTACAGTATGCTGCCAGCCCATCTTTGTGTCTGCGTTTCTTGTAGAAGTTGCTCTCGGCCTTCCACTTTCCGCATTTTCGGCATCGCTTCTCTTTGGCGCCATCAACAACCCGATGGCACTTTTCATAGCTGTAGTATTTTTTCAAAGGCCTTGAATCTCTCCTGTTGTACTTGCGGGCATACTCACGTTCGCACTTTTTGCACCAGGACCTCAATCCGCTTTTGGCTTGGCTTTGCTTGTAGAACTTACTTTCGTCTTTCCGCTTTTTGCATTTGCTGCATTGCTTCATCATTTAATTCTTAACTCCATAGTTAATACTTAACCTTCAGTTTCCGCCTTTCTCGCAGTTGCATATTCTAACAG
>CAZECQ010000075.1:0-11493 GCA_964510545.1 uncultured Pirellulales bacterium | reverse complement strand
CACAAGTAAGATAAAGGGTGCAATTATATATACCCACATAATCCTGCTCCTTCTCTTTAATAATCCCCAATTCGCTTTATTTCCGCCTTGTTCATAGCTGTATATTCTACGGGCAAACGGCTTAATTGGCAATATTTTCATTATTTTTCTCTTGACGGCTGGCCTCAATTGAGTATAATTGTTGTCGTCTTTTGGCAATTTGGCCTAATTGACGGGATTGGAGAAAATGACAGGAGCGAATAATCAGTTAAGTTTTAACAAACCTTATAGCGGTATTTCTGCGCATAAATAATGACGATTTTTTTGAGGAGATAGAGAAATGAGAAGTAAATCAATTCTTGTGGCAATGTTATTATGTTTGCTTACAACAAAAGTCTATGCAATTGTTTTCGATGATGGTGGCACTCATAATATCGATTATACGCTAACAGACCATGTTTATATATACAGCGTAGAGACTTTCTGGGAACAAATACCAACCACCGTAAACGTAAATGGGGCGATAGGTGGAAGTTGTTATGTTAACGATAATAGCTATGTGAAGATGTATGCTGGTTCAATAGGTGGCGAATTATTCGCCAGGGAAAATAGCCAAATAGATTTTTTTGATGGTTATGTCGTAGGAACTTTGGGAGCTTGCAATCATAGTAGAATCAACATGTCGGGAGGTGAGCTCAATTCAGGGATAACGCTGGAAGATTTCGGCATAGCCTATGTTTCCGGCGGAACAACTCATGGAATAGCTATCCGTAATGAAAGTAAAATATATATTTCTGGCAGTTCTAATGTTGACTTATTGATTGCTCACAATAACAGCTTTGCTGATATATCTGGCGGTGTTCTGAAAACTTTAAAAATCATTGGTAATGCTAATGCAGACCTCTCAGGCGGAACGATTGAAGAGAATATTATCATACACGATAATTCACGCCTTACAATCTATGGAGATGATTTCCAAGTAGACGGTGTGAGTGTTGGCTTTGGCACATTTGGAGTACATGAGGGTGGTGCAGAAAGACACGGTCTATTGACCGGAACACTTGCAAATGGAGACGTTTTAAACAATGAGATTAATATATTTGATAACGCACAACTAATACTCACCCCCGCCCCCGAACCAACTGACCCTCCTATAGCTCATGGTGGAGAAGATATTATCGCAGATGCTAACGAAGCGGTTGTTCTCGATGCAAACGCATCATACGACCCAGATGGATATATTATTCAATACACGTGGACTGCATTACCTGAAAATGTAATTCTGTATTCGGGACAGGAAAGCGCCCTCACAACAAAGGCACTTGGTAGAGTCGAGGAAGTTATAAAACTAACGGTTACAGATAACGATGGGGCTTCGTCGGAAGATACCGTCAGTATTTTCAACAGAAGAGTGGAAGAGATAGAACTTACTCCCGGGCCACAAGGCCCTGCTGGTCCTCAGGGGCCACAAGGTGAACAAGGAGAACAGGGAACTCCCGGCATTACCCCAGCAGAAATATCTCAGATGCAGGAACAAATTACCGCACTACAGCAGGCTAATTCTGCATTGCAGCAGCAGGTTCAAGCACTTCAGCAGCAGAATGAGCTCTTACAACAAAAGGTAGATGAGAACAGGTCTCTTCTAGAACAGCTTCCGCAATTGAAAAAGCGGTTGGAAGAATTGATGGCTACAGTGCCGGATGAAACACCATAACAAAAGAAACTGGATATATAAGGTTTCGCTCTTACTGCTCGGTATTGGTGGGGTGGTTTTGAAAAAAAGAGTGGATTACCGCCTTTGCGGGAATGACAGAAGAGATTGCTTCGGCCTTCGGCCTCGCAATTGTAAATGTTACGTAATTCGCGGACAAAGTGCGGGGAAAAAGCAATCCTTACGCAGGCACGCTTGCCCAAAGGACGAGGCTAATTACAGCCGATGTAGTACCATCGGCCTTTGGGTTTGACGAATGCAGCGGGGCGGTATCCGGCTTCGCCAGAGATTTGGCTGCGACAAGCGGGTAATTTCTTTTCGTGAGCACTATATGTGCTATTTAGTGTTTTGGTTGTAGTGTTGTGTGGATTTTTCTCGCTTTTTACAGCCTTGAGGTCATAAGGAAAGAATCAATATGAAAGCTTGAATTTCAAGGTAGAATTGATATTCTATTGGGAATGAAAGGAGTGAATATGCACTACAGAGGCATAGTCTTGATGCTAACAAGTATAGTGTTTGTTGTCAATTGCGATGGGGCTCAAACACAGCTTAAATCTCCGGACAATCGGACGCAAATTGTAATCTCTGAAGGTGAAGGTCATATCAGATACAGCATAGCAGTGAATGGTGCTGCCCTGGTGTCGCCTTCAATACTGGGACTGGAGATTGGAGAGCCAGGAGGTTCGAATATATGGCGCATCAGTAGTCATAAAACGCGCTCTGTGGATGAAGTCTGGATTCCGGTCTGGGGCAAACGTTCGCGGATTAGGAACCATTTTAACGAACTGGATATGGTATTAGAATGCGACCTGCCAAAATCTGTGACAATGAGAGTTGTCTTTCGGGTATACAACGATGGTGTTGCGTTGCGCTACCACATCGGGTCACCGGAGACAGGAACGCATAAAGTGGTGATCAGAAAGGAACTGACGGAGATTAATTTTGCAGATGATTTGGAGTGGTGGAGTTATCAGCGAGAACGCGCCCCCAAAGGCCCAACGGCCTCCTCCAAAATAGATGGCACCGTCGATTATCCGTTACTTGCCCAATTACCTTCCGGTAAAAGCATCGCTGTTATGGAGGCGTGCCTGAGAAATTTCCCCTGGGCGGTGTTTACCAGCAAAAAAGGAGAGTCTGGCTTTTCGCTCAGTTTCCAAAACCCTATTACCGTTTCGCTCCCATTCGAAAGCCCGTGGCGAGTGCTGATGGAGGGTGAATCACCCGGGGAACTTATCGATTCAGACCTGATTGTGAACCTGAATCCTAAAGCGAAAAACGAAGATTATGCATGGGTCAAGCCTGGGATGTCTTTTTGGGACTGGCGTGCCTGGGGATATAAGGCGGATGACGGTTTCGAGTATAAACTGGAGCTGGCTTCGTGGAAACGGTTTATTGATTTTGCAGCGGAGGCTGGAATTGCTTATCTGTTGATTGACGCAAACTGGTACGGCCCGGAATTCAGTAAGGAATCGCATCCGCTTAGTGGAGGAAAATCGCGAGAAGTCAAGGAGGCTATAGAGTATGGGAAGAAGAAGGGGATTGGTTTGATTCTCTATCTGAACCATGTGGCCGCTAAGAAGTATGGTATTGAAAAGATCCTTAAGGCCTATGCCGAATGGGGAGCCAAGGGCGTGAAATACGGCTTCATGAAAATCAAATCTCCTATCGAAAAGGTCAGATGGACGCACAAGGTCGTGGCGTTATGCGCCCAGAATCGATTGCTTGTGAACTTTCATGACGGCCCTGTCCCGCCAACAGGAGAGGAGGCCTCCTTTCCGAATTTCGTGCATCGTGAATTCTGTCATGCGCAGTCTGACGCCAAACGAACTTTCAGCCCAAGCGACTTCATCAAGATGGTTCACGTCAACATGCTGGCAGGTTCTCTTGATATGAATAACGGGATGTTTGACTTGGTAAAGTCCAAAGAACAACGTCCCAGAGTATTCAAGCAAGTCAATTCCACCATTCTTGCCGAGGCGGCAAGAACACTCATCACGTATGGGGGCGGTGTCACTGTGCTTCCCGATGCGGCGGATTCCTATCGTATTCATCAGGAACTGTTTCGCTTTATCAGCCGGCAGAAACTGCCATGGACTGAGAGCAAGACTCTCGATTCTCGTATAGGTAAATATATTTCGATGCTGCGAAGGACAGGCGATACTTATTTGATAGCATCGGTAACCGATGAATCTTCGCGCGATATGGTGATTGATATGGGTTTCCTTTCCCCAAACCAAACCTATAAGGCAACAATATTCTCAGACAAGCCGGAGACACACTATCTAAAGAACCGAATGGCATACGACATTTCTCGGAGGCAGGTAACATCAAAAGATAAGATAAAGGTGCATATTGCTCCAGGCAGCGGTCATTGTATGATAATTGAACCAGAGTGAAACAGTAAACTGGTGGGGCAAGCCCTACTCTACCAAACTTTCCATCTTCCTTCGATATCTGGTTTAGAAGGTCAGGTATTTGGCGGCTTTAAGGAGTCTTTTGGAGATTGGGGCGATGTCTTCGAGGCGAGACAACTCCGGGATAAATCACGCCAGATACTTATAGAAATATTTACAGAATGTAAAGATACCCCAGAAGATTGGTCTAAAGACAGCTGGGGTGAATGGTGGAAGAGTCACCGTGATACTGTAGAGTTGCCGAGGGAAATTGTTGCCGATTTAGCACAAAGTCAGAAAGAGTTCGAGCATCAATGCCTGTTGTTCCAAGAAGTGGCCAAGATGCTTGAGAGACAGGGAGAAAAATAGGCTCTGCTGCGACAAGCGGGGGGTTAGGCAAGGGTGAGAGAAAAAGCAATCCTCTCGTTGGCACCGGTGCCCGGAGGACTAAGCTAACCGAAGGGGAAAGCCCTGGTGAAGCCGGCGATGGGGGGAGGGGTTTGGAGTTTTATGTATTAAAAAAAGAGTAGTCAGTAGCGGGTAAAAGAGGTATAATGGCGCTTTCGCAAGTGGTAGTTCGTATCTGCAAATTGATAGGAGTTAGTATGTCAGGTCATTCGCACTGGGCAGGAATAAAGTATAAAAAAGCAGCCAACGACGCAAGAAGAGGAAAGATATGGAGCAAATTGGCGCGTTTGATAATAGTGGCCGCCAAGACGGGTGGAGGCGACCCTTCTGCGAATCTTGCTCTTCGATATGCGATAGAGAAGGCGAAAGCGGCCAATATGCCGAAAGACACGATTGAAAAAGCAATCAAAAAAGGCACCGGTGAGTTAGGGGCGGCCAATTTCGAAGAGGTTCTGTACGAAGGGTATGCGCCGGGCGGAGTAGCTATAATGGTTGAGGCACTGACAGATAACCGGAACCGGACCGGGCCGGAAATTAAAAGACTGTTCGAAAAACACGGCGGTTCGTTGGGGACAAGCGGGTGTGTTAGCTGGATGTTCAGCAAGAAGGGTCTTATCACTGTTAATACAGAACAAATAAGCGAAGATGACCTTTTGGAGATTGCGCTGGGGGCGGGGGCAGACGATATGGACAATACAGGAGAGGTTTACGAAATGACCTGTGAGCCGGGGGCCTGGGAAAAACTAAAAGATGCACTGAAGGAAAAAGAAATACCGACCGAGGTTGCGGAAATATCAATGGTGCCTCAGAGTACCGTTGCGGTCAATGATGAAAGAGACGCCAAGAAAATAATATCACTGATGGACGCCTTCGAAGACAACGAAGACGTGCAAAACACATACGCAAACTTTGATATATCCGATGAGATTGTGGAGCGCGTTTCGTGATTCGAGTTATGGGGTGGTTTTGGGAGAGAGGTTTTTTATATTCTGTTTTGCGGCTTGGTATTTGTCTTCGCCTAATCGGCTGAAAATTTCGCTTTCGGGGTACATTATCTGAAACTGCCGGCGGAAACCATCTTCTATTTTGACGGCCGCTTTGTATTGCTCAACGGCAAGAACAATTTCTCCCAACTGCTCGGCGATTTCGGCCAGTTTGAATCGCAGCCGGCCACAGCCGGGATACAGCTTAACGGCCATCTCGGCATTATCAAAAGCTTTGCCGAGATAATCGGTCATGCTGTTAGCAGTTGATATTTGTGCGAGATTGTTATAGGTTTCAGCCAATCGTTCGAAGTTTTTATAATCGGCCGGGTTTCGCTCAACTGCCTCAAGCAGTGATTTTTTGGATTTCAAAAGCAGGTCTTTTTGATTTGAACCGGGTGCCAGGAATCTTCGCAGATATAGCCGGCCATTGAGCAAAAGAGGAGCAGCACTTAGCGGGTCGTCTTTGGCGGCGGAAGCGAAAAGATTGTGAGCGTATTCGAATTGGCCGGACAGGATGGCCTGGTTGGCTTGCTGGATTTTGGCGGTGCTCTTGGCAGTGGGAATTAGACAATAATTAAAATATGCCCACACTATCAGCAGGCCTGCTGCGGCAACGAGGACTTTTACGAAGGGCGCAGGTCTTAGAACGAAGTGCGGGGACGAGCTGCGATGGCAGTTAAGTGCGGCAAGGCAGGCAATTACAGCACAAAAGGCGGTCAGGACGGGCGGTTCGAAAATGGCAAAGTCAATCAGGTTGTGAATTAAGCAGCCGAGCACCGCACAGGAAAGTGCAACAGCGGTGATGCTGATGTTGTGTGTTGTATATTGCGTGTCACGCACGGTGTATAACGTTGACGCCAAAAACCAAAAACCAATGATAAATATGGCTACCGGTAAAATGTATAAGTTGAGCACCACATAAATCATCACTGTTAAGGTAACGTCATCGTTAACGATTATCGGTGTTAGCAACGGCCTGATAAGCAGCAGGACGATTGATATAAGAATTACAAAAGAGACGGCCGATTTTTTAAGGGTCTGCTCAGAGGCCTCATTTGTCTTTGGTAAAACTGAGGGAGCAGCAGTAGTTTTCCATAGCGGCAGCAAAAACATAGTTAAGAATCCGAGCAGGCCGAGCGGGCCATATTGAGTGATGATGCTGAGCAGAAAATTATGAGGGTCTGCAACTGTTTCCGGTGCGGCGGGGGGTTTATAATGTGGATAAAAGCTGTTGAAATTGCCCGGGCCTACGCCGATAACAGGATGTTCGGCATACATTTTTACTGCTGCACTCCAATACTGCCATCTGACCAGCATCGAGTTGCCTCCGGGGAGTCTGTGGTGAATTAAGCCGTACCAAATGACTACACCTGCGGCAAGCAGGGCAAATAACAAACAAATAATTAATATGGTTTTTCTGTGGGCTTTGAGCCAATTGCCATATAAAAGGAGCGTGATAAAAATTATCAGCACAACCGAAAATGCAGCGATAGCACCCTTGCTTCGCGTGAGGGCAAAGCTTAGCAAAATAACCAGTGCCGCAATGCCGGCGGTAATAATATGCAAAGGGCGGGAGGTGCGGGATTTGCGATTTTTGAATTTCTCCAGGAACAAGGCAAGAGCGGCAAAAAAAGCTAACATCGCAAAGGAGCCGGCGGAATTGCTTGTTGTGAAAAAGCTGCTAATACCCCTCGAATAGAGACGGTGCTCAAAAAGCATATGACTTAATGAGCCGGGTTGTATGGCAAGTGGCTCAAGAAAATTCTGCGGCGACTGCTCGTACTGGTCAATCATTGCCTGGGTGCCGCTGAAAAACTGGTCCAGACACTGATAAGCTGAAACCACCCCTAAGGCGGCGATAACTATCAATACGAGTTTTATCTTTGCGTGAGAATCGAGGAGCTGCACGAGCAGCAGTGCCATCAATACCGGTGTAACAAAAACAGCAAAAGAGGTAATTGCGGCCCGTTTGTCGGTGGCAAAAAGAGAGGCGAGCAGTGCAGCTATTACGAAGATGCACAAGCCAATCTCTATCGTGGTAAAGCGATATAAAAATTTTCTACTGCAAAGACTCCACACAAACCAAACGACAAATGAGAACAACAATAGAGCCGATATCGACAAGCTGTATATAGTGCTGCTGAAATTGAGCATTTGATTGGATGCCTGTGCATTCGGTGTTTCGGTTATGGTTGCCCGAAGCGCAATGATGCAAAGGCAAACGGCCAGCAAAACATATTCTAAAATCACGAGGCCCTTGCTTTTTGACAAAACTGAATTAGTTTGTGATTTTGTCATTATTGGCGGTGGATTCAAAAACGGCGATAATAGCCAAAATCATAATGGTCTGCATAAAAATTAAGATTGCGCCAGCCAGATTTACCTGATATAGGAAAGTTGCGCCCAGGCCGGTGCAAAGGGTGGCCAAATATAAGGTCAGAACTGTCTGGGTGTCGGTCAGGCCGCGTCTCTTTAATCGATGTGAGAAATGCTGAGTGTCGCCGATGAACGGGCTTTTGCCCTGTTTAATCCGCAGCAGTGTTACGCTGATAAAATCGTAGAGTGGGACGGACATAACAAGCAGCGGCATAAAGACCGGATATCGAGGGCCGCTCAGGTCCTGGTGATAATACGTGGTGCGGAGAGTAAGCAGGACAACAACAAAACCAATTACAAGCGAGCCGGCGTCACCGGCGAAGATTTTTGCCGGTGGGAAATTGAATACCAAAAAACCCAGCAACGTTCCTGTGAAAACCAGCGCCAGTGAGCCAACAAAGACCTGGCCGCTTAATGCGGCGGCGGTGAATAAAATACAGGTTGCAATGACAGCGATTCCGGCGGAAAGGCCGTCCATATTGTCAAGAAAATTAAAGGCGTTAATAATCAGAACTATCCAAAAGGCCGATAGCACAGAGGTTATTATTTTACTTTCGATGAACAGCTCAACTCTGATATCGCCGAAGAAAGCCGCGGTTAATGCAACAGCGAACTGAACTATGAGTTTGAAAAACGGGCCGAGATGCTTTATATCATCGGCAAGACCGAGCGCGAACAAAACAATAATACTAATCAGCACAATTGCAAGCTGGTCGATTTTAGCCAGGAAATCGGCGGGGTCAACACCGGCGGTTTCTGCGAGGGGGCCCAAACGGCCGGGGGCAGCTAAAAATTTAATGGCGATAATTGCGGCAAGAATGATAATTGAAAGTGTGGCGAAGATTGCGATGCCGCCGCCGAGAGGAACTGCTAAACGATGGTGCCTGTCTGAAGCAGGTTGGGCGAGAAAGCCGGCACGGGCGGCGAAGTTTTTTGTAACGGCTGTTAAAAGAGCCGAGAGCACAAACGAACCAGCCAATAAAACAATCGCTAAAATAGTCAATGTTTCGATTTTAACTGCTCCAGTAAACGTGTTCTGGTCTTATCGAAGAAATCATGATAACACTGCTGGCGGTAGTCAGGGTAAGTATAATCAAAAGGTCGCCATTTTCCTTTATCGTAAATCAGCGTCACTTCAGCGTACATTTTTTTGCCGATATATATACGATGTGAATAGTTTTTTGTTGTGGCTAAAACCAGTTTGGATGGCTCTATTACGCCGGGGTCCAGATTGACGGGTCTCGGCAGGTCAATTTCAAGCTTTTGTGCCAGCTTCTGTTCGAGTTTGTTGGTTTTGTGTTTGATTTTAGCCAAGTCGCCGGGGTCGATGAGCTTTTCGACAGTGACAAACTGTTTTAAGATATTTGGGCCAGTCTGCTCATTATAATAATCGGTCATTCCGAAAGGCCAGACGTCACTTTGCAAATCGAGACTGCCAAACTCGGCGGCGATTATCTCAACCGCAGCCTGTAAGCATTGCTCATCTGCGGCTAAAATACCGATGAGCAGTTTTACCGGTCTGGGTTCTTTGAGCTGCCACATAAAGGGCTACCGGGCTTTAAGCTTCTCTTTTAGTGAATCGACCAATTCGATTGTTTTATCGACGGCCTGTTCAATCGGTGCCATTATACTTTTGGATTCGCTGCGGAGTTTGATTTCGGCGTTTCCTTTTGCTACGGCCTTTTTGCCGACCGTAACTCTGACGGGGATACCAATAAGGTCGGCGTCTTTGAACTTTACACCGCCGCGAAGATGGCGGTCATCGAGCAGTACATCCACTCCAGCCTTGAGCAACTGCTGATAGATGTCTTCGGCAACTTTGGCGACTTTTTCATCGTCCTGATTGACAGAAGTTACCAGGACTTCAAAGGGGGCAATGGTAATGGGGAAAATAATACCGTTTTTGTCATTGCCGGTTTCAATTGCAGAAGCGAGAATGCGGTTAATGCCAATACCGTAACATCCCATAAGGCAGGTTTTTTCGGAGCCGTTTTCGTCCAGGAACTTTGCACCGAGCTTTTGGCTGTATTTTGTTCCGAGTTTGAAGACCTGTCCGACTTCGATACCCTTTTTAAAGAGCAGCTTTTTGCCTTTATAGGTGTCACCTTCGAGGGCATAGCGAAGGTCTGCGACAATAATGTTTTCACCTTCGAGCGGGAAATCTCTGCCTGGCACGATGTTTTTGGTGTGATAGTCGGTTTTATTTGCACCTGTAACGCTGACAGCCATTGCTGCAACAGCATGGTCAATCAGAACGGTATCGACCTTATCGGCCAAGCCCATCGGGCCGGCAAAACCTACTTTGGCACCGGTAACTTTTTCGATAGTCTGTTCATCAGCTAACTCGGCGTGCCTGCCGTCAAGTGCCTGAGTTAGCTTTTCCGGATTAATATCGTGGTCACCCCTCACTATGGCTGCGATTACCATATCGCCGGAAGCATAAATGAGTGTTTTAATCATATCTTTCGGTTTTGTCTTTAGAAAATTACAGACTTCATCGATTGAACCGATGTTCGGAGTTTGTACATTCTGCATCGTGGGTATTTCAGCGTTGGATTTTTCTTTGGGCAGCGGGTCAACGGCCGCTTTTTCAAGGTTGGCGGCATAAGAGCCGTCTTCAGTGTAAATGATAGTATCTTCACCGGATTCGCAGGGAATAGTGAACTGGTGTGAGCCGGAGCCGCCCATTTCGCCGGATTCGGCATGAACAATCACATACTCAAGACCGCAGCGAGTAAAAATACGGCAGTATGCATCGTACATTATCCGGTATGATTTATCAAGAGTTTCGGCATCAGTGTCGAAGCTGTAGGCATCCTTCATAATGAATTCGCGCGAGCGGAGTACGCCGAATCGCGGGCGGAATTCATCGCGGAACTTGGGGCTAATCTGATAAAGATTGATTGGCAGTTGCTTGTAAGAATTGATTTCGCCTGCGGCTAGGTTTGTTACTACTTCTTCGGCGGTAGGGCCAAGGACATTTTGGCGCTCCTGGCGGTCACTGAAACTAAAAAGGGTTGGGCCGTAATCGATACTGCGTCCGGTTTTCTGCCAAAGCTCCAGTGGTTGCAAAGATGGTACAAGAATCTCCTGTGCACCGGATTTGTCCATTTCTTCGCGGACGATGTTGATAATTTTGTTTAGAGAGCGCCATCCCAGCGGCAGATAAGTATAAGTGCCGCTGGCGAGTCGGCGCATCAAGCCCGCCCTAATCATTAGCCGATGGCTGGTAACTTCCGCATCGGCAGGGACTTGTTTAACGGTAGGTATTAACAGTCGGCTATATTTCATATTTCGTCTTTCGCATCGCGTATTTTGTATTTCGTTAAAACTCTCTTTATTGGGCACGTTTATAGCCCAAAGTGGATTGGGTTGCAAGATTATTTCGTAAGTAGAGATTTTGCAGTAAATCGTAACTTGCATAAATGTCGGTTAGTGAGTATGATTTTGAAAAACAGGATTTATCACGAAAAACCTTAATATGGAGTAAACTATGACGCATAAATTTATCAGTGAAATCGAGCCGGGACAGGAGATTAAAGATATTTATATGGTAAGCGGCCCAATTCTAAGGAGTACAACAAAAGGCGATTTGTATATAGCAATGTTTCTGTCAGACCGCAGCGGACAACTGAACGGG
>CAZECQ010000074.1:0-11525 GCA_964510545.1 uncultured Pirellulales bacterium | reverse complement strand
GTTTATAACAGGCGACAACTGGTGGGACCAGAATTCGATAATGGTTCAAATGGACGATGGTGACTGGCAGGATGACAATGGAGTGCTTCTTTATCCCGATGGAGAGCCGAGATTTCACTGTATGTATGTAGGTGGTGGAAGTTCACCTGTCCACGGCGAATCTCTCGGTGAGGAGGGCAGGCAAACGGTAAGAGATTATTATCATAATGGGGGCTGTTACACCGGCTCCTGCGCAGGCGCGGCGATACCATTCTGGTCGATGGGCTCAGGAGATAACCGTCATGACGTTTATTTCTGGATTTTTCCGGTCCACGGTAATTTCACCGGTATATCCAGCTCTTTCACAGACTTTGAAATTCCTGACGGAGCGACTTCTTATCGCGGGATAGTGCTGCCGACTTCACCACTGCTTGACTATTTCGATTTTGGCGGTGATTACTACATTGAAAGTGTCAGACAAAACGGTGGGAATTATGCTATGCACGATGACACTACAGGTGTGTACTGGTTTGATAACGCTGAAGTTCTGGCAACCTATGTCGCAGAGGGGAAGAGTTGCGATGAAAGAGCAAGCGCCTGGTCATATAAAAAAGATGCCAACTCCGGCCGGCTCTGTCCCTGCGGCGGCCATCCGGAAAACATAGAATCCGGCGAACAGCGAGACCTCCAGGCAGCACTGCTGCAATATGCAATGGCTGGCAAGGGCTCGCCAAATGTAAAGGCAGCTTTGGAAAATGGTGTTACCCGTCTGATGAACGATAACAGTGCCGCCGGTCATGAAAAGGTCGGTGATAAACAGTACCATCATTTCACAATTCAGATACCTTCGGGGATGAAGTTGACCATTACTCTCGATGGGCTGGATGATGTTAACGACCTCGACCTTTTTGCCCGCAAAGATGATTTTGCCCTCAGGGGCGAGACAGGCCTTTACGAGGCGAGCAATACTTCAAATTCCGATGAGACGCTCACTATAAACGACCCTTGTGCCGGCACCTGGTACATAGGCGTTAAAGGCGCTAAAACGGTTACAAAAACCAAAGAAACCAATTATTACAGGTATACGGGCAACCTTGGCCTCCTTAACGGGGTTGCTTATACAATTACTGCCGAGTGGCATACGTTGGGAGACTTTGAGCCGGACGATGACGTGGACGCTGTAGATTTTTCTGTTTTGGCGCTGAGCTGGCAGAAGGCCCAGGGCCAGGGCGGATATAATCCTGACTGTGACATTAGTATCCCCGCTGATAATGTGATTAACGGAAAGGACCTTGATGTATTCAGCAATAATTGGCTGGCAGGTACTATGCCTTAAGGTTATCATCATTCAATAACATTTTGGGGGCAAAGGGGTACTTTTTACCAAATATCGGTGTCTAAATACCCGATAGTAGGAGGGGTGTAAATCCCAGTGAAAGCCGGGCCATACAATATGGTTCACAAATTTGCTGTGTCTTATAATTATGAAGAAAAATAAGCAAAACCACCAAAATAATGCTGGCTGCTCCTGCAGTGAAAGCAGCGACGGCGATGCTTGCCAGCTTGAGCAGATAACGCCGCTGGCCAGGCAGATAAACTGCCTCGACATCGAGCGGATAGCCAAAATTTGTGTTGAGAACATTCCGAAACTTGTCGGTGTGAGGTTCGCTTCGCTGTACGTACTTGATGAAACAAATAATATTTTGCATCTGCAGGAGTCGAATCATCCGTTTCTTATAAACAAAATAGTTTCGCTGAACCAGAATCCGCCGTCACCTATGGTTATGGCCGTCAGGAGCAGGGAGCTTATCCTGATTGGCGATATCGACACTCATAAACGGCCTATAATCAAAAAGTCGCAGCGCGCTTTCGCCGAGAATTATAAGACCAACAACTGTGCAATAGTGCCTCTTGTTTGCCAGGACAGGGTGGTAGGCGTGCTGAATTTATCGGACAAGATGGAAAGCGGCAGTTTGAGTTGTGAAGATATTGCTCTGGTAGAGCTTTTTAGCCAGTTGGTTGGTGCATCAATCGGCAATATAAAGCTGTTTGAGAAGATGCAGCGTCAGGCCGCGACGGACGGTTTGACTGGTCTTGCGAACCACAGGACGTTTTATGAGATTCTGGAGAGGGAGCTTTGGCGGTGCCGGCGGTACGGCGGACAAATATCGCTGATTATGATTGATATCGACAATCTTAAAAAAATCAACGATACTTACGGGCACAGGGTCGGCGATAAGGTGATAAAGGAAATCAGCAGGAAAGTAAGAGAGTGCATCCGGCAAATCGATACCGCGGCACGCTATGGAGGCGATGAATTTGCAGTCATTCTGCCTAATACCTCGCTCAGAGATGCGACGTTTGCGGCGAAACGTATGGTTGATGCGGTTGCAAATTTGCAGATAACCTGCCAAAACGAACAGGTAGAGCTGTCAATAAGTGTGGGACTGGGTCAGTATGATGCCGACAACAGCCCGGAAGATATTACGAGCCATTCCGATGAGGCACTGTATTCGGCTAAACAGGCGGGCAAGAATACGTTTAGAGTTTTTCAGGACAGCAAAAAATAGACAGACACAAGGCTAACGAACAATTTTAGACAGGATAACAGGATTGTACCCTTCCTGAGGACTCCGAAATAGATTTCACAGCTAAACGAAGCAGAAAGCCCTGGCAAAGCCAGGGCTTGTTTTTTTATTGCTTGCATTGCTGGGGGCAAAGGTTAAAATGGTGCGATAGTATTGAAGAAAGACGCATAACTTTTTTGGAGTTGTGAAAAATGGTTAGAAAAACACTGCTTTTAGTGTGCTTAATTTTTTTGCTGTTTTCTCTTGTCGGCTGCCAGACGGTCAAGGGTATCGGCAGCGATATTGAATGGGTCGGCGAAAAAGGGACCGAGGTCATAGAGAAATAGAACAGAGGGCGAACGTCGTCTTGTGCGACTTTTGCGTTAAAGTGTTCAGTTGGTTGATTACAGGATTATGAATTAGAATCTTTTGAGGGAGGTGTTCTATGAAGGACATTGAGACGGATGACGAAATTTTAGAGTTTGCAATTACCAGGGAACAACAGGCGAACGAATTTTTTCTTGCATTGGCGGAGATGGTTAAGAGCAAGCAGATGCGCAAAGTCTTTGAAGAGCTTGCTGAAGAAGAGCTTGAGCACAAAGCGAAACTCGAACTTGAGGCCATCAAAAAAGGTGTAGTGGTGAATACTGAAGAAAAGGGGGGCACCTTTGATATTTCGGATTATGTAATCAGCGATGAGCCGGAATTGGATATGGATTACAGGGACATGCTTCTGCTGGGGGTAGAGAAGGAAGATGCATCGTTTCGGCTTTATGTGGATTTGGTCCCGCATGCGAAAGACAAGGAATCAAAAGAAACGCTTCTGGCTTTGGCGCAGGAAGAGGTCAAGCATAAGCTGCGGTTTGAAATTGAGCTTGAAAATCTTTCAAAAGAAAAGTGAGCGGCCGGAGGTTTGTTGAAAAGTAACTGTATTTGGTTCACAGGGCTTTGAGAAAAGAGGGTCAGGTGTTTTTGGCGGGGTTGGATTCCACCACTTTGTTTCTTCCTTCGTTCTTTGCTTGGTAGAGAGCGGCGTCAGCCCGCTTTAAGATGGCTTGTGGAGTGTCGTCGTCTGAGCCGTTCCATTGAGCCAGGCCGCAACTTATCGTAATGGTGCGAAATTTTGGTATTGAGATGGTTCTGGCCTGGCGTCTGATTCTTTCGAGGATTCTTGCGGCATCGTGCATTTCTGTTTCCGGCATTAAGAGTACGAATTCGTCACCGCCGTAGCGAGTTACTATGTCTGTGGCACGGATGGTGTTGGTCATAATTTTTGCGAGTTTTTTTAGGGCTTTGTCGCCGGCTGCGTGTCCGGTTTGGTCGTTGATTTGCTTGAAGTTGTCTATGTCCACAATTGCGACGGAGAAGGCTCTGTTGTAGCGAGCAACTCTTGCGTATTCGACGGTGAGTACCTTATCGAGGACCCGGCGTGTGCCGACGCCTGTTAGTGGGTCTGTCTGGCTGTCACGTCTGGCCTGCTGGTAGTTCTGATATAGCTTTGCATTTGTCAGACCGGCACTTAGGACTTCGCTCAGGAGAGATGCCTTGTATAACTGGAGCTCTTCGGAGCCGAGGGATGATGCTTCGAGCCGGCACATACATAAAAAACCTGTGCTTTTTGGAATACCCTCCGGATGTTCTGCGGGCTGGTCGTGGATACTGATTGGAATTAGTATAGCGGGCGGCTGTGCATCAATGTCGGAGCAGTATTTGCAGATTTTGCCGTAGGAGACCTGCTCGTTTTTGGAGAATTGAGCGGGGCCGTCGGGCTGGAGTAAATAGTTTTCAGAGAGCGGGCAGGCTTTTCGGTGAATTATAGGATTTGATGTATCGTTTTGTGGAAGGCACAATACGGCCCAGCCGGCGTGAAAGGTTTGGGGCACCTGGTTTATTGCTAATTCGATAACGTCGTTAAAATCGAGACTTTTTAACTCGGTCGTGAGCATCGCAAGCTGTTCGGCAGCGTTTTTCATCGCTTCGTTGCTGCTGAGCCGGTAGGCGATTACATCGCGACTTGAGACCATGCCGATTGGAACACCATTTTCGACGATAGGGATATGGCGTATTTTGTGCTTGGCCATAAGCTGCTCGACGTCACTTATTACAGTATCAAGGGTGCAGGATATAGGATTGGCGGTCATAATGTCGGTGACGACGATATCGTCCGGAGACAGTGACTTTGTGAGGACATGGGCGAGCATATCGCGTTCAGTGATGACGCCGACAAATTTATCGTTCTCATCAAAGATGACGAGACAGCCGATGTGGTTTTCGGTCATTTTTTTGGCGGCTTCTGCGATGGTGGCGTTTACTTTGATTGCAAGGAGCCTGTCCAGTTGTTTTGCGATATTCTCAATGTTTTTAACCGTTGGGAACAACATTTTTTTGCCTTTCAGACGGCCGGTTTGGGCCAGTGGTTTTTATCGGATAAAAAATTGTCGTTAGTTACTGAAAAATTTCATCTGGAGCGGTTTTTTGAGGGAAATGGTGTGTAATCTGTGTTATTGCAAAGGTTTTCAGCGTCGCCACTCGGCCTTGCGTACCATTAGAGGGGGCATTTGATGGGGTTTGGGCCTGTTGCGGTTAGTATTGACGCAACTGTTAGTACTCGGATACCAGCGAACATTAAACAATTTTGTTTTCCCTGGTAACAGATTTTTTTTTGTTTTGTGGAGCATTGCCAAATCTCTTCAGTGTAGAACATAATATCCAAAAGAATTACTACCCTCCTATCGGCTGATTTGGGCGGAAACTTTTGGTAATTGTGCAAAAAGGATTTTTTGCGCAAATCTGTGGAGAGGCCAACAGGTACAGACAGGCGATTTACAGATTTACCGGTATTTGCTTCTGTGCCAGATACTCTTTCATCTGCTTTATAGTAAATGTGCCGTAATGTGCAATTGAAGCGACAAGTACTGCGTCTGCACCGGCTTCGACTATTGCCTGGTAAAGGTGTTCAAGTGTACCTGCGCCGCCGGAAGCAATTACGGGCAGATTGACTGCGTCGGCAATGGCTTTGGTCATTGGGATGTCGTATCCGGCCTGTGTGCCGTCGGCGTCCATACTGGTGGGTAGGATTGCGCCGGCTCCGGAATCCTCAACCTTTTTTGCCCATTCGACGGCGTCAATACCAGTTCCGGCGGTGCCGCCGGCTACCATAACTTCGAAGCCGGATGGCAATTGGGAGTTGCTGCTTGTGTCTATGGCGATAGTGATTTTATCGGAGCCGAATTCAGTTGCAGCTTCTTTGACAAAGTTGGGATTTTTTACGGCGGCGGTATTTATAGATATCTTCGATACGCCGATTCCCATCAATTCTTCAATGGTTTTGCAGTCGGTTATTCCACCGCCGACCGTCAGCGGGACTGAGGTTTTCTCGACAGTTCTTTTTACGGCATTGAGCAGGGTTTTTCTACCTTCAATGGTGGCGGTAATATCGAGAAATACTAATTCGTCGGCACCGGCATCGCTGTAGGCGGCGGCATTTTCAGCGGGGTCACCGACATCTTTTAATTGAACAAAATTAATGCCCTTGACGAGTCGGCCGTCTTTTACATCCAAGCAGGGAATTATTCTTCTGTAATCCATCGTTATTTCTCCTGAAGCAGTTAAAATTGATTAAAATTTTTATCCAGTATTCAGTGGCCGAGTATAACAGATTGTTTGGAGATGGTCGAGAAAATAAATTATCGGTTGGGATGTAACATTTGATTATTTGACGTAGTTCCAGTTGACCGATTGCATGTTGATTTGGAGGATTTCGGCACGGTTTATGAGCCAGTTTTTGTCGGGCTGTTTTTGCAGGTCAAATTTCATCTTTATCAGTATCGAGGGTCTGTACTGGTATGCGAAACTTTGTCTTTCGAAATACATCCGTGTTGTCAGGGTGACGGTTGCCTTTGGTGAAGCTTCTTGGATTCTCTGGTGAAGTTTTGTGCTGTCTGTGATGAGAGGTTGTGACATTATTGAGTTGCAATAGTTCATCAGTACTATTTTGGATTTGTGGTAAGAGTCGCGGTAGTTTGGGGCAATTAATCTGCTTAATGCGGAGCAGTCTTCGCTTTCGACGGCTTTTGAGGCGGTTTTTATGAGAGTTTTTATTTTTTCAATGTCGGTTTCGACGAGGCTGTCCAATCCGAAAGCGGCGAAGGCGATGAGTATCGGTATAAACCATTGCCACCAGTATCGTTTGTCGATTCTGATTTCGCTTATGATAAGGAATATGAGCAGGGTGGCGGCAGCAGCAATCAGGACAGTCTGCAGGCCGAACGTGGTTGTTTTGTTGATTTTCATCAAGTCATTTTTGATTAGAAAATTCAATATAAAAAAAAGACCGACGAGAAAGATTAGTAAATGCCATTGCCACCAGTATGTTTTCTCGGAGGTAAATGCACGGATTATGAGCAGAATGAGCAGGGCGATGACAGCTAGGATTAGCAGGCCGGCAGGATTGTCAAAAATGTTGAACATTTGCTTACCCCGTTTTGAGGCGGTCAGATTCCGAGTTCTTCTTTGGCCTCTTTAATTTTCTCGATGGCAAAATCCAAATCTTCCCTGCTGTGAGCTGCTGAAATCTGGGTTCGAATTCTTGCAGCGCCTTTAGGGACGACAGGGTAAGAAAAACCAATTACGTAAATGCCTTTTTCGAGGAGCTTTTCGGCCATTTTTTGTGCGAGTACGGCATCTTTGAGCATAATAGGGACAATGGGATGCTCACTGGGGATGACTTCAAGCCCAAGTTTAGCTATTTGCTCTCTAAAGTAGAGCGTGTTTTGGCGGAGCTTATCCTGTAATTCGGAGGAATCGGAGAGCATTTCCAGCACCTTCAGAGAAGCAGAGACGATAGCGGGTGCGAGAGTGTTCGAGAAGAGATATGGTCTTGAGCGCTGCCGTAAGTACTCAATTATTTCTTTTCTACCGCTGGTGAAGCCGCCGCTGGCGCCGCCGAGTGCTTTGCCGAGCGTGCTGGTGATAATGTCAACGCGTCCGATGACGTTGCGGTGCTCGTGAGTGCCACGTCCGGTTTTGCCAAGTATGCCGGTTGCATGTGAATCATCGACCATTACGAGAGCATCATATTTTTCGGCAAGGTCACAGATTTGGTCGAGCTTTGCGATTATTCCGTCCATTGAGAAGACGCCGTCGGTGGCGATGAGCCGAAAACGCGCGGATTCGGCCTGTTGTAATTTTTCCTCCAAATCGTTCATATCGGAGTTTTTGAATCGCAGCCGCTGAGCTTTGCAGAGTCGAACGCCGTCGATAATACTAGCGTGGTTGAGAGCGTCACTTATGATGGCATCTTCATCGGTTAGGAGCGTTTCAAAGAGTCCTGTGTTGGCGTCAAAGCAGCAGCTATACAGGATGGTATCTTCTGTGCCGAGGAATTCCGAGATTTTCTTTTCGAGTTTTTTGTGTATTTCCTGCGTCCCGCAGATGAAGCGCACAGACGAGAGGCCGTAACCCCACTTTTCATAACTTTCCTTTGCAGCTTTGAGAACTTCGGGATTATCGGAGAGTCCCAGGTAGTTGTTGGCGCAAAAATTGAGCACTTTTTTTCCGCTTTTGACCGTGATTGTGGCGTCCTGCGGACTGGTTATGATTCGTTCCGCTTTGTAAAGGCCGGCATCGTTTATTTGTTTTAGCTGTTGTGATATATGAGATTTCATCGCTTTAAACATATTTTATTCCTCGCTATTTTTACTCAGTTTGAGATTTTATTTTTCCGTCCAGTCTAAAATAACCTTTCCCGAATTGCCGGAGCGCATTACTTCAAAGGCCTTGAGGTAGTCTGTGTAGTCAAAGCGGTGAGTAATAAGCGGCGAGATATCAAGCCCTTTTTGAATGAGCATAGTTACTTTGTACCAGGTTTCAAACATTTCCCTGCCGTAGATACCTTTTATTGTGAGGCCGTTAAAGACGACACAGTCCCAGTCTATAGATGTTTGCGGCATTATGCCGAGCAGTGCAATTTTTCCACCGTGGAACATATTTTTTAGCATACTTTTGAAGGCGTCCGGGCTGCCGGACATTTCGAAGCCGACGTCAAAACCTTCTTTCATTCCGAGTTTTTTAACTGCATCTTCGATTTTATCAGTTCTGACATCCAGAGTTAGTGTTGCGCCCATTTTTTTTGCGAGTTCAAGACGATAAGGATTGATGTCTGTGACGACTACGTACCTTGCGCCGGCGTGTTTTGCGATTGCGGTGGCCATAGAGCCGATAGGCCCGGCACCGGTAATAAGGACGTCTTCACCGACGAGGTCGAAAGACAGTGCGGTATGGGCTGCGTTGCCCAAGGGGTCGAAGCAGCTAAGCACATCGGTTGGTATATCGGGGTTGCAATGCCAAATATTTGAGACGGGAATTGCCAGATATTCGGCGAATGCACCGTTACAGTCGATGCCAACGCCTTTTGGCTCTTTACAAAGATGTCTTCTTCCTGCACGGCAGTTTCTGCAGCGACCACAAACGATGTGTCCTTCGCCGCTGACCAGTTCACCCAGTTCGACGTCGTGTACGTTGCTGCCGATTTTATCGACAGTTCCGACGAATTCGTGACCTATGACGACAGGAGTTTTTATTGTCTTTTGTGCCCAGGAGTCCCAATTGAAGATATGCAGGTCAGTTCCACAAATCGAAGTTTTCCGGATTTTTATGAGTACATCGTTGATGCCGATTTGGGGTACGGGTACATCTTCCAGTGACAATCCGGATTGCGGACTTTCTTTAAGTAGAGCTTTCATTCCTTAAATTCTCCTGTTCTGTTCGGCGTTAAAAGTTATGCCATAGTTTTCTTCAAGGCACAGTTGTTTTATAACGCAATAGCCTTCCACTCTATTTTTTGTAGTTCTTTCGTTTTTTCGTGGTTTGTCATATCCGCAGCCAGGGCGGTAATCGTTATATAGCCCTGCTCGAGAGAAGTAGTATCGGTAGGGGCGTTGTCAATACGATGGAAGTCGCCGGTCAACTGAAAAACAGTTTGGCCCTGTTCATTTTTGTTGCGGATATAATACTCTTCAAATCCTTTGCTTGACTGTGGAACGACTCTTATGCCTTTCGGTCGGCCTTTCGATAACAGCGGTATGTTGATATTTATAACATCGCCGCTTTTGACGGGCATAAGATTTTTGAGGATTTCGATACAGTATTTCGCTGCCTGTTCGAAATCCATCTGTTCTTCTGCAGCACAACTCATCGCAACGGCCGGTATTTCCAGGAATGCACCCTCCATCGCTGCTGCAACGGTGCCGGAGTAATAAACGTTTATACCCGCATTTGCGCCGCTGTTTATGCCGGCGACGAGCAGGTCGATGGGGCCGGTGTGCAGTTGCATAACGGCGAGTTTAACGCAGTCAGCAGGTGAACCCTGGACGCTGAAACCTGTGAATTGGCCGTCAATATCGACTTTGTTGCACACCAGCGGCTGGGTGAATGTAACGCTGTGGCTTGCGCCCGACTGGCTTATAGCCGGTGCAACCACCATAACGTCTCCGATTTTGACGAGATCTTTATAAATAGCGGCTAGTCCCGGGGCAAAAATGCCATCGTCATTTGTCAGTAATATTTGCATAGCTTCGTCTCCAGTGATTAGTCGTTAGTGAATAGATTACTTTGCTTCGCTCGCAAGGATTAACGACTGACCGATGGGCATTTTAATTGTTTTATAAAGTGCTGTCAATTGACAGCTTTGTGGGGCCATGTATAATGTTTGATTATGAAGAAGTATCTGCCGGATGAAAAGAATATTGTGATGAGCAGGGACGAGGTTCGTGCGTTTGATTCTTGGGTGATAAATGAGGTTGGCCTGCCGGGGGTGGTGCTGATGGAAAACGCCGGTCGAAGCTGCGCCGAACTGATTAAGGAGAAACTTGCCGGGATTGAAAAAGCGGCGGTCTGCATATTCTGCGGGACAGGAAACAACGGCGGCGATGGGTACGTAATTGCCAGGCATCTATTAGGGGCCGGCTATACAGTTACGGTGGTTATCTGCGGCGACCGTAATAAAATCAAAGGGGACGCAAAAATCAACCTTGATGTTTTGGCAAAACTTGTCGGGCCTGTTGAACAACTGGATATGAAGGATGCCGATATTCCCGGCAGAGTTGAAGCTTTTATCCGGGGTGCTGATATTGTCGTTGACGGGATTTTCGGCACGGGCCTGAAAGGACAACTAAAAGACGAGTATAAGATATTGATTGAAAGCATAAATGCGCTGAACTATCCTGTTTTGGCGGTGGATATACCTTCCGGTCTGGATTGCGATATAGGCAAAGTGCTTGGTGCAGCTATCAGGGCAGAGTGCACCGTAACTTTCGCAGCGGTTAAAAGAGGCTTTACATTTACAGAGTCGGTGAGTGAATATACGGGCGAGATTTTCGTTGCCTCGATTGGGGTCGAGCCGAATTTATAGCATATAGTGGATAAATTATTAGATTTCGTATCATTTGTTGGTCCCCCCATAAATAATGTTAACCGCACTGCTAATACGTGAGGTCAAAACCTGAATATATATTATTTTAGCTAGCGCTGAATACTTATTGGTTTTTCTTGACAAAAAGTGGCGGTTTTTCTATAGGATGCAAGTAGCAATGTTGCCTAATATAAAGGCATCCCTGGAAAAAAGCGTCACACGACGGATAAACAATGACAAAAAGAGCGGGTATGAAAAAATCAGCGGCAAACAGTATCATCACTAAGGAGCGAAAAAACTAGTGACCTGAGCGTTTTTTCGAGGAAGGTATGCAAGAGGCTTTGGGAAGGCACAGGTCAAAGCGTCAATACCAGCTTACACTCGACGGCGATTGTGAGGCACACCTTATTGCCATAGCTTGCAGCCAGCCACCTGAAAGTTATAAACGCTGGAAGCTGAGGCTCTTAGCTGACAGGATGGTTGCCCTTGAATATATTGATTCGTTGTGGTATCAGATGGTTAGGCGTACGCTTAAAAAAACGAATTTAAGCCTTGGCTGATTGAGCAGT
>CAZECQ010000073.1:0-11724 GCA_964510545.1 uncultured Pirellulales bacterium | reverse complement strand
CAAAGCGTTCTGAGAAGTCCATGCACCGGTACCCTTTTGGCCGGCCTTATCTAAAATAACATCCACCATCGGCCTGCCCGTCTCTGGGTCTTTCTTCGAGAGAATATCAGCTGTAATCTCAATAAGGTACGAATTAAGGTCGCCCCTGTTCCACTCGGCAAAAACCCTCTGCATTTGCCCAGCGTCCATCCCTAAGGCATTTTCCATAAGATAATACGCTTCGCTGATAAGCTGCATATCACCATACTCGATGCCGTTATGTACCATCTTCACATAATGGCCGGCTCCGTTATCACCAATATAACTGCAACACGGCTCACCGTTAACCTGTGCCGCAATCTTAGTGAAAATCGGCTCGACCAGAGCATAAGCATCTCTACTGCCGCCCGGCATAATTGAAGGCCCCTTTAACGCCCCTTCTTCACCACCGGAAACACCGGTGCCGATATACAATAAATTCTCTTCTTCGACTTGCCTGCACCGCATAATAGTATCGGTAAAATTACTGTTGCCCCCATCGATAATTACATCACCTTCTTCAAGGTACCCAAGAAGCTGCCCGATAACCATATCCACCGGTTCGCCCGCCTTGACCATAATCATCACTTTCCTCGGCCTGCTGAGCGAAGCGAAAAAATCCTCCAATTCGTAAGCAGCAATTATGTTTTTACCCTTTGCACTGCCCGCAGCAAAATCTTTGGTTCTTTGTGTCGTACGGTTAAAAACTGCGACGCTAAATCCCTTGCTCTCCATATTCAGAACAAGATTCTCCCCCATCACCGCAAGGCCCCAAAGGCCGATGTCCGCTTTAGCCATTTTCTTACACTCCTTCAAAATAAATTCTCACTATAAACAAAAATTATTCATTTACAATATTCAGTATACACTTTCCGGCCAACCTGTGCAATATCTCTCCTGCTTGCTGCACAACCAAAACGCCTTCGTCTTCTCTGTTTTCGTAATCGGCTGTGTTAATCTGCTTATAATCCATATATCCGAGGTTGACCTTTTCACACCGTTCCTTGCTGATGCCTGTGGCAAGCACAACATTGATTCTCGGCTTTTCGACGCCGTCAATGTAGGTGCCGATACCTTTAACGTGTGTGGAATGTGCCAGCACCGCCCGCGGGATGCCGGCAAATTTATCCACCTGCTTGAGAAAATAATCCCGCGTGTGATAACCGACCTGCTCGATTTTTTCGCCGTGGGTATATGAAATTTCATCTATATGCGGAGCATAGATAATCAGTGTTCCACCATCTGCAACTATCGGCTCAAGCTTATACATAACCTTCCCAGCCGTCCAGACATCGCCATACATCTTCGGCGTAATACCAAGGACTGTTTCATACGCCTTACCTTTATAAACAATATGCACTTTTTCAGACAGCTCGGCCGCCTTCTCCCAGGCCTCTATACAATCGCCGATGAATATCCCTTTGAGCTTGTTTTCTACAGCCACTATGGCAAAAAGCTTGCGCGGCTTTTTTATAAAAGAAGCTGCCCTTTCAACCACCCTCCGCGTCGGTGTCCATTTATTACCGTTTATACAGGGATTCGTAACAACCGCACCGAGCCAGTGAAAAAAGTTAATTATCTCAGCCCCTGCAATTCCAGGAAAAATATATTTGTGCCCGCCTGAAAACCCCACAACCTCATGTGGAAAAACCGGCCCCAGAATAAAAAACTCATCATAATCGAAAATCAATTTATTAACGGCAACATCAACTTTCTCACAGAACAATCCCCCGCTCATCTCTTCAACCTCTTTAGCCGTAATTTCCCCAATAGAGATAAACGTCTCTGGCTTGTCCCATTCGTGGTTGAAAAAATTTACTGATGCGTATTTACTGCTGCGCTCGCTGGCTGTTATAGTTAATCTGCTGCATATCTGCTCTTCGCTCATTGGCTGATGAGTGCCGAGTGCAACAAGGATATCAACAGCTTTTGCTTTTTTGCCGATACAATCAAAAATCTCCCTGAATACATCACCGACAGGCCCGGAACGGGTATTGTCAGGTATTAAGAGCAGAACACGTTTGCCGCTGTAGTCATTCTGTCTAAAGAATTCGACAACCGCTTTACGCACCTGCTGGCTTCCAGGCCCTTTATCTTTGTCCTGTCGTTCGATTAACATTGCTACTTCTTCCAGGGAGCCTCTTCCGGCAAACACTCATCAAATTCAGCAATTAGTTTTTTTTCGTAACTGCCGTCATACCAGCCGTTGACAAATCTCTCAAACGCCTCATCGTGCAGCCTCTGCCACGACTTTATTTCGCTGCCTGGATTTACAGGATAGAACAAGGCGTTATTGGCCTTGGCCGCTTTCATATCACCCGGCGCATCGCCTACCATAAGAACCTTGTCCTGCCCATATTTGTCCCCCGCCGCAAGAGCTAAGTGCTCTTTTTTCGTCCCCATTTCCTGACCGGCGATGACACCAGCGTATCTGGCAATATCATGTTCAGCCCATTCACGCCCAAGTGCTTCATCAGGCGTGGACGAAACCACAATAATATCAGCCAGTTGCGAAATTTTCTCCAGAGTTTCCCGCACGTATGGAAATGGTGGCATGTCTTTAACAATCTTTTCAATCGTCCAGTTGACCCGCTCACTCCATTGAAGGACCTGTTCCAATTCCTTTTTGGCCTTAGCATTTGACTCTCTGGCGATTGCCTCCTTAAGCCCGTCGTTGCTAAGCAGGCTTTCAGCATCATCGACCCATGCGAAATAATGTGGTAACTGCGGCACCTTAAAATTCCTAACCTTGACCATCGGATGAGTCGGCAAAAGTTCGGCCAGGATACGTTTCAATGTCTTATGCCGATTGCCGCCGCGCGTCCTGGAAAATAAATCTGCAAATTCCTTGCATTCACGGGCAGCCTGGGCCACCGGCTGCAGGCCAAAACAGCCAATCATCCACGGGCAAAAACATTCCCGCTGCTTTATCCCCATCGTATCGAAAACACAGCCGTCTGAATCAATACCAACAAAAAATTCATGCTTCGGCTCAAAATCTCTCAGCGGCTTCGTCTCATCAATTTCCGCCATCTTTTCCTCTCTAATTCACCATCAACTAACAATCAATTTCTCAGACTCCGTTAAAAGCAGAGAAACCTCCGTCAACAGGAACTACGATTCCCGTAACGAACTTCGAAGCATCGCTTATCAGCCACAAAACAGTCCCAATTAAATCTTCCGGCTTACCAAACCTTGCCATAGGTGTATGGTCAATGATGGTTTTACCGCGCTGGGTTAACTCGCCCGTTTTTTCATCAGTTAAGAGAAACCGGTTTTGCTGGGTAAGAAAAAATCCCGGCGCCAGGGCGTTAACTCGAATATCCTTCGAGTAGTTTTGGCACATATGTACCGCCAGCCATTGTGTGAAATTGCTCACCGCCGCTTTTGCAGCCGAATAAGCTGCAATTTTCGTCAACGGCCTGAATGCACCCATACTCGATACATTTATAATAACACCGTCGCCTCTTTCAGCAATATGCTTGCCAAAGACCTGGCTCGGCAAAAAAGTGCCTGCAAAATTCAGGTCGAACACAGACTTAACCACCTCAGCCGGCAAATCAAAAAATGACAAATCCTCTGATGTGGTAGCTTCTTTTTTGTTGCCGCCGGCGGCGTTGATGAGCACATCCATTCGCCCAATACTTTCGGTCGCGCAGATAAATGCCTCCTCGATTTCCTTCTTATCCAGAACATCGGCCTGGACTGCAATAGCAAAATTGCCTTCCTTCTCGATTTCTTCGCATACCTTATTAGCACGCAAGGCATCGTAATCAACTATGCAGATTTTACCCCCCCGCCGAGCCAACTGCCGGACCATCTCACCGCCCAGGACCCCCGCGCCGCCTGTAATCACGATACATTTATCTTTAATATCGAATAGTTCTTTCATTTTTATCCTTTTCTTACGCTATATATGATTATTGCCTGCAGTTGAGCTTTTCCCTGCCTGCCGAACCTGTCACCGACTCCGAATGAATACTTTTCCAAAATCATATTAACACTTGTAGTCCGGCAGCTTTTTTTCCAACGCTTTACGTTCGAATCTCATAAACACAGGCAAACCGTCTTTGCCGACTGTAATCAGAGCCTGCCCCTGCACCAAAGGCCTTACATAATCGCGCATTGCATCGGTGATGTGGTTTCCATCCTCATTTATGTATTCTCCGGGCACTTTCTTTTCGCCGTTGGCCACCTCGCTAAGTTCTGCCAGCCCTGTCGTGCATTCATATTCAGCCCCGTCCCGGCGGATGAGAGTAACCATTTTACCGTTTTCACCGCTCAATGCCGCTTTAACCGCCGCCTGCCCACACATATAAGCTTCGTTCACATCTCTCAGTGATGCAAAGTGCATTGCGCTTCGCTGATTTGTACCTAATTTATTGAAACGCACCTTTATACCAACTTCCTTTTCGATTACAGCTTTGAGTATCTCTGCTGCACCGCCCAATTGCTGATGGCCGAAACTGTCTCTGCCGAATCTTCCTGCATCAGCCATTATATAGCCTCCATTTTTGTCTTTAAGACCTTCACCTGCGACGATAAACACTCTGCCTAACTCTTTAAGCACTTCTCTGACATCGCTGATAAGTTTTTCAAAAGAAAATGCTGATTCAGGCATATATATAAGATGTGGTGCGTCCTCTTGGCTCCGGGCCGCAAGCCCTGTCGCTGCCGCTATCCACCCGGCGTCTCTGCCCATCACCTCCTGTATCGTGCAGGTATCTGTCGTATAAAGTGACTCGGTGTCCCGGCCGGCCTCAGCCGCACAGGTAGCAACATATTTCGCCACACTGCCGTAACCCGGACAATGGTCCGTGCAGGCAAGGTCATTATCAACCGTCTTCGGAATACCAATACAAACCAGTTCGTATCCCCCCTCTTCGGCCAGCTTATTTACCTTATCAGCAGTGTCCATTGAATCGTTGCCGCCGGCATAGAAAAAGTAATGAATATCGTGTGCCCTGAACACATCCAATATTCTTCCGTAGTCCGCCCTGGAATCTTCCAGCGATTTGAGCTTATATCTGCACGAGCCAAGTGCAGCAGCCGGCGTCTGTTTCAACGCCTCGATGGTTTCCGGCCTCTCCGCAGAAATGTCAAATAATTCTTCTTTTAACACGCCCAATATGCCGTTGGTTGCGCCATAAACTCGGCCGATTTTTCCCGATTTAAGCGATTCCTGAACAACACCGCAGACGCTCGAATTAATCACCGCTGTCGGCCCGCCCGACTGTGCCACAATTGCATTAGTTCTCGAATTCAACGCTATTATTCTCCTGCAACTTTTTAAGATTTTGCTCAGTCGCTTACATTGTAATTCTTTTTATCCCTTTGTCCACACTCAACTTTTACAATTCATCGCAAATAGCACAGGAATTTATCTTCTCGGCATATACAAAAAGCGGCAGCCTTCGCCCAGCATTATTACTACCACCGCGGCACAGCTCAGTCGAAGAATCCGGATCCCTTCGCCAGATGGCTGCGGCACACCTGCTCGTTCAACTCCACACCCAGTCCCGGTTTGTTGCCCAACTCAAGATACCCTTCTTTGTAGATTGGGCCGTCGTGCTGAATAATGTCCGGCCAGTGCGGAAGCTCCACGCTGTCGGACTCCAGCGTTATAAACGAGCGGATAGCTGCGCACACATGTCCGGAGGCAATAGTACCAACGGGCGAGCACAGGTTATGGCAGGCCATAGGCATATAATACAGGTCGGCCCAGTCAGCAATCCTTTTGGTCTCCAGTAGCCCGCCGCATTTCTGCACGTCCGGCTGGATGATGTCGCAGGCCTGATTCTCGATGAAAGGACGCCATGTGTGGCGAGTATAAAGGTTCTCGCCGGTACAGATGGGCACTTTAGTCGCAGCCGTGATGCGAGCCAGGGCCTCGGCGTTCTCCGGCGGAATCGGGTCCTCCATAAACCAGAGGTTCAGATGTTCGGTCATCTGGATGAACCGCAGCGCTTCGCGGGTATTGTACTTCCAGTGCAAATCGACAGACAAAGGAAAGTCAGGCCCCAACTCCTCTCGAATCGCCTCAAGTATCCTGACCCATATCTTCATATCGACCGAAGATAGCGTACGATTCCACCGCTCGCCACGGAAGCGGTTCAGGTCGAACTTCATTGCCTTGAACCGGTAATCGTCACGCGAGCGCTGCGCCTCCTCGACCCAGGGCGCCGGGTCGGTTGTATTGGGCGAGCCGGTATCGTGATATATCAGCAGTTTGTCGCGAAACTTGCCCCCTAAGAGAACGTAAACAGGAACGTTGAGAATCTTTCCAGCCAGGTCCCAAAGGGCCGATTCTATACCCGCAATTGCTCCTGTAAGCGTCCCTGACCTCGCATCAGCCCCGGAGCCGGCTTCCATCATTTTATGGAACAGGTAATCGACCTGCAGAGGGTCTTCGCCGATGACCCTCCTCTTGATGTTGCGAATCCAGTCGACCGTCCCGGCGCCTCTGTAGGCCTCGCCCAGACCGAACAGGCCCGAATCGGTGGTAATCTTCACCAGATGGGCATCGTAATAAGTCAACCTTACCGAGGCGGTCTTCACATCACGGATTTTCACCTTCCCGAACTCAGTGGCGGCCTGAGGCGCCGCACGCAGCACCTGCGATTGTTCGGGCAGAAAACCACCCGCCGTTGCTACTCCCACTGCCCCCATGAAATTTCTTCGTGTCAGCATTAATTCTTCTCCTTTACTCTAAAAAGCTCAATCTGACATTCCCCACATTAAACGCTTGGCTACGCAACCAAACCTTCCAGTTCCACGATAATATCAAAATCATCTCTAAATTGCAGCAATCTGAAATCTCTTTTTACGCATCTTGCCGCTGCCCCGCATTTATCCCTTTGTCCACACTCAAATTTTACAGCTTATCGCAATTGTCTCATAAACTCAGGATATAAAAGAAAACGCCAATCAAAACCCCAACGGCAATCCAGCCGGCAAAAAAACCGACAATAGTAACAATAGTCGGCTTAGGAATTTCAAAATCCGGATGGTCAATCCACACCCGCCGCGGGCCCGGCTCAATTCCCTCAGGCAGTGTAAAAGGCGACATCTCCGGTTCATTCGGTTCAACCGGGGTGCGCAGGCACTGGTAAAACTTATCAAGCTTTTCCTTCGCCGGCGCTCTGGTAAACAAACTAACCACAATAGCTGTAACAAAACCCACGCTAAGGTAAATAATCATTTGCCAGGGCAGATAAAGCTTGCCTTCGAACAGCATGAATTCGGGCAGCTTCTCCGCAAAGGCCGCATTGAAATCCCACAGAACATTTCCAAACACACTGATTGTTCCTGTCAGCAAAAGTGCTGCAAAGCTCGCCAATGTGGACACCCATGCCGCCGCTGAAGTAGCACGCCGCCAGAAAAGACCAGTCCAGAATGGAATGGCCATCATCGCCGCAACCTTCCAGAAAATCTCCAGACCCTGAACTACGCTTTCAAGAGTAAAGGCAAAGAAAATACCGGACAAAACAACAACTGCGGCAGCGATACGCCCGACGAGCATGTAGTGCCTGTCACTTTTGTTTTTAACAAGTATCGGGCGGTAGATGTTCTCAGTAAAGAGCGCCGATGAAGCAACCATAAACGCATCGCACGAGCTCATCACCGCCGCCAGCATCGAAGCAATGAACAGCCCTATCAGCCCGGGTGCAATCTTCGGCAAAAGGTCATGCGCCATCAAGCCATACACATAGTCAACATTTACCTTTGTCCCGGCATACAAACCAACCGCACAAAGCCCTGTAAGCACCCACGCAATGGTGCATACCCGCTTGAACAAAAGACCCACCATCACGCCTACACGTCCTTCCATCTCCGTTTTGCCTGCAGCGGCCATACCCATACTGTGCGGCTGAGTCGCCCAGCCCAAAAGAGCATTAAACGAAATGACCGCAATATAAAACATCGTGATCTCATGCGGGGCAACAATCTTGAACATATCAGGATTTGCAACCGTCTCGCGCAGACCCGCCATCCCACCTGCCGCCGAAAGGGCAAAGGGCAAAATCAAAAACGAAAGAACAATCGTCAGAAGTCCCTGAATAAAATCCGTTACAATCGCCGCACTCAAACCGCCCGCAACCCCATAAACGACAAACATAACTGTCATAGCGACAATCGCAAGGTTAGGGTTGATGCTCCCGCCAGATACCGCCGATACCATTGCACCGCAGCCCTTCAGCATCACCCCGATATTAACCATCAACTGAAGCATACCGACAACCGCAAACAGCCCCGCTACACTGCGGCCGTACCGGGCAAAAAAATAATCCCCCGTTGTAACCGCACGCATCCGCCTGAACACAGGTGCTATCAACCAGAAAAATGGCGTAACGAACAGCCATAACCATTGATACCATATCCCCGAAGCGCCGCTGCGATAGGTCTTTGCTGCAACGCTGACCGCCTGGTCGGAGTGCGTGCCCGTGCCGAACGTGAAAAACATCATCATCAGCTTGCCGAATTTCCTGTCGCCGATGAAGAAACTCGCCGTGCTCCGAACACGTTTAGCCGCCCAGACGCCGATTATCGTAATGCCAAAAAGATAACCGACAATTACCAGCCAGTCGAACCAATTGACTCCTAACATACTTTTGCTACCTTAATTTTCCGGAATTTTTCCGAAAATACCCACACCAAATACACAATTAAAGCGAATCAACTATCTGGAAACTGCCCCGCAGGCGAATATCATCAGAAGAACTTCCAACCATAACCTCGAAAGTCCCCGGCTCCACCACACGTTCCATATTGCGATTCAGAAGCGATAAGTCATCCGGCCTCAAGGTGAACGTCACTTGCTCTTTCTCGCCCGGCCCGAGGGCTATTCTCTTAAAACCCCTCAACTCCTTTACGTACGTGGTAACGGAACTTACCACGTCATTGATATATAATTGAACAACTTCATCGCCTTTGCGATTGCCGATATTTTCGACCTCCAGGCCAACGACAACATTCCCGGCGGCACCTTGTTTTTCCGGTATTATTTTAAGCCCGCTGTACTTAAATTCCGTATAGCTTAGGCCGTGACCGAATGGATATAAAACCCCCGAAATTCGGGTGCTTCTCTTGTTGTCGGCATGAGAGCCGGGTTTATACGGAAAATTCATTGGGACCTGTCCCACCGTCTTTGGAAACGTTACGGCAAGCTTGCCACCCGGATTATAATCGCCAAACAGAACATCAGCAACGGCCTGACCGCCCTTTGCACCGGGAAACCACGCCTCCAAAACTGCCGGTACATATTTATCTACCCAATTGACAGTCAGAGGTCGGCCGTTGATTAATACCACAACCGTCGGCGTCCCTGTCTTATAAATCCCCTTGACCAAATCCAGCTGATAGCCGGGAAGCTCCAGACTCGTGCGTGAATGAGACTCCCCGCACGTCTTTTCAGAACCTCCCACAACAACAATAGCAACATCAACTTTTTTCGCAATTCTTTCAACTTCTTCAATCTGTTTTTTTTCGCTCTCTGTCGGCGGATTGGGCAAAATCTCGCTTTCCGGCCAGTTCTCATCTGTCAGCTCACAACCTTTGACATATTTTACTTCTGTCCGCGGTGAAAGTTTATTTTTGATTCCCTCTAATACCGATATTACTTTGACGTTGGATGGCCCGTATCGGCTCAACGAGGACTTGACCGCATCTGCATTCGGCCCTGCAACCAGAATGGATTTAATATCCTTGCGCAGTGGAAGAAGCTCCCCTTCATTTTTCAAAAGCACAATAGATTCACGGGACGCCCGCAGAGCCAGCTTCTGGTGCTCCTGGCAGCCGACTATCCTGTCACCAAGTTCCGGCTCCTCCACGTATGGCCTGTCAAACAGCCCCAGAAGAAACTTGACTCTTAAAACACATCTGACCCTTTCATCGATGGTCTTCATAGAGAGCTTACCTTCTCTGACAAGTTCTCGCAGAGGATTTATAAACACGTCCGGCGGTGTAAAAGTCGTCCGAACATTCAGTCCCGCCTGCACCGATTGTCTCACCGCATCCTTATAAGTCGGGGCTACCTTATGCTTGCTGAAAATAAATTTGACCGCACTACTATCCGAAACCACATATCCTTTGAAACCCCATTCTTCTCTAAGCTTTTTCGTGAGAAAATAGCTGCTGCCGGTAACAGGTATCCCGTCATAATCATTATACGAGCTCATCACCCCCAGAGCACCGGCCTCTTTGATAGCCGCCTTAAATGGAGCTAAGTACATCGTTTCGACTTCCCGCCAGGCGACTTTCGGGTCGGTTCGTGCGCTCCCGTCACGCCCGCCTTTTGGAACACTGTAAACACAAAAATGTTTCGGACTGGACACAACTCCTTCGGCCTGAAGCGCCTTGACCATAGCCGTACCAAGTTGACTGACAAGGTAAGGGTCCTCACTATAGCATTCCACCACTCTGCCCCAGCGAGGGTCCCTTGCCAAATCAAGAATCGGCGAATAAATGTTCGTATATCCAAGTGCCCGCCCTTCTTTACCTGTAACCCGACCGATTGCTTTTACCAGCTCCACGTCCCACGTACTACCCACCCCGATTTGAGCGGGAAAACACGTGGCCCCTTCATTACACACTCCACGAATCCCTTCATTGCTGAAGTCAACCGGTATCCCCAGTCTTGTTTTCTCAACAAAAAACCTTTGTACCTCATTCAAGGCATGGGCATGTTTCGACGCAGGCCACGAATACTCAGTCTCCCTGACGCCGTTGAGATGTTCATCGATATTGGCGATACCGTCCTTCCATATCTTGTCCGGCCATTGCTCCGTGGGCAGCTCATCCTTCAACACTCTGCGGTATCCATACAATGTCGCCATTTGGCACGTCTTTTCTTCCAGCGTCATCCTTGCAAGCAAATCATCAATCCTGCGCTCAATATCCAGCTTGGGATTTTCGTACGGATCCATTCGGCCGTTCTTATTAAGGTCATTGAAGCTGTTCTTGTTTATCGAACTCTTACCGCTCCGGGCGCCAACCGCCTCTGTTGATAATATTCCCTGTGAAGCCAAAAAAATACCGGCACTAATTAATACCATAACCCCCGTTCTTTGCCACCTGCTCATCATTCCTTCCTTTGCCTTTCTCAAAAGCCCCCCGGGGAAAAACAATAATTACTTTTCGAACAGCTAATCCACAATAACATTTAATATTTCGAAGCTGTTGTTTCGTAGTATGAAAAAATCCCTCTCCTGTCAATTCAAAACTCCTCTCTGCAAAAGCGGCACAGGAATTTATCTTGCTCCCAGCAGCCTTTTTGATATTATAACAGCGGGAAAATATTATGGACTTTATTCTTTACATCATTGCCGGGCCGCTGTTCCTAATGGCCCTTGCCGCTCACATTTACATAAAGCTCCGCCTGCGCCCGAAAGATTCAGATTTGGACGAATATTATTACGAGTTTGAAGAAAGCCACCCCCTTTATGCAAGATACCTCAGGCTCTCCTCAATCACTTTTCTTATTGCCGTCATAGCCGCCCTGCTGCTCTTCATCGCACTGATTTTCTAAACGATTCTTCTCCCCTGCAAACCCAGGACGCCGATGTCTTTTGTAATAAAATTCAACAGCTAAAATACAAGAACAGCCAAGGCAATGCTTAAAAAGAAAAGGGAAAACCGCTGAGTTTTTGGGTCTTTGATCTTTTTGCTATCGCTTATAATTATTTGTCCCAGTATTCGTCGATAATT
>CAZECQ010000072.1:0-11952 GCA_964510545.1 uncultured Pirellulales bacterium | reverse complement strand
GCATAACATATACGATTTAACAAAGCAGAAAAAAAGGGAGCAGAGCATTTGACGAAGAGAAAATCCATTTTCATTTATTCAAAGCAATTCGAGGAGTATCGTTATCCTCCGGAATGCCCCTTTGATGTGAGCAGGCCCGGCAAAGTGCATGAGGTTGTAAATTCGATGGGTTTGCTGGCAGGTTCGGGCAGAAGCGAGGTGGCTCCGAAGCCGGCGGAGAAAAAAGTTTTAGAAAAATTCCACACGGCACGATATCTGGATGTATTAAAAGCAGCTTGCGAGGGTCATTGGGATACCGAGGCGCTGCGTATGGGAATTGGTTCGCCCGACTGTCCAATTTTCAGGGATATGTATGATTACAGCGTTCTGGCCTGCGGCGGTACTCTGGATGCAGCAAATCTAATCCTTTCAGGTTCAGTCGATGCAGCGTTTAATCCGTCAGGCGGATTGCATCACGCAGGGCCCGAGCGGGCATCCGGATTTTGCTATATGAATGATGTTGCGCTGGCATCTCTGGTTCTGGCTGAGGCCGGAAAAAAGGTTTTGTATATTGACGTGGACGTTCATCAGGGCGACGGTGTTCTGAACGCATTTTACGAGCGGCCGGATGTATTGACAATATCGTTCCACGAGAGTCCGTGGTCGTTATTTCCCGGGACAGGCTTCGAAGATGAAATCGGCAAGGGCCAAGGCAAGGGCTACTGCGTAAATGTTCCACTTCCTATCGGCACTTATGACCAGGCATATATGAAGGCATTCAAATCGATAGTACCGCCTTTGGCAGGTGCTTTCAGCCCTGATGTGATTGTTTTTGAGTTTGGGGCTGATGCTCTTGTGGGCGACCCTCTTGCGCATCTGTGTTTGACTAATAACACCTATGCGGACATCATCGAAATTCTGTTGAGTTTTAACAAACCCATTCTTATGACCGGCGGCGGCGGATATAACGTCGAAAATACCGTAAGGGCGTGGGCTCTCGGCTGGAGCGTTTTGTGCGGTGGCGATACAAGTCATTATATGAGTTTAGGAATTGGGGGGGTTATGCTTGAGAGCACCGACTGGCAGGGGGGACTGCGGGATAGGGAATTTGTCAAAAGAGAACAACAGGCCGGTATGGTTCTACCTGCTATAGAAGCCACAATAGAAACGATTAAAGCGAATGTTTTTTCCATTCACGGTCTTTGATTTTGTGAAATATACGCAAAAAAAGGCCCAAAAGATTGAATCTTTCGGGCCTTTTTTTCGGTAATTTTAATATTAACCTATTCTTTTAGGTCGGCTGTTTCAATGGTATGATGAGGTGTTTTGAGCAGAAAAACCATTATTGCGGCAAGAATTAACAATCCTGAAGCCCCGTAATAAGCAAAGGTAAACGTCTGATGTTTAACATACATTGCCCCAGCCAGCTTTGCGAGCATAAATCCACCTACACCCCAGGCAGTAAAGACCAGACCATAGTTCACACCGAAATTCTTTAATCCATAAAAATCCTTGGTAATTGACGGGAACAGTGACAGGTTTGCGCCGTAGTTTGCGCCGATTAGAGCTGAGATGAGGGCCAGAACAGGTATGTTAGCAAGTGGGCTTGTCTGTGTGGTTCTGGAAAGCAGGAATATCAATAGTGCCTGCGATAGAAAGCATATAAGCAACATTGCCTTGCGCCCAATTTTGTCACTAACCACACCGGCCAATATTCTGCCTGCCCCGTTGCCAATGGCAAGAACGGCTACGAGTACAAATCCCAGCGTGATACCGGTCTGTTTGTCGGCAATGGCGGCAAGCTTCGATATAATCATAAGACCGGCCCCTGCACCGCAGGCGTACATAAACCATATTATGTAAAACTGGATGGTGCCAAGCATTTCTTTGGGAAGGAATTCTTCCTTTCTGTTATTAGTAGCTGCCTGGTCTGCAGGCGGTGAACCCGGTGGAACATATCCTGCCGACGGTGATTTAAGAAGCTGGGCAAGGCCGACAACGACAACCAGAAATGCGATGCCCCAGAATAATAAAGTTCCCTGAAAGCCCAAATTGTTAACCAGATAAGTTGTAAGCGGAGCGGCATAAACCGATGCAAGGCCAAAACCGGATACCACTATTCCGGCAATCAGGCCGGTTTTTGCTGCCGGGAACCATTTTACGGCCGGTGGTGTTGCTGATGCATATCCAAAACCGATACCTGCGCCGGCAAGGACACCAAATCCTATAACGAATCCCATGAGTGAAGTTGTAAGACTGGCCATTATAAAGCCGACACCAACCAGGATGCCTCCTATGGTGGCGACAATACTTGGGCTGATTTTATCCTGCATCCGGCCTGCAGGAATCATTATAAGTGAAAAAATCAGACAGGCGAACATATAAGGCAATGATTTGTCGTCTTCGTTCCAGCCCCAGTCCTGAGGTATTCGTTTACTGATAACGCTCCACGCATAAAGGATACCAAGGGCAAGGTTAATGCCCATTCCTGCAAACGTAACACGCCAGCCGTGGTTTGCGAAGGTTGTCTGAGTTGAAGTAGTTTCTTCTGTCATAATTACTCTCTATATTTATTGTTCAATTATGTTGTTTTTGTACTATAAAATTCCCGCCCGGCGGAGACGCTAATATCAACTTGTCGCCCGGGCAAAGCTTTCAATAACTTTGCAGAGCGCTACGATGTTAATTTATCGCCTGCATCTCTTCATCGCCGCATGGCAATTCAGGTAACTTATTCATTTAGGTACTTGCTGATGGTATTAATCAGGACTTCAGGTTTTTCGGCTTTGTCCACAAACTCACAGGCTTCGGTAACCAAAGCATCCTGAAGCGAAGCGGAGGTCTCGCTCCATCTGTGAGTTACCCCACTAAAAACAATTATGGGCACATTTTCCAATCCTGCTTCTTTCTTGAGGTCTTCAATGGCAGCATACCCGTGTTCTCCCACCATTATTATGTCCATAATAATAAGGTCAGGATTGGCTTGCCCGGCCATTGCCTTGCCCTTCTCCGCAGAGGAAGCGGAAAACACTTCCCACTGCTTACTCTCGAATAGTGGTTTAAAAGCCGAGATTATCTCCTCATCGTCTTCTACCCAAAGAATTTTTTTCTTTGCCATATCATTCTCCTATTAATATAAATGTTTTTTTCAATTATAGGCCTTTAGAGACCTTTCTCTATTTCAAATATAAAACAATTTCCATTTTCTTTTGGCTCAACCCAAATATTGCCGCTGTGCTTTTCGATAATTTCCTTAGTGATGAATAGTCCCAGTCCTGTACCCTTTACCTGTTTCTTCTCGTCGGTATCGAGCCGGGAGAATTTTTTGAAAAGCTTTCGTTTTTCGTTGTCTCTAATAGGCATGGAGTCGTTATAGATTTCAATTTGAACTTTATCGCCAAGGTCTTTAGAACTGAGGATTATTTTCCCTTTGTCGAAGCCGTATTTGACCGCATTGGCGATGAGGTTATTTGCCGCAATAAGCAGCAAATCAATATCGCACTTAACTCTCAACTGTAACTGAATATTGTTAGTAATTTCCATTTGTTTTTCAGCGATTTTTCTGGCAAAAGTATCCAGTGAGGCATTAAACACATCTTCTCTGAGGCAGATGTCAGTTTTGTCCGGCACAAGCTCGCCTCTTTCTATTCTGCTTAAGCTCAAGAAGTTTTTCACTGTAGCTGCCAGGTAGTCGAGGTTTCTTGTAACTGACTCAAGAGCTTTGCACTGTTTTGGATTTATAACTCCCAAAAACCCATCGCGGACGGAATATGCATTGGCAATGGTTGAAGCGAGCACCCCCTTAAGTTCATGAGATACAAAACCCACCAGGTCGAGGTAAGTTTTGTTTAAGGTGGCTAATTTTTCATTTGAAATTTTTAAGCTGTGTTCTCTCTCATCGAGTTGTGAAGACATATCATTAAAAGAGGCGGCCAGCATATTTAACTCAACTGTGCCTGTTTCTATATCCATTTTATAGCTGAAATTTCCTTCTGAAAGCTTTCTGGTAGCCGTGAGCATATTAGTAAGGGGCTGCGAAACAGCTCCTGCAAGTATCAGAGCGAATACACCCGCCAGCAAGGTGGTAATCAAAACTATTAGCAGGAAAACGAGAAAAATACTTTTTGTCATATCAACAAGCGGCTTTTCCAGGGTTCCGACATATAATATTCCGATTGTTTGGCCCTTAATATTCCTGATAGGTTCATAGGCGGTTTTATACCAATCTGTTACTACAAAAGCTCTGTCTATCCAAGGCAGACCTTTCGTCAGCACCTGTTCGTACACTTTTTCGGACACTCGCGTCCCAATTGCACGGTTTCCGTTCTTAGTCATAACATTTGTTGATATGCGCAAATCCCCCTGAAAAATGGTGGCGGTGCCGACATCCTTTCCCTTATATTTAGCTGCCTGATATACTGTCTCTTTGACTCTGTCAACGATTTTGTAGTTTCGATTAAGTAAATTGCCGCCATATAGCACACCAAGCAGGCTGCCATCATCTCCGAAAACAGGTGAGGCGGCCTTTATCATCATTCCTGATGCCTGCTCAGTTTCCGAGGTTGGTTTTGCTTTCGGAGTAGAAATAAATTTGATATATGCCTGCTCAGCAAGGTCCGCACCTTCTTTCATGAGTTCCTCAGCAGGAACTATTACTGTTGCGGCAGTTACTTTACTTAACGACAATACGTGGCTGATGAGCTCATCGTCTGCCAGGCTGTCACCGCAAACTGATGGATTTCTTGCCCTGATAATAACCCGTCCGGCCTTGTCTGTAAGAGTTAATACATCCAGGGACTCGATTTTTCTTATTTCTTCCAGTTGTTTTTTGAGCGATTCTGTATCATTATCCAGGATAGCATCTTTGATGAAAAACCTCAAAGCGGTGAAACGTATCACATCTTTGAGGTTTTCGGTTTCTTCACGATATATCTGGCGGGCAGAGTTCAGGTCGTTCTTTACTTTAGTCTGTGCTCTTTCAATAATATCGTGCTTAATGACATAAACGCCCAGCGCCGCCATTGACAGCACAAATATCGTGATAATACTGAAGAACGATATTAGTATTTTTGTTCTAAGTCTCTTGGTTTTCATCTGCGCTATCCTGGTCTTTGCTATCGCATTGAGTTGTCATCTATACTGTATCATTTACAATCCAGCCCAGACGTGCTGCAAAGAACCTTACTTGATGAAAGCCACTCAGAGTAAGTTATCTTGATAACAAACAGGCTACTGGAAGCATCTAAGATACTCGTTACTTTCGATTTTTTTTAGTCACAGAGTGTTCTTGTTCGAGTATTCTTTATCCACGGCCTTTAATAAGGTTTTCGACCACGCTTGGGTCAGCAAGTGTAGTAATGTCTCCAAGCTTGTCTGTATTTCTCTCAGCTATTTTGCGTAAGATTCGCCTCATAATTTTGCCGGAGCGCGTCTTTGGCAAGACCGGTGCAAACTGAATGGCCTCGGGTGTAGCTATAGGGCCAATCTCGCTGCGAACATGCTTAATAAGCTCTTTTTTAAGCTCATCGCTTTCTTCGATGCCTTCTACAAGAGTTACAAACGCATAGAGCGATTGTCCTTTAACCTCGTGCGGTATTGGTGTAACGGCGGCCTCGGCGACTTTCTGATGGCTGACCAGAGCGCTTTCGACCTCGGCGGTGCCGATACGATGACCGGAAACGTTTACAACGTCATCAATTCTACCCATAAGCCAATAGTCACCATCATCATCGATACGGCAGCCGTCTCCGGCAAAATAAATATTGTCATACATAGTGAAGTATGTATCGATGAACCTTTCGTGGTCTCCCCACATCGTTTTCATCATACCAGGCCAGGGTTTGCGTATGCAGAGTTTGCCGCCTTCGTTCACAGCACATTCGGTTCCATCGTCGCGTAAAACGACAGGGTCAACGCCAAAAAAAGGTCGGCTTGCGCTGCCTGGTTTGAGTGTATGAGCACCAGGCAGTGGTGTGATTAAAATCCCGCCGGTTTCAGTCTGCCACCACGTATCGACGATAGGGCATCGATTTCGGCCAATTTTTTCGTAATACCACATCCACGCTTCCGGATTTATCGGCTCGCCGACTGTTCCGAGAACTCTCAGAGTGTCCAGTTTGTACTTGGCCGGCCAGTCGTCGCCGAGACGCATCAGAGCACGTATAGCCGTCGGTGCTGTATAGAAAACGGTAACGCTGAATTTATCACAGATTTGCCAGAAACGCCCGGCATCAGGATATGTGGGAACACCTTCGAACATCAGTGATGTCGCACCGTTTGCAAGCGGGCCATAAACAATATAGCTGTGTCCTGTTACCCAACCAATGTCAGCAGTACACCAGTAAACGTCATCATCGTGAATATTGAAAATAGTCCTGTGGCTGAAAGAAGTGTGCAACAGATAGCCACCTGTTGTGTGTACAACGCCTTTGGGTTTGCCGGTTGAACCGGAGGTGTAAAGGATAAACAACGGGTCTTCGGCATTCATAGGTTCGGCCTGGCATTCTTCGCCGGCGTTTGCCATCTCATCGTGATACCATACGTCCCTGCCGCTTTGCATATCGCATGCCTCGTCACTGACCTTAACGACTATGACATTTTCAATGGTAGGTGTGTTTTTAAGTGCAGCATCAGCGATGTCCTTGAGCTTGATATGTTTTCCGCCTCGCAGAGAAACATTGGCTGTGATAAGCATTTTGCAGTCTGAGTCGTCAATTCGGCCCTCGATGGCGTCGGAGCTGAAACCGCCGAAGATAACTGAGTGAATGGCACCTATGCGGGCACAGGCCAGCATTACTATCGGCAGTTCGGGAACCATCGGCATATAAATTGCAATGCGGTCGCCTTTTTGTATGCCTTTTGATTTTAAGACATTAGAAAACTTACAAACCTGCCTGTGCAGTTCTTCATAGGTGAATTTTTTGACCGCATCTTCAGCTTCCCCCTGCCAGATTAGTGCGGTTTTCTTTGCAGTCGGTGTTCCAAGATGGCGGTCGAGACAGTTATAGGCAACGTTTAACCGGCCGTCGGCAAACCACGTGTGTTCGATTTTGCGGTTCTTTGTATCCCAGGTATATTCGAGACTTTTGGTTGGTTCTTTGAACCAGGCCAAACTCTTTGCCTGTTCCAGCCAGAAGCCGTCAGGGTCATTAATCGATTTTTCCCACATCTGCCGGTATTGCTCGTCGCTGGATATATAAGCGTTGGCCTTGATTGACGCAGGCGGCTCAAATGTCCGACTCTCTGTCATAAGAGAGTCCATACCTTTTTCTTCTGTTCCCATTTAACTGTCTCCTTTGTGCGTAATTGATTTTTATCAATTATCTTCCTATTTTACATTAAAAGCTTTTGTTTTAGAAATTTAAAAAAATTCATTATACTCGAATTTTTTGAGATTATCAAGAAAAAAACCACTTAACTCAATTTTTTAATTTAGAAGCTATAGATTAAAGAAGTTTGGGCACGCAAACTGTCTGCGTTGCCTTGGCCTTTGCGCTGTGTGTGCCATTGTGAGAGTTCAAAGCCAATTTTGGTGTTTTTGTTAAGGGAATAAATCACATTACCAAATATTGAACGGTTTAACGTTCGTTCATCAGCGTTGACATCGTCTGCATCGACATCGTCTATACCAACGCCCAGATTGAAACTCCATTTACCACAGGGGCCCAAACCTGCAGCAATCCAGCCGCCTGTACTGCCGATTTCTTTATAGTTTTTAGTCGTGTTAGCTCCTTGGCCGATACCGCCGAAATAGGTGTCGAGATTTTCACCGGTAAAGAACTCACCTTTGACGGTAAGCCATTTGTTAATCGGCTGAGTTAAATCAAGGTTGACCGACCAGCTATCAACATCTTTGGAGTTGTATTCTTCCTCTGCCCAGTGTCCTGAGACGCCAATTGAGGTTGGCCTTGAGCCGAACCAGGGAAATGTTAATCCTGCTCGGCCCTGAAGAGAGGGGAAACCGGAATCTTCGCCTGATTTTGCGCCGGGTGTGGCGCTTAGCTCATCGTCGCCGATACTCCTTGCCAAGGCGCCCTGCAGCTCAAACTCGGTATCGCCGTCCAGCTCAAAACCTTTTGTCAGACGGAACTGTGGGCGTCTGTAGCCGATATTACCCGCATCCCACAGGATTGTATAATTGAGCGTTGACGGGCATAACGGTGATATAACATCCGAGGTTTGGCCTGCCAAAATACTAAAGTTATCCTGTGGACAGTCGAATTTCAGATAACCATGACGCATCTGTATTTTTGCCTTGTTTTCAGCGGCATAATTACCGAAGAAATCAAACTCCAAAAGCCCGCTTGTTTTTATCTCACCGTCGTCCGGGCCGGTAATCTTTAATCCCAGTCTGGTTTGATTGGCTGTCATATTGAATTCGTCGTCGTCCCTGTTTGTTTCTTCTGAATCGACCCAAACGACATAATTTCCGGGATTAGTGCGCGAGGTGTCATAAGAAACATCGAGCTTGATATAACCATAGAGTTCAATGTCCAAATTTGACCACACCGGTTTTTTCCCCATCGTGCTTTTGGGGACCATTGAAGCGATTTTCTGCAAGTCGGAATCTCGCAGTTTTGGTACAGGTACGGTTTTTGGCTCAGCTTCGGGGGCTTTTGTCTGCTGCATAACGATTTTCCTGAGTTATTCCAACTCCTTTTCCAGTCTTTCGACTCTCTGCTTCAACCGGGAATTTTCCCTGTCCAAATCATTGATATCCTTTGGTAAACAGACCTTTGCTGACGCCATAACCAGTACAAAACTTAAAAAAACAGCCTTTTTTCTAAAATATATACTCATTATTCTTATCGCTAATTAATCTATGCGAGCAAAATACATATAAAAAACCTTTAATTTACCTAAAAGTTTCGCTTATGTCAATACAAAAATACTACGAATTCGGTTTTACCTTTTTTCCCTGCAGAATGAGTTATGGGCTGTAAAGCATTGCAGAAAAATCAGTTTTGCTGATGTAGGAGTGATGGGCCTGAAAATGGGTTTGTTTATTTTTTGGACAGGAGTTTTGGTTGGAAACTCTCAATAAATTCGTCAGAAAACTTCGGGCAGAGTTTTGCTTATGGCGTTTCGCAGATAGCTTGAAATCTGTCTTTCGGAATTCATTCCAAGCACTTTTCTTGCGATGTTGTTGCAATCTTCCATCGTAACCGAACGAATAATCTGCTTTATCTCCGGTATCATCGGGGGGCTAATCGAAAGCATACGCACCCCCATACCCAGCAGCAGCATAATATACTCCGGCTCGGAAGCCATTTCACCGCAGACACTCAGGCCCACTCGTGCTTTGTGCGCATCCTGAATAACCATTCTGATAAGGCGCAGGACTGCGGGGTCTCCGGAGGTGTAGAGTGTGGAGACCAGCTCATTGCCTCTGTCAACCGCAAGGGTATACTGGATAAGGTCATTTGTGCCAATGCTGAAGAAATCGACGTCCCTTGCCAGACTGGAAGCGGTCAATGCAGCGGAAGGCGTCTCAATCATAATTCCTAACTGAGTGTTTTTGTTGTACTTTATGGACTCTTCGGCCAGGTCTTCCATAACATCGTTAAGAACCATTTTGGCTTGTCTGGACTCCTGAAGGCTTGATATTAAAGGAAACATTATTTTCACATCGCCGAGGACCGATGCTCGCAAAATCGCCCGCAATTGCGTTTTAAACATCACAAGATTTCTCAGGCAGAACCTTATTGACCTCAGTCCTAAAAACGGATTCGGCTCAGGTGCAAAACGCTTGCTTTGGGTGTACTTATCCGCTCCGAGGTCCATCGTTCTTATTATTACAGGGCGGTGTTCGAAAACTTTGACGGTTTCAGCGTAAGCTTTGTAATGGTCCTGTTCTGTAGGCTCGCTCGGATTGTTAAGATACAGAAACTCGGTACGGTATAAGCCAATGCCGTCACCGCCTTTTTGCAGAACGGATTCGGCTTCATCGGGAAACTCAATATTACCTAATAGCGTTATCTTGACATTATCGCGTGTAACGGCCGGCTTTTGTCTTATCGCATCAAGTTTGTGCTCGAACTCTACGAATTCGTGCAAATATTTTTCATATTGCCGAATTGTCTCGTCATCCGGATTTACAATGACAATACCGCGATTTCCGTCGATAATAACAACATCTGCTCCGCTGGTAACTTCTGTTAGGTCTTCCAGCGCCACTACCGCAGGAATACCCAGGGAGCGCGCCACAATAGCAGTATGACTCGTTCGTCCGCCTGCATCGGTGGCAAGGCCCTTGACGAATTGTCTGTTAAAACCGGCGGTTTGGGTGGGACTCAGTTCCCGCGCAATAACCACGACCTCTTCGGTAAGATGCTCAACGTCCTCACGCTTATTGCCGAGCAGTTGTCTGAGTAAACGTCTTTCAATGTCATAAATGTCAGCCGCCCGTTCGCTTATGTAAGCATCGGGCAACTTGGCAAAGTGTGATGCAATTTCTCTCAGCGTCGTAGAGACGGCATACTCTGCCGTAACCGATTCCGAAAGAACCAAATCCGTAATTTTCTTTCGCAGACTTCTATCATGGAGATAACGCAGATGAACTGCAAAGATGTCTTTAATTTTGCTGTGCTCTATTTTATCATTTTTTTCCTGCAGTCTGGTCAGCTTATTGGCAGCGGCTCTGAAAGCGTTCCTTGTACGCTGGATTTCAGCCATTCGTTGCGAGGGCTTTATCAAGCGTTTCGGAATTCGATAATCCTCGGAATCAATAAGCAGAGATTTTGCGATCGAGATGCCAGGCGAGACAGCTATTCCTTTTTTAATTTCCATCGTGTGGTTCTATCCAATTCTAAAGATTCTTTTTATCCTTCGGCGGCGGCTCATCGAACATTTTCTTTTCCACAAGTTTTTTCAGGGCATCGAGCGCTTCCTGAGCGTCCGGCCCTTCGGCTTTAATATTTAGTTTACTGCCTACAGTTGCAGCAAGCATACTAATCTGCATAATACTTTTGCCGTCCACGCTCGTTTGCTCATTGCTGACAGTAATATCGCACTTGAACTGACTTGCAATATCAACGAACTGCATCGCAGGGCGCATATGAAGCCCATCTGCATTTTTTATCTCAACCTGCATTTCACAAGCTGTTTTATCCAAAGTCTTTTCTCCTGACCATCTCTTTTGCAGTTGTGTTTTTATACACATCGGTCATAAATATCATTACAAGTCTGGACTATCGTCTGCTTCTCTGAGCAAATCTTCGATGGCTTCGGCCGTCTGGGACTGCCTGAGGAATTTGCGAAATCTATCCTGTTGCAGGTGCCTGAAGATGTTCTCCATTGTTTGCAGGTGTTCGTCCGGATTGTCCACAGGGCTGATAAGCAAAAGCACCGAATAAACCGGCTGTTTATCAAGTGAAGAAAAATCAACACCTGTGCTGCTTCGCCCAACTGCGGCGACGGGCTCGTTAACCACCGTTGACTTGACGTGGGGTATGGCAACACCCTTGCCAATTCCCGTACTTGCTTCTTTTTCCCTTTTTATAAGCTCATTAATAATCTTTTTGCAGTTACCTTTTCCAAGCTGGCCGGCTCTATCAAGAGCCGTGGTAAGCTCCTCAATTACGTCGTCCCGTTCTTTGGATTTCAGTTCAGGAACTATTGCCTCGAAACAAACAAAATCTGCAAACTTCATTTATTCCCCTAAAGACATTCCTTACGGTTTATTTGGCCGAATCAAAAACGCCAAAATAAATTATTACAAAACCCATACAGATTTAACTATGCACCGCCGGTATGTTTGTTGTCGCGTTCTTTCTCCTTTCTTTTTCTTTCCCTCAACCCAACTAAAGAATAACACACACACACAATGTTGTCAAGTAATTATTTTTGCATAAAAAAAGAGCGGCCAAAAATTGACCGCTCTCCGCCGGGGGATTGTGCTACAAGAAAATTTTATGCTTTCATTATGTATGCCAATGCTTAATATTTATCACGATTGCTATGAGAATTTCCGCC
>CAZECQ010000071.1:0-12034 GCA_964510545.1 uncultured Pirellulales bacterium | reverse complement strand
GATATCGACAACCTTGCCTTTGCCTTCATCGCCCCATTGTAATCCGGTAATACAGATATTCATCTTTTCGTTCGTTTCTTATTAACTCACAATTCTTTACAATGTTTTCGCATAAACAAACCGCAACAGCGTGCGGACAAAGCATATTGCGGTTAACCGGTTGGATTTTACGTATTATCTGAATAATTTCAACTGATTTTTGCCACGAGATGTTCCAGGACGGCCGAGAGGTTATCGTATGCCCTGTCACTCAACCTGCGATTGACCTCTGAGCCGTCTTTATTCTTATATGTGATTATAAAAAAACCCTTCGATTCAAAATGAGTTTTATCAATTTTTTGCATTGCATCGTAAGGAATTTTTTCTTTGCCGTTGATACTCAGTTCGTTTTCATCAGCGATGATTTTCCTGCTGCGAATTATAAATAAATACACTCCCGCAGCAACCGCAGCGAGAATAAACCAGGGCGGTGACTGCCGATTGAAAACAAGCGTACTGTTCGGATTGCCATCAGCATCGGTGTTCTTTTTAAGAAAGTTCTCGTTATAATAGCCGTCATACACGAACCAGCCTGAAAGAATAACAAGTATAACAATAGCAATCTTGAAGTTGTTCTTTCTGTATTTGCTGTAAGGTGCCTCGATAGCCATTTGAAAATTACTCCTAAAAACTGCTTATAAAAAAAACCTGTCGCTAAATTCGGGCTACAAAACTTAGTGCCTGCTTAAAAATCAAACTCATTTCATATTTAATATTTTCAGGATAGCACCACTAATGGCACCATTATACATTTAAAAATTCGTTTTCCCAGATTTTTTCAGTTAAACTTTCCAGTTTATGGTCGTAATTTTTCAGTATTTCGAAGTATTCATCAGATTCGAGGGCCTCTTTGGCTTTTTCGTCCTCGGGTTTTGCATTTTTCGGCAAAACTGAATTCCTGAATATTTCGTAATGGTCCCTTATCGAGCAGGGCATCAGCCAATTGTGCGGGTTTTTCTTGTTGTAAAGCCCGTATTCTCTCTGCCATTTTCTTCCGTTTTTCATAAAATCGCAAAACAATGCATCCGACAGTGTTTTACCTTTTTTATACAAATCGTGGATATTATCCACGTAGTAAGGAATAAAGGCACAGGGCGTTATGTTGCCGTGCCAGTCAACATAGATGTATCCGCCGCTTCTGCCGTAAGCGATACACCCTCTTGCGAGCACGCCGCTGTTCCAGAAATCAGCCAGACAGTATCTCTTTTCACTGAGCAGTTTTTCCCACTTCCTGTATAATTTGAGTCTTCTTTCAGGGGTAACCATTAAATCCATCTCGTCTTTTCCACGGCCAATGGGCATAAGTTGAAATTGCCACATATAGCAGGCGCCCTGCTCTTTGAAGTAGAAGTCATAGAATTCATCCGTCAGAAGTAAATCTGTGTTTTGGCTGGTCGCTGTCACGGAGATGCCGAAGGGCACACCTGCCTGCCTTAGGCGTTCGAAAGTCCCCAGGATTCTCTTATGTACACCTGCGCCTCTTCTTTGGTCGGTTTCTTTTTCGAAGCCTTCGACCGAAACCGCCGGTGTGGCATTTTCCGTCTCAGCCAGTCTTTGCGCAACTTCTTCGTTGATTAGTGTGCCGTTGGTGTAAATAAGGAAGAACATATCGTTATATTTTTCAAAAATATCGATGAGCGTTTTGCCTTTGCTTTCGTACATAAAAGGCTCACCGCCGCTGATAGTTATAAACCTGCCCCCCCACCAGTCATGGACCTCGCCGACTATTCTGTCAACTATAGTGTAAGGCAGCGTCGCTGGGGTATGTGATGTTGAAGATGCATAGCAGCCTATGCAGTGCAAATTGCATTTTTGTGTGGGGGATAAGACTATAAAAGTCGGCGGCTCCTCGCCGTATTTTCGCTTGTATCTCTCGACCGCGATGCTGTAAGTGTCGTCTTCACGTATAAGATTATTTTGAACCAGAACATTTATAATTTTCTTGATAACTTCCGTTGAAACGTAACCTTTGTTTATATTTCTAATTAAACAATGCAGCATTGCCGATAAAAACTGGTATCTCCTTAGAGATACTTCTTTCAAATCTTCTCCGTCATCGATAACCATATTCTTATAAATGTAATCGTCGATTTTTTTGGCCAATAGTTTTCTAAGATGTTTGTGATTTGCCATTTTGATTAGTTTGGGCGATATGACTTCGTTACTCATTTTTTGCTCCTTTTTTTTATCAAATTAATGATAAATCCTCAGTGCAAAAAACCTTTGAAGTATATATATATTGTTGCAAGGGTTTGGGGTTATCTCAAGCAAAAAAACACAAAAATTTCCTGAAATACCGCAATAAAAGGCGAAATAATCAGGTTTTTGGTCCGGGAAGTGACGTTAGGGACTTCCGAAGTATAACGGCAGGCATACAGACTAAAATTACTGTAAATCCGCATCAGGCAACTTCAGTTCTGTGATTACAGCGGAGATAGTTGAAAAAATGGCAAAAACAAACGACCGCCAGAAGCAATTTCCTGCAATTTCACCTGCTGCGAATAAGCCGACGTTAAAGCTCAATACCGCAGAAATGCCGGTATAAAGCAGCGCTGCAGCAATCCCGCAGAGTGTCGCTGCGACAATCCTTTTGGGTAATTCGGCACCGCCGGCCCATAAGGTAACGCCCAAGCCGCAACCAAAGCAAACCAGCGGCACTACCCACCAGATATTCATCAGGCCAGGCATCTTATCGAAAATTTGAAGATAAATAAAATCAGCCAGCCCGAATATCCCTGCCGTCGCAATCGCACAGACTCCGACGTGCCAATATCTCGGCTTTAGTGCCTTGCGCAGTTCCGCACGTTTTCGCATTCGCCGCCGTACCGTCAAGGGCCGGTTATAGAACAAACAAAACACCCAATGCTCAAGCAGAGCGCCCCTCTCGCCGAACACAGGAACAATATGTGCCGCCTCCGTCGCCCAGTGGGCAGCCATAAATCTCGCCAGCGCCGGATAATGATACGTCATCTGAATAGGAAACGCCAGGTAGCCAATGTATTTGACGAAACTTAAAAACACCGCAATGTTATAATCCCTGAAATCCCGCTCTCTTATAACTAAGTAAAGAACATAGAACCCTCGAACGAACGAACCGGGAGAAATCGGTATAAACTGAAATACTGCGATAATCCCAAGCCCTATCTTAAATGCGTTCGGCTCGCCCCAATGCATAATCCAATAAACAGTCGCAATGGTAACTGAGACAATTTGTGTAACCGGCAACGTCAGAAGATGAACAACAAGACTAACCAGGTACTTCTGTATATACGGCTCATTGAGTTGTGAAAGTATAGTACCTGCATCCTCATCGCTTAGGATATGTTTCTTTTGTCCCTCTGTTACCATATCGCTAAGCCATTGGCGGCGAAGCCCGGCGTTAAAATACAATCGTACCGGCCGAACAAATATATATACCAGTTTTTCCCTTCTAAATTTGCTGTCGGTCAAAAACCTGTGCCAGGAAGCAGGCAAAATTGACAGCAGAAAATGGCAAAAGAATCCTGCCAAAGATTCCGCTGCTTCAATTGCCCTTTTATTATCAACTCGGCCCACCCTGTGCCATGTAATAACCTTCTCAGCCATCCAGGCCCGAAACGCTCGCACAAAATATGCCCAGCTTGTCAGCATTGCGCCGTAGTGCCTGCGCCAGTCAGACCGGCCCCAAATCTTCCGCAAGACCCGTCCAAACACCGGCAAAATTCCAATCGTAAAGAATACTAAAATAGAGGCCTTGCTTTTGCGCAGTTTCTTTTCGCTTTGGTCGTTAAGTAGATTTTTTATCCGCCAGCCGGTTACGGAACTATCCAGCATTGTTGACCATAGCTCTTTGTTGTAGAGCAGCCGAATGTGATTGTGGGTAACATCCGGAACAGAATTGCGATATATGCGCTCTGAGGATTTCAACTCCTCAAGCATCCTGCCCATATCGGCAAACTCATCTCTGTTGGCGTTGACATAGGCCTCCAATTTCTCAAGGCTGCCCCTGTCAAACTGTACCAGGCTGCCGCGCGCCAGACCTTTGCCTATCAATTTAAAATCTCCGGGGCTCATCGGCAAAAAGGCCAATAGTGCAAGTCCTGCTCGAAAATCAACCGCTGCCAATCCGGCTGACGTGTTATCTTCAGTGTCCTTTCGCTTCAGGCAGTTTGGTTGACTCTTACACGTCGACCATTCATACTGCCTTGCAAATTCATAAGCTCCGATTCTGTGCAAAAGCTTAACGAAATCAGCCATAAATTGTTTTTTGGCGCGATACTCCGGCGAGCCGAGGTTGTCGATGTCGACTTTTTTATTTTTAATCCATCGTTTGAGCGAATCCATATTCTCATCAACTTCTAATCGCCACGTTCGTCCATCGACCCACTCGCTAAGCTCGCCGCAACTGCCGAGTCTCTCATCAACAAACGTCGCAAAAATATCGGCGACCAGACTTTCATCACCGAAGCGAATCTTTGCGGCCCGTCGAATGAACTTTTGCCAAAGCGCCCCCGTACGGGCTGCAGCCGGATTGACCTGCAACTGAAACGGCCCCTGAAAACCAATCCAGTATAGCAGATTACGGAACAATCGGGAAAGGGACGAGGGTGGTATGAGAATCTTCATCGCATAAATACCGCCGGCTTCAAGGCCGCCTAAAGAACCGTTGCCGGATTCGATATTCGTTACCCTGACCTTATAGACCTGTCCGGCAAATCCTCCGCCAACAAACTTTTCAACAATCAGAGAAACTCTGGCATCGTCGACCTGCTCAACTGAAGTGACATTATAAACCAACTCCGTGCCCACATCGTAACGGCTGATACGCTGGGGTCGATACAGACCGACAGCACTGAATTTATCCTCCAATGTCCTGACGACTTCAACAGAATATTCTGCTGCCATTTTCGCCTCTGACTATAATGGTGCAAACCATAATATCCATAACTTACAGCAAACAACCAGCACTATACCGGCATATACCCCGGCTAATAAATCATCGGCAAGAATACCCCAGCCGCTGGGAAGTTTTTCAAGTTTTTGGATTGGCCAGGGCTTGACAATATCGAAAAGCCTGAAAAGTAAAAAGCCGAGTATCGTAACGAGGCCAGTCTGTTTTTGCTCGATTGTAATTACCGAAAGCAGCAAAAACGCAGCCGCCTGGCCTGCAAATTCGTCAGCCACCACCTCGCGAGGGTCTTTTTTACCGGTCGCAGCAATAACCGCAGGGGCAAATTTAATACAAACCACACTGCCTGCCAAAACCAAAACCACAAGCACCGCCAATATTGATATAGATGATGCACCGAAATAATGACAGAGGAAAAAGATTATGGTCGGCGGTAGAGAACCGAACGTCCCCGGTGCCCCGGGCAGCCAGCCAAGTCCAAAACAAGATGTAAGCAGTCTTTTCATAGCTGTTGAAGGTTAACTCCAAAGGCAAATTAAGTCAAAGATTATCAACAAGACAAAAAAAATGAGAGCAATATCAATCTACTCGTTACTTTCTTCAAACATTTTCAAACAGAACCTGTTGGTCATACCGGAAATATAGTCGGCAGCCGAACGCTGCAGGCCTTCTTTCCCAGCCAATTGCTGAAAATAAGACGGCATCAACTGCGGTTTTTGGCAGAACCTCTCGAAAAGCTTTTCGAGCCAATCCTTAACTTGTTCTGTTGTCTGTATTATCGATTTATGCAGATAGAGATTTTGCAGCAAAAATCTTTCCATTTCCAGCAGTTTAGTGAGGTTTTGGCCCGAAAGCACAATCAAATTTTCCCCAATCGAATAAACATCATCGACCGATTTTATTTTTGCACAACCGATATTTTCCCTGCTTGCTTCGATGCAGTCGCCAACAAGCATATCGATAATTGCTTTTGCCGTCCGGGTAGAAGCAATACTTTGCTCTTCGATTGCATCGGTGTTTATCCGGCCTTGTATTTGCGTAAATATTTCAACACTTTTTAATTGTTCGGGGCCAATTAGCCTTGCATGCATACCGTCTTCAAGGTCGTGACAGTTGTATGCAATCCTATCGGCGATGTTGGCAACCTGCCCTTCGAGCGAGCAGTTTGCTTGTTCGAAACCGCCCTGCTGCGGCTTATCATAAGGACTTTTGTGCCTGCCCAAACCAAGGCGGGTCTCGTACATAAGATTCAGTCCGACAAAATCCGGATATGGATGTTCGAGCAAATCGACAACTCGCAGGCTTTGGCGGTTGTGCTCAAATCCGCCGAAGTCAGCCATCAGAACGTTCAGGGCCTTTTCGCCTGCGTGTCCAAAGGGCGGATGTCCCAAATCGTGCGCCAGGCATATCGCTTCGGTCAGGTTCTCATTAAGTCTAAGCGCCTTTGCAATGGTCCTGCCTATTTGAGCGACCTCGATGCTGTGTGTCATACGGGTGCGGTAGTGGTCGTCCAGCCCGACAGTAAAAACCTGCGTTTTACCTTCAAGGCGGCGAAATGCAGAGCAGTGGATTATCCGGTCGCGGTCACGCTCAAAATCCAGGCGAAAAGGATGTGGCTTTTCAACGAAGGCCCGCCCCCTGCTGTGTTTCTCACTGACCGCATATTTGGCAAGTTCATCGGACATATTTATAGGCAGGGCAGATTCTCCTTCTCGCTTATCTCTTTCAATCTGTCGAGAAGTTCAGTCAGACTCTGGCTGACGACGCCGGTGTCACTGCATACGTTCATAAAATTTGTATCACCGTCCCATCGAGGAACAATATGAACGTGCAGATGACCGGGCAAACCGGCTCCCGCGCATCGGTTGAAATTCATTCCGACATTGAAGCCGTTGGGTTTTATCGCCGCTGATAGCGCTTTTTGAGATTCTCTGACCAGCTTGGTCAGCTCCAGCAGCTCCTCATCCGTCGCCTCGTCGAGGTTGCCAATATGCCGAGCCGGAGCTATCAGTAAATGCCCGTTGTTGTAAGGGTATCGATTCAGCACCACGATGCTTTTCTCAGTCCGCCAGAGCACAAGATTTTTCTCGTCCTCCTGCGGATTCTCTGAATTATGGCAGATAAAACAATCACTGTCTTCGCCCAGACTCTGAATGTACTCTATCCGCCACGGAGCCCATAAATTATCACGCCCCATTCCAGTTACCTCCCGGAATTTTATATTTTGTGGTAATTGTTAACCTTTGAGCAGCTTCATTGTCAGGCGCTGCTTTATAGTTATCTCCGGACCTCCACGAAGGCCCATTCGCAAAGAGGCCTTCATTTTGATTTCGTAAGTATGGTTGTATTCTTCAATTCGACCGGCATCGATATTGAAAATTTCTTTGCCCTCGCCGCTTAAATTCTGTATCCGGTATCGCATAAGAAATCCAAACTTCCCGCTCATTTGAAAACTGCCGGTATAAAGTATTGGCCAGCCCTTTGGGACAGAGGAGGCGTGGGAAAAAGAGCTTTTAATCACCGCAAGACGCCCTTTCTCAGACTCGGTTATCTCATCAAGTGTGTATGTTACCCCTCTGGCCTCGCGCATCACCATTGGAATCGGTATCGGCAATTTTGACTTCCAGCTCTGACCTATCGAGACACCGTCAGCCGGCTTTTCTATGCTGGAGACCGAATCCCAGAGAAGCCATTGTGTTGTGATGTAGTCCCATATCATATCGGGTTCTTTGATTCTGCCTTTTTTGGTACCTGACCGAAACGCCTTTTTGCCGGCTTCAGGGATTAGCTCGTATAATTCTGAATTATCCACAATTTCGCCGGCGGGATTAACGGTGAATGTATAACTTTTCTTGCCGAAATATGCTACGGCGTCTCCCTTGGCCATATTCGAACCTGGTCTCCGCGAGGCCCTTATTTTTTCACAGGTCGCCTTTATGGTTGTCAGCCCGTAAGGGTCAACCTTAACCGGTGTGTAGGCAACAGTCATTTCCACGGTCTCATAGTCTTTTTCGGCGCTCTTCTTCGATGTGCCCGACGGCCACTTGGTCTGGATTTCTCTGTTGGAGACGAACCTGTATCTTAACGTCTGGTTCTCCTGAAAATCTACACTGAAAAATTCTTTGTTTTCTTTTTCTTCTTCTTGTTTAGCTTCGCAGCCGGCAAGAGTGAGCAATGCCGCGCTTATGAGAAAAACTAATGCTTTTTTCAATTTCAATCCTTTCATTCTAATCAACCTCAATACCTGAATTTCAAAATTGATATATCGGCGGAACCCGCTGCAGTTTTGGCCGCCGCAAGGTTCTTTAATCGATTCTTTCCATCTTATACAGACGTATCGTGCCCATTTTCAGAACAGCCGGCCCCTTTTCTTTCTCCGATGGCTCGTCGATGGCCTTAATCCATTCCGTCTGCATCTTCTCAAAAGATTTCTCGATTTTACCCGCAGTCAAATCGAACTTCAGCCTGCCGGTATATGTTTCGACATTGTCGAACATCTTCGAAATGTCATCTGTCATCTGCTCTTTGTGCAGTTGCTCTGCCAGCTCTGAACTTGCAACTGCGTTCATTTCGACCTCGGCAATCTGACGGCCCCCAGTCTCCTTTATTTCCTTTAAGGTATAGGTTTTCTTATACGATTTTGACCCCATTAAACCGTAGGAAAAGGTCTTTAGGCTGCCCCAGCTTTGACCTGTTCGCAACTGATTTTCACCGGCGCCCGGCAAAGACACAATCCCGTGTCGCCGCTTGATAGCAGCCGGAGCAAGCAGGCTTGCAGCTGCTTTTCTGACTGAAGAATTGCGGCCCGTAACCGCTGCCGGTGCTGCGCTTACATCGACAACTTTTGCAACTTTGCCGGCGGTCGTGATTTCTATCGTATAACCCTGGCCGATTAACCTCGAGAGTGGATTATCGGGCTCCTCCGCCCTGGAACTGTCGAAGTCCACCAAAACATCTTCCTTGACCTTAAAGTAATACTTCAGCCCTTTGATGGTAATTTTTGCGATGCAATTACCTTTGTCGTTGATACTTTGTATCTGCTGCGTAAAAGTCATCTCCACCCTGTTTTGGTTAACGCCGCTTTCAAAGTCAGAGCCCTTTGGAATAGAACCTTCCCATTTAACGCTCTGTTGGGCATCAGTTATCATTTTATAAGTAGTCGAGTCCTGTGGCGTGAACTTCAATGCAATGGTGATGGCTTCTTCGGCGGCGGGCTTTTCAGCAACCGGTTTCTCAACAATCGGTTTTACTATCTCAGGTTCGGGTTTTTCTATGGCAACTTTTACTGTTTCGGCCTTCGGCATCGGTTTTTCAGGCTCAACTTCGCTCGTAACGGTCGCCTCTTTGGTAACAGGTGCGCAGCCCGAGATGGATAACACCAATAACACTGAGCAAATTACACCAGCCGCTAATAAACCGAAAAATTTCTCTTGTTTCATTGTTCGTTCTCCATTTAATTTATGGTTTTATCGCAAATTCAAACTGTAATTATACATTTCAGCTTCTCAAAAACAACCGAATTTTCTTTATTTGTCCTTGATAAAACGTTAGAATCACATTCTATAACTTTCAGACTGTTTTGTGAACCGTTTTTGAAGAAAGGAAGCCTATTATGAGAAGCGATACGGTAAAGAAGGGTTTTCAGCGGGCGCCGCACAGGTCTCTGCTTCACGCCTGCGGCCTTAGTGATGAGGACATAAACAAGCCGTTTATTGGCATTGCCAACAGCTTTTGTGAAATAGTGCCAGGACACATTCATCTCAATAAGGTCGGCAGGGCCGTCAAAAAGGCCGTTAAAAACGCCGGCGGCACGGCTTTTGAATTTAACACCATAGCTATTTGTGATGGCATCGCAATGGGCCATACAGGAATGAAATATTCCCTCGCCTCACGCGAAATCATCGCCGATTCTGTTGAGACTATGGCATGTGCCCACTGTTTTGACGCCCTTGTTTGTATCCCGAACTGCGACAAAATCATACCCGGTATGCTGATGGCGGCGGTTCGGCTCAATATCCCCACGATTTTTGTCTCAGGCGGGCCTATGGCTGCCGGTAAAACAAAAAACGGAAAAACCGTTGACCTTATCAGCGTATTCGAAGGCGTTGCACAACTCAACGCCGGAAAGATTGACGAAGAAAAATTAAAAGAACTGGAACGCACCGGCTGCCCGGGACAGGGAAGCTGCTCAGGTATGTTCACCGCAAATTCGATGAACTGCTTGTGCGAGGCAATCGGGATTGCACTGCCCGGAAACGGAACGATTCTGGCGGTTAATCCAAAAAGAGAAAACCTTTACAAAGCAGCGGGCAGACAGATTATCACACTCATCGAAAAGGACATCAAGCCGCTCGATATTATCAATGAAAAATCACTGGACAACGCCCTTGTTCTGGATATGGCAATGGGTGGCTCGACAAATACCGTCCTGCATACTTTGGCGGTGGCAAGCGAAGCAGGCATTAAATACGACCTTGAGCGTATCAATACAATTTCTCAGAAGTGTCCCAATATCTGCAGGGTATCGCCGTCAAGCGACTGGCACGTCGAAGACGTCGATGCTGCCGGCGGCATAAGTGCGATACTAAACGAAATCAGCAAAGCACCGGGCCTGCTTAATACCGACTGTATTACAGTAACCGGCAAAACTATCGGCAAAAATATTGCCGACGCCAAAATCAAAAATACAGAGTGCATACATCCTCTTGACAAAGCTTACTCACAGACGGGCGGGCTGGCGATTCTTAAAGGAAATCTGGCGCCGAATGGCAGCGTAGTCAAAACTGCCGGTGTCGCCGAGTCAATGCTAAACCATACCGGCCCGGCTGTTATCTTCGAAAGCCAGGAAGAGGCCTGTGAAGGGATTTTGGCAGGCAAAGTTAAAGAAGGTGATGTAGTCGTAATCCGCTGCGAAGGCCCGAAGGGAGGCCCCGGTATGCAGGAAATGTTAAGCCCGACTAGCTACATTGTGGGAGCGGGTCTGGGCGAATCGGTTGCCTTGATTACTGATGGCAGGTTCAGCGGAGGAACAAAAGGCGCCTGTATTGGCCACATCAGCCCCGAAGCAGCCGTTGGCGGCCCGATAGGTTTATTGAAAGATAGCGACATAATTGAAATCGACATCCCCAACAACACGATAAATGTAAACCTCTCTGAGCAACAACTTGCCGAACGCAAAAAAAACTGGAAGCCGCCCACCCCTCGAATAACAAAAGGTTATCTGGCAAAGTATGCCTCTATGGCAACCAGCGCAGATACCGGTGCCGTCCTGAAATGGTAATGCTCTATAAATAGCCGTCGATTGTTTATTGACGGCTATTTCTTTTTCGCTAAGTTCATAAGGTACGTTATCAGCAGCCGCACGCCGAACCCGCTTGCGCCTTCCGCCGAAGAAGCCGTGGTCTTCTCAAGGTGGTCCATACCCGCGATGTCAAGATGTGCCCACTTTTTATCACCGACAAACTGCCGCAAAAACGCCGCCGCCGTACATGCGCCGCCCCACCTGCTGCCGGTATTTTTCAAATCCGCTATTTTGCTCTTCATCTCTTCTGCATATTCATCACCGCTGGGCATATACCATACCTTCTCGCCGCTCTGATGAGCTGCCCTTTGCAGCTCTTTTATAAGTTTGTCGTCGTTACCCATCAGCCCCGCTTTATGTTTACCGAGAGCAACCATACAAGAGCCGGTCAGTGTGGCAATGTCAATAATAACATCGCAGTTTTTCTCGGCCGCATAGCTTAGCCCGTCACACAAAACCATCCTGCCTTCGGCATCGGTATTGCGTACCTCAACGGTTTTACCGCTGAACGTCTTGATAATGTCACCGGGCCTGTAGCTCTGCCCGCCCGGCATGTTCTCCGCCGCCGGGATTATACCATACAGATTAACGCCAAGCTTCAATTCCGCCGCCGCTCTCATCGTGCTCAATACCACGACACCCCCCGTTTTATCCAGTTTCATCTGGTCCATCTTAGCCGCCGACTTAATACTTATCCCGCCGGAATCGAATGTTATTGCCTTGCCCACCAGGCCAATCGTGGCAAAGCGTTCGGCCTTTTTACCCGCAGGGCTGTATTTCAAAACAATAAATCTCGGCTCATTTTT
>CAZECQ010000070.1:0-12064 GCA_964510545.1 uncultured Pirellulales bacterium | reverse complement strand
CAATCCTCATCCTGTAGAGCTCAAATTACGCAATCACGTATAAAGGCCTCAGGCCACCTGACTGAGTTGTGGAAGGTCAAGATTATTTATTGTTGGTCAACAAAGATTCATTAATTCCTGAGGGTATTGAAAATGTTATTCGTTTTGATTCATGCTCGGGTATTACAGAAATCAGTTTTTAGCCGGTATCGATCGTTATCTTTCCAAACTCCGAACACTTCGTTTTTTGTGTTTTGTCCGTATTCTCTCTCGTAAGGAATGAGTTTTGCGCATGGCATGCCGCGAAAAGTTATCACCGCATCCTCGCCTCTGTTAACCGTATCAAGAAACACCCTTGCATTTAACCTCAGGTCTTTTGCGGTTGCTTTCATGGATCACCTCTGTTTGTTATAGTTTATACTTTGAAATATAAACTGTAGAAAGGCCCTGTCACACAGTCTGCTGAAGGATTGACCCTGTTTCATTGCATACTTGATTCCCTCTAATCAAGGCCTAAACAGTCTCTCCTTGAGTTCTTCACTGAAAACGCCCTCTCTTCATTAATATACCCGTGAAAAATTCTGTTTTTTCCAGTTTGACATTGCCGCCTAATTTTAAGGCTCCACTATGCACTATATTAGAACAAAGAAAAAAGGAGTTAAAAGTTTATGGCAATCAGGAAAATATATATCAGTTCTGAAAGAGAATTATATATCTAACTATACAGTATAATTGATCAATACATCTATATAGTAGATGTAACATAAATGTTACAAATCACTAATACTTTCCTAACAATTTTCAATATATATTAGTGATCTTTTAACCTGTTATATAAATCTTGATTGTTAAAATACCGGAGACCGCAAAATGCCCCATGGCTTTGTACGGGATATGCTGAAGACGGACAATGAAAATTTCCGCCTGCAACTAGGAGCATGTTTACTTGGTAGCTTGCTTCTGGGCATATCCTATATATCAAATTTTCTATTTGATTATCCAGAGTTTTCAGCATTTGTTTCGCTTCCTGCCGCGGTCTTGCTCGGCGCCCCCCTGGTATACAATGCGTTAAAAGATTTATGGCTGAATCGTATAGAAATGAATGAGCTGGCCGCACTCAGCTTTGTTGCTTCATTAGCCAGCAGCCAATATAAGGTCGCAGCATTAATAGCATTATTCCTCGTTGGCTCCCAGCTTATAGAGTATCGGTCACAGCTCGGTGCCCAAAAAAATCTGGAGGCACTTCTTAAACTCTCGCCCCGTAAGGCATGGGTCCAAACCCGAAATGGCTTGAAAGAAATAGATGCAGCTGAACTTGCTCCCGGAGACATTGTACAGGTTAGACCGGGTGACCAAATTCCGGGAGACGGTACCGTCATTGATGGATTCAGCACGGTTGATGAATCAGCACTTACCGGGGAATCCCTTCCTATAGAAAAGCAACCGGGCAATAAGGTATTCGGCGGCACCATAAACCAGACCGGAGTCCTTACTATCCGTGTAACTGTTCAAGTTCATGACTCTACCTTCGCTAAAATACAGGGACTCATTACACAGGCACAAAAAAATCAGACACCGGTAACAAGACTGGCAAACAGGTATGTGTCCTGGTATACGCCCATTATCCTTATGTGTGCCGCTATTGTCCTGTTTTTTACTCATGACATTGATCGGGCGATTGCCATGTTGATTGTGGCCTGTCCCTGCACGATTATTCTATCCACCCCTACAGCGCTCGTGGCAGCCTTAAGCGCTGCCGCAAGACTCGGGGTTATCGTAAAAAATCTTCACTTTCTCGAGGTTGCCAACCGTATTAATACTTTAATGTTTGACAAAACAGGTACGCTTACCACAGGTCAGCTGTCTATAACTTCAATTAATGCCGGTGAAGAAGTCAATGAGGATGAACTCCTGACCCTGGCGGCAAGTATCGAGCAGTACTCAACACATCCGGTCGCCAAAGCCGTGGTGGCGGAAGCAGAAAAACGAAATCTGAAGCTGTGGGATACGCTCGATGTAAAAGAAAAACCCGGATGTGGGATTCAAGGGAAAGTAAAGGGCGAATCTATTGCTGTAGGACGAAGGAACTGGATTGAGCAGCTTTGCCCGGAATGCCCTTTACAGGAAATCAATGCCTCCGGAACAACCCGCCTCTATGTTGCTCAAAATAATCGTCTGATCGGTGTTTTCCATCTTGCCGATACCATCAGGCCGGATGCAACAGCCGTCATTCGCGGTCTGCAAAACCAATCGGATCTGCAGATAATTATGCTTACCGGAGATCAACATGCAGCCGCAAAGAGGATAGCTGAGCAGCTTTCATGTGATGTTGAATCAGAGATTATGCCTGACCAGAAAATGTCAAGAGTGGAAAAAGCCCGTAGAAGCGGGGCTGTGGTGGGGGTAGTAGGAGACGGAGTGAATGATGCTCCGGCCCTTGCGGCTGGCGATGTTTCAATAGCCATGGGCGCAGCCGGAAGCGATGTTGCCATTCATTCTGCCGGTATCATTCTCATGAACAACAAATTAGATAGAATACCTTTTATACTGAATTTATCACACCGGGTGGTTGCCACCATAAGACAGAACCTGATTTTCAGCACGCTGTTTATTCTGACATTGTTCTGGTTAAGTGCGGGAGGAGCAATTTCTCCTGTATTGGCGGCCATACTGCATACCTCCAGCTCTCTGTTTGTGGTATTTAATTCCGCTCGTCTGTTACGCGTCGGCGAGGAGCTTTCGTGAGCGGTATTTTGCGAATATTAAATCGCGGGATAGTGCACAGCCTGACAGGTCTCAGCGTGCAGTTGAGTTTGTCCGGACTTGCAGCATGGTTAACAAACATCAATACCTATGAAATAAACCGTCAGCTGCTGTGGATCAGCTTTGCCGGTGTATTAATTTGGCTTCATCTGCTTGTTACCTATTTGCTTCTGAGGTACGAGGCCCGAAACAACATTCGTTCTCATACTAATGACATGGATGCTGCCGAACCGATCTGCACAAACGGTGGAAAAAATCCAGGTCGCCTTATACACAGGGGCTATCAAAGATTTATGTTACCGTTAATAGAGTTGGGGGTTGCCGCTTTACTGATTAAAGGTACCCTGTCCGGTGTGGCTTTTAATACATCAGAGTCAAACGTTATAGCTGAAAATATTCTGCTGCTTATTGCGCTTTATTCGGTCGCCACTCTGTTTCTTATTGTATTCGCAGTTTACTTGACTGCCCTGATGAAGGCCAATTCCTGGGAGTTGCTTAAAAGCGGGCGAAATTACACCAGCCTTATGGCGTTGATTTTTTCCGGCCTGCTGGCCGCATCCTGCGAAGAGCATTTGGGCATCATCAGATCAACATGGATCATAAGTTGGGGCTTCTCAGCCATCGGCACTATACTGGCTGCAGAAATCCTGCTTTCCATATTACTCCGATTCTTTGCAGCTCGCAGGCCGTATTCCCTGCCACGCCCTGCCTTTGATTTTTATATACTCGAGAGTCTTTCTCAACCTCTGCGTACAGGTGAGACCTTCGCCGCCATGCTGGAAAACTTTTTTGGATTTGACATCACGCAAACGTCGTTCGGGAAGGTGGCACGCTCATTGATTATGCCCGCCATTGTCCTCACCTGCTTCTTGTTGTTGAGTCTTTCTTCCCTGGTCATCATCAAACCATATGAGCAGGCCATTTTACTGAATCTGGGACGCCTCAAAGACCAACCGCTTCGGCCGGGTCTGCATCTTAAACTACCCTGGCCTCTGGCTTCGGTGAGGCATTACAACGTTGCTCAGGTACGCAGTATCCATGTGGGTTCGCACAAGCCCGACCGGACAGGAGGAACGGTATACCGTGAAGGTGTTCCTATTTTATGGACGAATCTCCACGGCATAAGCACAGAGGAGCTTCTCATCTGTTCATCTCCTCAGGACAAGGAAAAGACTGATATAAAAAACGGGGAGGAAAAGGGAGATAAATTCAAGGTACCCTCAGTCTCCCTGGCTGCAGCAGATGTCCATATTCAGTTTGTGGTAAGCGATTTGGTGTCTTTCGTGCGTTCATCGGCCACGCCGGAAGTATTTCTGCAAAAGGTCTCTGAGACTTGCGCCTCCAGGTTTATCTATCAATATGATATCGATTCCCTTTTCTGCGAAGCTCGACTGAGCCTGGTAGAAAAAATACGCCGTTCTATTCAAGATACCTGTGACAACAGTAATCTCGGTGTAAGGATCGTGCATGTTTCTATCACGGCAGTACATCCTCCGGTTGAGGTGGCTGGTGCTTTCGAGGAAACGGTCGCCGGCATGCAGGAACGCGAAACAAAAATCCAGCAAGCAACACAGCAGGCCGTAAAAAACCAAATAGAGGCCACAGGTTCATTAGAGGCCTTCGCCAAGCTTTCGGCACTGGCTGACGCCGTCGATTCGGGTCGTAAGATTGAGGTTGCCAATCATGAACGCCTGCTCCACCAGTGCGGGGGAGAAGTATCTCAAATCCTAGCAGAAGCCGAGTCTTATCGTTTCAGTCGCGAGAATGTCGAACGCGGCAAAACCGAGCGATTCGGGGAGCAATTGCGGTCTTATACTGCTTCGCCGCGAAACTACCATTACGATCAATATTTTTCCATTTTGGAAAAGGGTCTGTCAGAAAGCAGGAAGGTGGTGCTTTTGGGAGATACTGATAACACCATCGTCCGTATGGGTCTGGGTAAAGGCACGGGAATGAATCTCATTCCAGGAGAAATAGAATTCTGATGCTGTTAGTCACTATGCCCGTAGAAATTTATTTTTCAAAGGGGACTCTATGAATCGCATTTTATACTTCACTCTGGGTATCGTGCTGTTAATTTTCTTTTCCGGCATGTTATTTACCTTCAGGGTAAATTTCGACGAAATGGCGCTGGTTACGACTTTTGGTCGCGCCACTGAGAGTTCGGTGGTCAACAGAAATGGGAACCAGGCGGGACTGCACCTGAAGTGGCCATGGCCAATTCAGGATGTATTTCAAATAGACCGTCGTTTTTCTGTGCTGGAAGACCGCCTTGAACAGCAGGAGACAAAAGATCGGCATGTGGTGATCGCTAAAGCTTATGCAGTATGGCGTGTCGATGATCCTTTATGTTTCTATCGTACGTTTCGCTCCAGCAAAGATGCGGAGGCATTCCTGCAGGAACGTCTGCGAGCAACCAAGGCCGAAATCAGCAGATTCACTTTTGACGAATTAACCAATGCTGATCCAGAAAAACTCAAGCTTGACGAGATACAGCAGGCCCTCCTCAACCGTATGAAATCGGATCTGGCAGTTCATGCCTGCGGCATTAACGTGGCCAGTGTGGAAATCAGCAGAATTTTGCTACCAGAGCGAATCACTCGCTCGGTGTTTTCACGTATGAAGCAGACCCGTCAAAGATTTGCACAAAATGCCCGCTCTGAGGGAAAGGCCATTGCACAGAGTATAGAAGCGAAAACCAACAGCGACAAACAACGTATTCTGGCCTTTGCTGAACGCGTCGCTCAAAACATCCGTGCCCAGGGAGACGCGGCTGCAGCCCAGTATTATGCAGAATATAATAAAAATCCTGATTTTGCCCTGTTTCTGAGAAAGCTGGAGGCATTGGAAAAAAGTCTGGAAAAAAATACCACCTTCGTACTGGACATGGATTCAGAACCCTTTGAATTACTTAAACAATAATAAAATTAATGAATGATAAGGACAACAGGCAGCCAAGGTCTTCATATCTTGACTATATCACTGGAACCAGCGAAAACAACACCGTAAGCAGTCTTGATTCTCTGTCAAGTGCGCTCAAAGTAGGTTTTAAACTGCTGAAAATCCTCATGCTGGTTTTGGCGGTGGTATTTTTCTTCAGTAATATTTTCTGGGTACCTGAAGGATATGTAGCTGTTTTGTCCCGTTTTGGTAAAATCGTGGGAGAAAGGACTTCTTCCGCCCGCCCTCCGGGCGGTCCGTATCTGGCATTTCCTTATCCCGTGGACCATATCATCCGTATTCCCACTACAATTCAGAAGGTCTCTCTTTTCAACTCATTCTGGTCTGAAAAAGACGCCTTCAAGCCGATAATCGATGACCGACCTGAAACGGACGGCCTCCGTCCGGGAGTAGAGGGCTCTCTGGTAACTGCGGATAAAAATATCGTCCAGGGTATCTGGGTTATCCACTACAAACTGAATTTTGATACGGAATCTTCAACGGGCGAATCGTCAGTGAATGACTTCATCCGCAATGTCGGCTCCATGATACAGGCCGAAGAGATTATCCGTCGTGTTGCCGAAGCCTCAATTGTCCGGGTTGTATCGCAAACAAGTGTAGCTGAATTTGTTTCTGGTCAAATAGACAACAATAAAATTAAACGCATTATCGCTACCCATTTGGAAAGGCTGAAAACCGGCCTTACTGTCACCAACGTATCAGCAAGCCATTACACTGTACCTAAGGCCCTGGAAGAGGATTTTGAGGCGGTAACTCAGGCCGAAAGCCAAAAGGCCCTGGATATTGAAACGGCCTCGAGACACCGGGCTTCCACTCTCAACGAACTGGCAGGAAGAGGATGGCAGGAGCTGCTTGACGCCGTCAAAGTATATGAACAGACACTGCAAAATACCGACGAAACAGCGGAAAAGGCGGCTTTTGAAGTGGCAAAAGAAATTTTCCTGGCTGCGGACACAGGGGGATCAATCAAGCAGATCCTCAATGAGGCCCAGAGCGAAAAAACAGTTACTATTCAAGAGGCCAGGGCCTCAGCAGCTCGATTTTCCGAACTTCTTACTTATTATGAAAAAAATTCCGACGTCCTTCAAAGCCAGTTGATAAAGGATGTCACCAAAAAAATCTGGTCTGGTATCAGCGTTGATGCCTTTTATATTCCCAAAGGACAAAAATTGTTTCTGGATCTGGGACAACAGGATTCAATAAAACTAAATTAGTTTACAATCAGACTTTGAAAATCAGCGACTATGTATAGAGGTAACTATGTATAATAAAATTATTATTCGTGCTGTTATTTTAATCTCTTTTACTTTTATTGCAGTTGCATGCAGCTCTGATAACACATCCGGGCAAGCTGATATCCGTAATGATATCAAGGAAAAGATTCCAGGGCTGGAAGTCTCAGGTACACGTTCGGAAAAGAATGTGATCAATAATGTGTGGCCGGTTATATGTCGGGCACAGGAATTATATCAGGAACGTCTGAAAGACAACCCCGGACTCAACGGTATGGTGAAATTGAAGATTTTTGTGGAATTTAATGGAGAGATCGGTGCTTACTCCATTGTCAGAAGCACGCTTGACGATCCTGTTTTCGAAGGGCAGTTAATGCGAGTTATTTCTTTTATGGATTTTGATTTCTACGGCCCCCACAATTCTGAAACGGAAATTCTATTACCGATCCATTTCAAACCGTAGTTTAATTAAGACCCTGTCTAAATATAAAAGGGCAACGCGGAAAGCGCTGCCCTTATTGCCCTTATTCTATATTCTCGTTAGTTCGGGCCCGCCCCAGACCTCATTTGGCAGACCCGGGCAGATATTTAATGAATTCCGGCAAGCTTCATTAAATTAACCGCCTGTCTGGGTACATACACCTTTCCGGTGACCGGCGCATAAACAACTACACCTTCCAGGTTGTATGTCTTATCCTTTCCCCATTTTGTTTTAAGAGTCAGAAGATCCTTGTTGATGGGAAGTTCTGCTTCTCCCTGTTTGCCAGAGAGCCTGGCCACCAGATTTTCTGGATCAGAATCATCGAGCTCCCAGCCGTCCTGACCATAGACATAATCCAGATCTACAAAAAGGCGATTTTGAATCGAATTCATATTCAAGCGGAATGCGTCGGCAACCACCTCTGCCAATTCCGTATTGTCCAGCAGCCCTTTGGGAGATCCGGGACCATAGGCCCAGAGGGGAACATCTTCCGAGTTATGGCCGTGGCTGGTCCAGCCAATAGAAGTATGGTTCTTGCTGATTACCCTGGCCAGGGCGTAAGACTCTGAAGCACCTTCACTATCCATGACGTTTATCATTTCATTGTAGTCGTCCATAGATATGGTTATATTCCAGAGGTCTTTGATCACCTGCTGCACACTGTTAAAGGAATAGTTTCCGTTCATTGCAGCAATAACCGCATTAGCCGTTCTGGTCATGCCAAGGATTGGATCAATCATTTCTTCGACTGTCGTTCCTGTATAGTCCCAGTTACGAGCCCTGTTACCCATATCCATTCCGCCGGTATTGTGATCCGGATAGGCGAGCACCAGGGTATGACGGTCTTTTTTAGCAAAATCCAGTGCGACCTTTACGGCTTCGTCAAATTCGATGAAGTCAGTAACCATATAGATAGGATCGTTATTGTGGCCGGCCCAGTCGACCTGACTTCCTTCCACCATCAGAATGAAGCCCTGTCTATCTTGGGACAGAAGTTCGATGGCCTTTTCAGTCATCTCTGCCAGGGAGGGTTCATCCGGTGTGTCATAGGGACGGTCAATTTCAGGAGACATGTGACTGTATGCGAACATACCATAGACCGGAAGTCTATTGACGGCGTTCATTCCGGCCCTGTCTTCCACAATTGTATAGCCGCGATCTGTAAGTACCTGTGCCAAATCTTCTCCATCTGAACGATAGGAAGGATCCAAATTGCGATTTCCGCCACCAAAGACCAGATCCAGTTCGTTGTAAACTATATGCTCGGAGACGGTTTTGTCCTCATCACCTCTTTTGTGATGGTGGCTTGCCCAGGCAGCGGGTGTGGCATGACTGAAACGGCAGGTGACAACCAGTCCGGTGGCCTTACCTTTCAGTTTCGCACCTTCCATAACCGAGGCCAACGGCTCGTATTGCTCAGTGTCAGGCGGTTCATAACCCACGTATCTGCTGAGCAGCGTGGAATAGTCAGGGGCGACTCCAAGAAAACCATTGGAGGTCTTGACCCCAGTGGCAAAAGCCGTGGCAGCGGCAGCAGAATCGGTTATAACGGAATCCGCCATCTCGTGTTTGACGGCACCTACCTGGATACCATCAACGGCCAGCATTGCGTCTTTATACCAGCGGGAAAGGGTCTGGATGCTCTGTGAACAGCCATCAGGAATCAAAATAATAACGTTTTTACAATGGTTACTATTTATTCCCCTACTCGCGTCATCATCATCGTCATCGGCAAATGCCGGGGGCGTAATGCCGAGACCTATAATGAGCGAAGCCATTATGATTACATTTAACAGACGACTTGCTGCTGGATTTTTCTTCCAGTAAATCATGTTTTATCCTCCTCTTTGTAACAACTGTATTGTCGAATATTTTTTTCCATAAAATTCACCCTGCCCAAAAGTGTTTTTCCACCACCTCCTTTTCCTGAGATTTTTCGCCGATGGTCGCAGCGAATTTTCTATGGGATTATATAAATCCAGATTGTGAACGTTCTATGAAGCTTCTGTGACACTTCAGTGAAAAAAACAGATTTACACCGGGAAAAAAACTAATAGGAATTATGGCTTGCGGATGGAAGTTGAATTGGAAATCATACGAAATACTGAGGATAAATTATTATTTTATCTGTTGTCCTCAATTAAAAGTCAGATCGAGAACGTGACTGAATCGAACTCAAACACCTAAAATAGCTATGTCCAAATTTAATCGGGAATAGACTTGGTTATTTAAATGATCTCAGGTAGGATTGTGCCGCAATCGAAAACTGAAATTCAAGAATGATAAACAGCTTATTTTATTAATATGTGAGAACCTTTTTACCGAACGTCTTGATAATGGTAACCTTTCATGTGGAAAATGCTCTTAGTTTGCCGTATCTTTTAACAAGAAGGATTAAGACTATAACATTCGAGATATTTAGTTTTCACTTATGCTTTAAGTAAAAATGGCAATTTAAGGACTTTTTTCACTTTAGTGATATATTTAATCTGTCATTTTTTAAAATTGTAAATAATAACAGAATAAAATTAAGATTATTAAATGGCTTGATGGCTGATATTCAAATCAAAAAACCCCATTCGTTTTCCAGAGAAGAAGCCAAAAGGCTTATAAAAACGACTATTAATAATATTGGAGAATCCCTTGATCTGATATGTCAATGGAATGGGTATATATGTAATTTTAAAGGATCAGCGACCGGTTATTTAGTTATAAAGGACTACACTATTGAAATAACAGCAGATTTAAGTTTTGCAGCCAAGTTGTTAAAATCTACTATAGAAAGAATGATCGAGGAAGAGTTAAATCAAGTCATAGGCTAGTAATATATAGGTACTTATTTACTATCCAAATTCATATCATCTTTTGGCCAACTGTTTATATTCGTTAGTAAATCTTTTATACGCCTGCTTACAAATATAGAAAGAAAAATATTTATACGCGCATGTCTCTTTAAGATTCTAAGCTCATGTTCATAAAGTGAAACTATAATTTTTTCAGGAATCCCAAAATCGAACGAAAGCATTCGAATCGCTGACAAGTGTTGCCGTTCTTCCCCCTCGTTTTCATATAGTGATGCCACAGCCATGCTCATATCTCCATTAAAATATTATCTCTATTTATGTGCAACGGCCTCCTTAAGCATACTGACTTTATCTGTAAGCTCCCACGGCAGACCGATTTCCATGCGTCCAACATGGCCATAGGCAGCCAGTTTCTTGTAAAAGCCGCCTTTTATGATTCGGGGCAGATGTCTGAGATTAAATTGTCTCATTATTCCGGCTGGACGGAAATCAAAATATTTCTTTAGCAGATCAACGATAACAGCTTCGGTTACCTTGCCGGTTCCAAAGGTCTCTGCTTGGATGCTGATAGGTTTTGAGAGGTTCATAGAATAACTCAATTGGACCTCGCACTCCTCTGCAATCCCTGCCGCAACTATATTCTTGGCGGCATATCTTGCGGCATATGCACCAATTCTATCAATACGTCTGGGATCCTTGCCACTTAAGGCTGCACCGCTATGTCTTGCATACTCTCCATAGGTATCTATTGCGTTTTTGCGCCCCGTAAGTCCTGAATGCACAGCTGGCCCGCAACCAATAATCTCGGCATTGGGCTGAATGAATATCTTTGTCCTTTTATCAGGACGTATTCCTTCTTCACGAAATGATGGATCAATGACCACCTCTCTTATGTCATTCTGCATCTGCTTGGTATTAAGTATACATCCAGCTGCAGAATCTTTTTGGCAGAACTGTATAGCGATGCTGTAAATCCTTTTTGGTCGGTTATTCTCATATTCAACTCCTACCTGCGTCTTTCCGTCCGGAGCCAGATAGGGCAGCAACTTCCTTAATCTCGCTGATGTAAGCCGCCTTGCAAGCTTATGAGCTAGCCATATGGGTAGAGGCATTAAAGCAGGAGACTGTTTACAGGCAAAGCCAAAGGCATTGACTTGGCTATTCTTCACTGTGATTCTATCTATCTCTTCTTCTGTAAGCTTGGCTTCGTCAAAGCGCAATTCTTCGGATAGAGGTAACTCTTTGACGATGGTAAGCGCCGTACAGGTCCTTCCACTAAAAGGGGCTTCGTCGTAGCCTATCTGATTGATGGTATTTCTGGCCACATTGGCCACATCTACAAGAGCGGTCGACGAAAAGACCAAGGCAATAAAGACAATAGACTGAGAAACTGCGCATTCCGCTATAACTGAAGAATAGGCGTCCTGTTGTAAAAAACGATCTACTATGGCATCACTTATCTGATCACACAGTTTGTCTGGGTGTCCTTCTGTTACTGATTCAGAGGTAAAGATGAAGTCTTTTCTCATACATTTCCATTCTGTGCCTTTTTTGCTATCTCATTTAACAAAAAGGGCAACGGGGCATTAATGCCTATTATCAGAAAATCAGTCATTCCAATTGTGTCCAAACCAAGAAGCGATCTCAATCCAGGAACAACAGGTGTCATCGCCTGAAGAATAAATGATCCTCCCAGAGCTACAGTCAAATATTTGTTTGCAGATTGAGACTCCAAATCAAATATACTATGCTGTTCGGAACGACAAGTTATGGCATGGAGGAGCTGGCTTAACGTAAGGGTCTGGAAAGCTATGCTGCTCGCTCTCAGACCCTTTCCATATCTG
>CAZECQ010000069.1:0-12066 GCA_964510545.1 uncultured Pirellulales bacterium | reverse complement strand
GTCATAATAACTCCTAAGGGGTTTAAAAAAACAGGTCTCCCCATAATTAGACGAACCTGCGCGTTTGGTGCGAAAATTCGGGCAATTTGGTATAGTCAAAATTTGTAAGTGGTTATGTAGAAAGAGATAAAAAAATATTGAAAAATTTGGTTTTTACTAATTAATACCTGCGCAAATGATTCTACCCCGCTCATCCATCTTCGCCAAGGCTACGATGGACAGGAACGCCGCGGGGGCTCAATTACTGCTACTGAGCTGCGCTCATGGCAGGCCCTTCGACTTCGCTGTGCTTCGCTCAGGACAGACAGGACAGGACCCTTCGGCATGCTCAGAATTAGCCCATGTTTTGAAATAAAAATCCATAACTGGGCTAAAAAGCGTCAAAAAATGAAAGAAAATGCAAGAAAATGGCAAAAAATGGCAAAAAGCGTCAAAAAGCGCGCTTTTTTGAGCACTTTTAGTTCATAGTTCGTGGTTTGTTGTTTGATCCGGCTTCGCCAGAGGCTACGCCGCGACAAGCGGGGTTGATCCTTCAATAAACTCAGGAAAGTGTCAAAAAATGCAAAAATATGGTAAAAAAAAGGCCAAAAAAGCACTTTTTTGGCCACCTGCCCCATTGCTTAGAGTGTCGTCTCCTCTAATGGGGTCATTGCGACTACGAATCACCAAGCCACGAAACGTTTGAATGATTAATTGTACTTAGCTTGGTGGCTGCTCAAAACGAGCTACTTTGAATTGGCGAACAAGCTTTTCAAGCAGAGTTCGATCGATGAGAGTTAACCGTTTGCCGCGAGCAAATCCCTTGGCTTCTGCTGTAAAGCCAGAGCTTGTAACCAGATCTCCACGGGTAAAACTTGGGTCGCTGGTCACGACACCCCAAAGTTGCTGCAAAATCGGGCGACCTACATTGGCTTGTTGATGCTTGCACTGAATCACGACTCGTTGCCGTGCTTGCGCGCTCATTTTTTCGGCCAGAATGTCTATGCCCTTATCATGACTCCCTCCAGAGTGATGTGTTGTGTAGCCTTGCTTTTGATAAAGTCGAGCAACCAAAGTTTCAAATTGGGTGGGATCTATGTTTTGAAGTATCATGTGGACAGGACCGCTGGTCTCAGATTTTTTGCGGGGTCGCACTTTCAAGTTGAACAGAGAGAAGATTTCCTCTTCGCTTAGGCCCAAACTATCGGGGCGCGGCCGTGCCTCGTCAATGATTGCCCGAAAAAGGCGCCTTTTCTCTGCTAATTTGCTAAGGATTCGCTCTTCTATTGTGTCTTTACAGTAGAAACGACGAATGAAAACTTTCTGTGTTTGTCCGATCCGGTGTGCGCGCTTCACTGCTTGGTCTTCAACAGCGGGGTTCCACCACCGGTCAAAGAGGAATACGTAGTTAGCAGCCTGCAGGTTTAAACCCAGACCACCAACCTTGAAATTCAACAACAGGGCAGTGATATCAGGGTCGGTTCTAAATCTTTCAAGTATGGCCTCTCGGCGGTTTTGGGGAATTTGCCCATGGAATTGTAAAGAGCAGCAGTGCTTGTCGTGGAGTTCTTTAGCCAGTTTTTTCAAGCCAAATTGGTCTTCGACAAATTGGGAAAAGATCAATGCCTTTCGCCCACTTTCTGAAATCTCTTCGAGGTCTTCCAATAGACGTTCAAGCTTGGCACTTACCCCACTAACAGGGTCGAAATTGCAAATTTGGCGTAGTTTATTAATTAGGGCAAAGACATGTGTTACAGTAATAGTGTCACCTTTTGAGTTTAGTTCGATAACCCCTTCCTCTTCCATCCTATCGTATGTGGTCCTATGTTTCGGTTCTAGTTCAATTTCGATATCCTGTTCGCTTTTTTCGGGAAGTTCGTCTATAACTTCGTCTGTTAGCCGACGCAGAAGATATGGGCGGATTCGCTCGGTGATAGTCTCAACCTTAGAATTATATCGAAGGAGGCCAGAACAAACAAACTCGAAGATGGAGACAAGGTCGTCCACCCTGTTCTCAAGTGGGGTTCCGGTAAGTGCCCAATGCCGTGCGGCTTTAAGAGATTTTACTGCCTGAGATGTTTTGGTTGTTGGATTCTTGATTCGTTGTGCTTCGTCAATAATGATAAGGTCATGAGAAAAAGTGTGCTTCTTTGAAGATTTCGTCGCACCTCGTAATAATTTGTAGTTTATGATTTTTTCGTAATTTATGATTTTTATGATCACGTTGGGAGCATCAAATTGCAAGAACCATTGACGATCTAAACCTACGACCATAACATTATGGCTTACCTGAGGCCACCATTTCCTGACTTCGGTTTGCCACGTCGAGATTAACGTTTTTGGGCAAATGACAAGTATTTGGTTTATAATCCCAGCTCGCCATAACAGTCTTGCTGCGATGATGGCCTGCATAGTCTTCCCCAGGCCCATCTCATCGGCGAGCAATGCGCTGTCCCGGTCATAAAGCCACTTGATCCCTATCGTCTGGAAAGGAAATGGTTTTTCGGGCAAAGCTAACTGAGGGTCGGATAGAAGCTCGTGAATCGGCGGCGTTAGTATCCAACGGAGGCGTTCCTCAAGGCTAACAGTTTGAAGAGAGGGGGGTTGGGGAGGAGGTTTAACTTTCTTGAGGCGTAGTGAGAATTTTGTCTTTTCAGAAAAAAGCATACCGTTTTCCCGCCTAATACTCTGAAATGAAAAGATAGTGACGGTCAAACGAAATTTGCTGAACCGAACGTGGGAAACCTCGACATCATCGCTTGAAAACAGTTTGGCGGACTGTGAGAGAATGTCAAAGGTAACTGGTTCCTTGCGGGGTTGTGCTGAAAGTACAGTTACCTCATTATAAGAGTTAGTTTCTATTTGGAATACACTATAGTCTATCTCCAGAGCCTGCGCGTGTATATTGAACATTCCAGATTTGTTTTGATATAATTTCGCAGAAATGGCAATTCTATCTGAGAGAGTAGCCATTATTAGGCTGGCTCGATAACTCTCGATCATCTTTTTTCGTTTACGGTCTAACACACCCATAATGACGGTTCCATTATTCCTTTGGTGATTTGATAGCTTCTTTGAGCGCCTCTCTCATTCGTGTAAACGGCTCTACAAGGTCCACTACAGTTTCCAAGGTGGCAAGGATTTGACCGACAATTTCTTGGTCGGCTATGTTTGATCCAGTGTCATACTCTAACGTTGAGAGTTTTCCAGGTTGGGCTTTAGGGTTGGTGCTCTTCGTTAAGAAGGCGGTTGGAAACTTAATTATTCGGCGTACGCGAAGGAGTTCGGGCGCGTCGACAAAAAGAACATCGGGTGATTTTGGTATATCCTTGAGAAGTTTCTGGGCAATAACATCAATCTTCAAATGTTCGTCTAACGTTGCTCCATAGAGTATCCGTTGGAGCCTAGTTGGTCGGATAGGCGAGACAAAGGAAAAGTGTAGAGGGCGCGCACGAAAATCTGTAAGGATGAGAGCACCAAGAAAAGCTTTGGCTGCGTCTTGAGGGCAGGTTAGGTAACACAAAATCAGGTCGGGTGGATCTTTCCCGAGAAGTTTTTCTGCTTCATGTTCATTTTGCTCACACTTGTTATTATTTGTATACATTGGATTCTCTAGCCCGCAATAAAATAATATTTTATGATGAGGTTACAAAGGCACGCACAAAAAGCCCACGGATGCCAAGATTCAGAACAAGTATTGTATCCTTATGAGGTCGCCTTGTCAATAAAAGAACCTAAAAATTGTTGTGGTTGATGCCCATTCGGCTACGCGGCACCAGAAAAGAACCCCCAAGATGTGACTTGGGGGCTAAATATAATGACAGAACCGTCAAATAAATTTGAGGGCTAACCGAAAAGGAGAACCCGGCGAATAAAATTCGGGGGCTATGGCACATACGTGACATAGACATAGTACGCTCCTCGCGAAGTGGCATTTTCATCAGTCAGCCAGGTTTGCAAAGTCGTCTTTTGGGCTTTCAGCCGGACGGAAAATTTTGCAGAGAGAGCATTTTGAGCAATCGATTGGGTCAAATCCACATTGCCAATTTTTAGTCTTGCCTTAGTAATTGGGAGTTCCTGGGGAGCTGCAGTTATCGGCTCGGTCATTTCTCGCGGCCAGCGTCTTAGCTCGAACTCGTATTTTCCGTCCCGAGCAATTTCAACGGCCCAGAAACCATTGTCTTCTTTGGCATTACGAATATGGTTTTGATGCCAGGGAGGTGATTTTGTTCCGTGCCAATCGTGAGACGACAGGCGCGCCGGATTTTCCTTTTCGCAGCCAAGGATAATTTCGCAGTATTCGTCGAAGCGAGATGAGACGCTTTGCCACCATTTCTCATAATCGGTGCGTAACTTTTTGACGATTTGAGGGTGTTCGTTTGCGATATCGGTTTTCTGGCCTGGGTCGGTTTTTATGTTATAGAGTTCTTTGCCGTTAACCAGCCGCCAGCGGTCGGTCATTACCGCGCTTTTGCGCCATTTTTGCGGGTTCTCAATTCGTTGGGAATCTGTGATGATTGTTCGGTCGGGCCAGTTGGGGGCGGCGGCTGTTAGTAACGGCATAAGACTGGCGCCGTCGAACCTGGGGCCGGCAGGTCTCTTTAGTCTGCACATTTCGAGCAGTGTCGGCATCAGGTCGATGTGTGCTGAGAGCCGGTCGATATCTCTGCCGCTTTTAAGGGAGCTATTGGGCCAGCGAATAAAGCAGGGGACTCGATGGCCGCCGTCATACTCGCTGCCTTTGCGGGCTCGCATACCGGCGTTGCAGCCTTTGCCTTGGCGAAAACCGGCTGAAGTGCCATTATCAGTCATAAAAATAAAAATGGTGTCATTTTCAAGCTTAAGATTTTTAAGCCGTTTCATCAACCTGCCAATGTTTTCATCGATGTTGGTAATCATTCCATAAAAATTGGCATTTGGAACATCTTTGTTGTCCTTATAGAGGTCGCTGTATTTTTTTTCTACATTGTAGGGGCTGTGCGGGGCGTTGGTTGAGAGATAGCAGAAGAAAGGTTTTTCTTTATTTTTTTCAATGAAGTTGATAGCGGCATCGAACCAGATGTCTGTGCAATAGCCCTTGAACTTTTTTGGTTTGCCGTTATGGAAGTAAGTATCATCGAAATAGTCGTTGTCCCAGTAGTCCGGTGCTTGTCCTACTCCGCCGCCGCCGTGAACAAGTGATTCGCCGAATCCTCTGTCGGTGGGCCGAAACGGATAGTTGTCACCGAGGTGCCACTTGCCGAAGATAGCGGTTTTGTAGCCGTTTTCTGAGAAGGCATCGGCCATTGTAATCTCGTCCTTTCGCAACAATGAGCGCCCCATAATAGTGTGCCAGACTCCTGTTCTGTTACAATACCGGCCTGTCATCAGGGCTGCGCGGGTAGGTGCGCAGGTCGGACTAACGTGAAAATTAGTCAAGCGAGTGCTCTGAGAATGGAGCAGGTCTAAGTTGGGAGTTTTGATAATGGGGTTACCGTGGCAGGCCAAATCGCCATAGCCCTGGTCGTCGGTAATGACTAAAATTACGTTTGGCTTTCGCCGGGGCGTTTCAGGAGAAGATAGTTTGGTATCAGCTGTACATCCCGGGACAGCCAGCGAAGCAGCACTAAAACCTATCGCTTTTAAGAAATTTCGGCGAGTGCAATTGAGATTGTTCATATTTCTTCCTTTAGTGTACCTTTTATTTTTTATTTTTCTGGTTGTTCTTATTTGTGCGTTTGTTCCTGGCGGCCATTTCCGTTTCCATTCCAAGGTCGGCCTGCTGAGCCATCCAGGCCCCCAACCGTTTGCGGAGCGAGTCCATTAAACTGCGGTTAGCCGGGTCAGAAGCGAGGTTGTTTAGCTCGTATGGGTCATCGAGTATGTCGTAGAATTCCTCAGCAGGGCGATGCTGATAGGCCTTAACGAGGTTGGCTACTTTTGGGTCAGTTTTTGCTTTTTCAAGCCAGGACTTCCAATAGCGGCCGTCTCTGGCTGTTATAACGTTTTCAAAAGCTGCTTTGTGGTTGAGGTTGATGATGTATTTGTACCTTTTGGTGCGAATGGAGCGTATTGGATAGCCGGTTTTTGTGCCGGAGATGATGCCTCTTGTCGTATGTACACCATAGACAACATCATTGTGTTTGTCAGTTTTGCCCAGGAGCACAGGTAAAAAGCTTCGGCCATCCAGTGCTTTAATCGGTTGAGCATCTGCAGCTTCAATTAAGGTCGGCACAACATCGACATATTGAATCATTGCATTTGCAACGGAGCCGGGCTTGATGCGTCCGGGCCAGCGTGCGATAAAAGCCACCCGGAGGCCGGTATCATAGCAGGTCCATTTGCAGTGCGGAAAGCCGGAGCCCTGTTCGCTGGTGTAAATAAAAAGAGTATTGTCAAACAGCTTGTTTTTGCTGAGAAGGTCTGTGCATTTTCCGACCTCGGTATCCAGCGCTGTAACTTCGGTGTAATAATCGGCCAGGGCGCTGCGGGTTTCGGGGGTGTCGGCCAGATAAGGCGGTAATGTAAGTTTGGACGGGTCGTAAAGGTTGCTCTTGTCCCATGGGCCGTGAGGATTGTGGCTGGTAACAATCAGGCAGAAGGGTTCATTTTTATCGCGTGTAATAAATTTATCGATTGCACTGAAATTTAAGTTGCCTTTGCTTATCCTTTCAAAAGGAAATGAATCTTCCGGCCCGATGTGCCATTTCCCCGACAGGCCAACACGATAGCCAAGAGCTTTTAAGTAGTGAACGATGCTTTTTGTGCCGGCTTTAACTTTGCTGTGATTGGGGTAGGCGCCGTTGCGAACGGGAAATAAGCCGGTGTATAATTGCTGGCGGGTAGGTGAGCACATAGCGGTTGCAGTAAAAGCGCGTGTGAATCGCATGCCTTCGGCGGCCAGTTTGTCGATGTTAGGGCTCTTGACGTCTTTGTTTCCATAGCAGCCGCAGTCTGCCCAAGTTTGGTCATCAGCGATAACAATAAGTATGTTGGGTCTGTTCTTTGATTTTTCTGCTGCGGTCAACAATGCGGGAAAAGCAAGCGATACGGTACTAATGCCCAGAGTTTTCAAAAAATCACGTCGGTTCATCAGAATCCCTTTAAGTAAAATTATTTTTTATTTCTGGCTTTGCGTTTAGACTCGGCGGTCGGGTTATAGTCCGGATTGTTCTTCGGTAATTTGGCGCCGGTGGCTTTCAGCCAGGCAATCAATTTTGTATCAAGCGCTTCGACCTTTTCGGGCATCTGCTGAGACAAATCATTTTTCTCTGAAATGTCATTTTTGAGATTGAACAATTCGAATTTTTTGCCCTCATAGCGTTTTATCAGCTTCCAGCTGCCGCAGCGAATAATGCTGTATGGGACAAGCTTACCTCTATAGTGGGGGTAGTGCCAGTAGATTGCATCACGTTTGAGCGGGCCGGTCTGCTTTAACAGCGGGAGAAGGTTTTCGCCATCGATGATTCTGTCAATGGGCGGTTTTAGGCCGGCGGCCTGGCAAATTGTCGGCAGGTAATCGATGCTTGTTACGGGTGTGTGACAAACAGAGCCGGCCTTGACGATGCCGGGCCAACGTATGATGAGAGGTTCGCGGATACCTCCCTCATATGGATGACCTTTTCCAGCGCGCAGTGGTGTATTGTCCGTTGCAATGGGCCATAAACCGCCATTGTCAGAGGTGAAAATAACAACGGTGTTGTCCGTCAAATTGTATTCATCGAGCGCAGCTGTAATTTTACCGACGGCATCATCAACACTTTCGACCATAGCGGCGTATTTTGGGTTTTTCTGGTTGGTTGGCTTTTTGGCTTTGTATTTTTCAATCAGCTCTTTTTTGGCCTGGATGGGAGTGTGTACTGCGTAGTGAGCCATATAGAGAAAAAAAGGTTTTTTACGGTGATTTTTTATAAAATTAACGGCTTCAAGAGCTTCCCTGTCAGTCAGGTACTGACCTTTTTGTTGTGGTTTAAGCGTTGGTATGTTCGGCCGTTTCTTGTTTCTGTGATACGGGTCGAAATAGTTAGGCGGCTGGCCGATGTCACAACCGGCGATGTTGTAATCAAAGCCCTGCTTTTCGGGATACCACGCATCTGGGCCGAGGTGCCATTTTCCAATATGGCAGGATGTGTAGGCGGCCGGTTTTAATATTTCAGCTATAGTTACTTCGTTTAGCTTCATCCAATAAGGATTCGGAGGGGTCAATAACTTTTTGCTTTTGTCGGCGATATATTTAGTTGATTGTTTTTGATGTGGTAAGGTTCTGTTACCTTTGAAGTTGTAGAAATGTATCCAGTCGGTGACACCAATTCGGGCAGGATACCGGCCTGTCAGGACGGCGGCGCGGGTTGGTGAGCAGACAGCACAGGCAGCATAGCCGTTGGTGAACAACATACCCTGTGCGGCGAGTTTATCAATATTGGGTGTTTCATAATATTTACTGCCGTAACAGCAGGTATCGGCCCAGCCAAGGTCGTCAACGAGAATGATTATAAAGTTAGGCTTTTCGGCAGTGTTGCTGTCGGTAATCTGCGCAATTTGTGGAGAGGGGCCTGTACAACCCTGCATCACAAGTGCCGCTGCGCCCATGCCTATGGTCTTCAAAAAATCACGTCGGTTATAATTAAACATTTTCATTTTCCTTTATCCTGTATTGTAGTGATTAATCACGTTCCCATTTGATAAGCCACGGGTCTTTGGTCCGTATCTGGAAGGCCTTTAGTTTGGCCTTGAGCTCTTTTAGTAACTGAGCGTGTTTTTGGTCGTCTGCGAGGTTTGTAATCTCGTAAGGGTCGGTTTTTAGGTCGTAGAGTTCAAACCTTGGTCGATGAAGGTATGCGTCAATGCTGCGTTTTCCGTAATACTTTTCGCCGCTTTTAAGAAGTGCCTGCCAGGTTTTAGATTTCCAGAGGTCGGAGGCGAAAGGATAATCGAGGCCGTGTGCGATGTTCCAGATAAGTTTGTAGCGGCGTGTGCGTACAAGACGCATCGGGTAATACATTGTGACCTCGTGGAAAGTGTGTGAGCCATAGACCTCGTCGAAAGCTTTTGAGCTTTGGCCATCGAGCACCGCTTTGAACGAGCGGCCGTGAAATTTATGATTTTGGGGCAATGCGCCGGCAAAATCAAGAATGGTAGGGGTAATGTCAACATAGCTGACCATTGCGTTTGTGGCTGCACTTTTTGTTTCGGCATACGGATTGCGGACAACAAAGGGCAGACGTATTCCCGGCTCGTATAGAGTAGTCTTTGCACCGGGGAATGCTATTCCATTATCGGAGACATAGATTATGACAGTGTCTTCCCAACGGCCTGTTTCTTTTAGAATTTGAATGAGGCGGTAAAGACCTTTGTCTGCCCGCTGAACCGAAGCGTAATAGTGTGCCAGCTCCTCGCGACATTGTGGAGTGTCGGGCAGATATGGCGGAACGATAACATCTTTGGGGTTGACAACGTCAGAGCCTTTACGAACGAACGGCCGGTGCGGCTCGTGTGTGCAGAAGTACAGGAAGAAAGGCCTGTTGTCTTTTTCGGAGATGAAGGAGGAGCAATTGTCGGCCATTTTTTCAGGCGGAGTACGCCTTTTGTATTCGATTGTTTGCTGGAACCTGTAAACCTGCTCAGGCGCCAAATGGTATTTGCCGATTCGAGCAGTTCGATACCCGGCATCGGCAAGCAGTACGGGTAGGGTTTTGACATTAGAGAAAGACGAAAAATGATGATAACTATGCTGTAACCCGTACATACCGTTTGCATGGTTATAGAAGCCACTTAGGATTACGGAGCGGCTGGGGCTACAGGAAGAGGTCGTACAGAAAGCATTTGTAAATCGGGTTCCATAGCGGGCAAGTGTATCCAAGCCCGGCGTTTTAATTACGCTGTTGCCATAACAGCCGGCATCGTCGGTGCCCTGGTCATCAGTGACGTATAACAGGATGTTTGGCTTTCGAGGCGGCTTTTCAGCGCCAAGGGTAAGGCACGGCGTTGTCAACGTTATCGCTCCAAGACCGATAGTTTTGAGAAAATCACGACGTGTTGTATATTTAAGAGCACTCATAATTTTTTGAATCTTTCGTATTCTTTTGACCAGATGTCAGTTTGCTGCGGCAGATATTCCCTGACATCAAAGGAATTGCTAACGATGTTTCTTGCCTGGTCCAAAGATTGAATTTGTCCACAGGCCATTGCCTGGATAATAATGTTTCCGCTTGCCGTAGCCTCCACCGGGCCGGTAATTACTTTTTTACCTATGGCATCGGCAGTGAACTGACAAAGCAGTTCGTTTTTAAGGCCGCCGCCGACGATGTGTAATACATCTATTGATTTGCCGGTGATGTCCTCGATGGCTTCGATGGTGTTGCGATATTTAAAGGCGAGTGACTCCAATATTACCCTTGCGAGCTGTCCTTTATCGTTTAATTTGCTCTGGCCTGTTTTTTCGAGATATTCGTTGATTCTAGCCGGCATGTCACCCATCGCCAAAAATCCATTGTGGTCAGGGTCAATGCAAGCTGTAAAAGGTTCAGCTTTGCCGGCCATTTCCTCTAACTGGTTGTAAGACAAATCAGTGCCTTGCCGCTGCCATTGTCTTCGACTTTCCTGCAGCAGCCAGAGGCCCATAATGTTCTTTAAGAAACGGATGGTGTTTTTGACGCCTCCTTCATTTGTAAAATCGTAATTAAAAGATTTATCGTTAATGACGGCCTTTGGGGTTTCGATACCCATTAGAGACCAAGTTCCACTGGAGAGATATGCCCAGTTGTCGGTTTTGGCCGGTACCGCCGCTACTGCGCTTGCCGTATCGTGTGAGGCAGTGGCGATAATGTTTATTGGGTCAGAGCCGAGTTCATCACACAATTGTTTTTTTAACTTTCCTACAATTGTTCCGGCCTGAACAAGTTTAGGCATAATTTGCATCGGTAAATCAAGATGAGCAAGTATTTTCTTTGACCATTGGCCGGTTCTCATATCCATAAAGTGCGAAGTGCTTGCAAGTGTATATTCAGCGTACATTTGGCCGCTTAAGTGATAGGCGACGAGGTCCGCCATAAAGAGGAGCGTTTTTGCCCCTGCCAGAGATGAAGAATTTGCCAGTCGCATCGCGAGCAGTTGAAAAAGTGTATCGAGCTGTCTGAACTGCAGGCCGCTGTTTTCGAAGATTTCGCGTTTTTCCATCAATTCAAAAGCTTTTTCCATTACGCCGTTAGTCCTGCTGTCCCGATAGTGATATGGGTTTTCGATGAGGTTACCATTTTCATCGAGCAGGCCGAAATCGACGCCCCAACTGTCAACGGCTATGCCGCAAATTTTTCCGGCATTTTGTTTAATTGTTTTATCAATTCCAGTTTTGACCTGTGAAAAGAGTTCGGCAAAATCCCACCTGAGTGAACCATTCTCCTCGACCATACAGCTTGGAAAGCGATAGATTTCCGACAAGGTCAATTTTTCGGCAGATACGGCGCCCAATATTACCCTGCCGCTTTCAGCACCGAGGTCAACAGCGATATAATGTTTTTCTTTGGTCATTTTGAGTTTATCCTGCTCAAGAGTAAAATCGAAGGGCCTATATTAAAGCAACAGCCCGTAACAGTCAAGATGATTGTAGCTTGACAAAATGAGAGATTTATGGCAAGATAATGATGAATTTAGCAGTGATTTTGATTCTTTTTGGGAAATTTTTGATAGTACAGCTTGATAGTAACCTGAAGAGTTTCGAGTATGAACTGTCTCATCAGTCAGAAGGTTTATTTGGAATGAAAAATGTGTTAGATGAGCTTGAGTGTAAGCTGGATAGTTTCGATTATGCCGAGAGGCGGCAGGCGTTAGACGCATTATGCGAGATGAGGGCAGATGGAGAGTTGGCTCTGCCGGAGGCGGGCGCTGATGTCAACCTGCACTGCCACACTTTTTTTTCCTATAACAGTTACGGCTATTCGCCGAGCAAATTCGCTTACTTTTCGCGAAAGAGAGGGCTTGCTGTGGCTGGCGTGGTGGACTTTGATGTTCTTGACGGTCTTGAGGAATTTCTCGAGGCGTCAAAGAAACTTGGTTTGAAGGGTTGCGCGGGGATTGAGAGCCGTGTTTTTGTGCCGGAGTTTTCGGACAAGG
>CAZECQ010000068.1:10480-12137 GCA_964510545.1 uncultured Pirellulales bacterium | reverse complement strand
AAAACAGGTCTCCCCATAATTAGACGAACCTGCGCGTTTGGTGCGAAAAATCGGGTGATTTGGGACAATCAAAATTTGTAAGTTGTTGTGTGGAAAGAGATAAAAAAAATTTGGAAAATTTCCAACTATGAAAACAATACCTGCGCAAATGATTCTATTCTGCTCAATCGCCGCGGGGGCTTTTGTCCCGCTCAGGCGCCGCGGGGGCTGCCGTAGGCCGGAATGAGGGCGAAGCCCGAACCGGAGGCAGCGGAAAAAGAGCGAAAAAGAGTAAGAAAATGGCAAAAAACGTCAAAAAAATGTCAAAAAAGAGTAAGAAATTGCAAGAAAATGAAAGAAAGGAGTGCTTTTTGAGCACAAAAATTGGCCACTAATACCTATGCTATTTTACAAGCTATTTGGGTTTTTGGTTGTAGGATGGTTTATGGGTTACCCTCACTTTTTCAGTCGCAAGGTTAGAACAAAGAAGCTGATGTGAAAGGTTGATTTTCAAGACAGATTTGATATTTTATTAGAGACGGGGCTTAGCGTAGCTGAGCAAGGAAATACAATGTTATATGGGAAATGTTGATGAATAATCGGGTCGAAAAGGAGAGTTTATGATTATGCGTTATTTTGTATTCATTCTTGTTTTGTGCATAGTAGGATGCGTTTCTACTCCGAGTCGGCTCGGGGTGGAAGGAGCCCTGGATTTTGTTCCTGAGGATTTTCTTGAGCGTGCCGTCGTTGGCCCACAAGGCGATGGTACATATGTGGTCCCAACCACTCAAATTGTTGACCCTGCGGGCGTTAGCGTGCATTTTCCCGGGCGTCCCACGGGTTTGGCTTTTAGCCCGGACGAGACCGTTCTGGCTGTGAAAAACAAGGATGATATAGTATTTATCGATGTAGCCACACGGTCGATTCGTCAGACGCTGCCAATGGAAACCGGCGGCAACAGTTTCTGCGGTATCATCTGGTCGCGCGACGGCAAAACAGTCTGGACTACGTCTGCGACGAGATACCTTTGCGCCGCAACCGTGGGCGAAGACGGCAAATTCCAGTGGACAGATGCGATTAAACTTCCAGGCCCCGAAGGCAAGGGCAATTCCGCGCCAGGCGGCTTTGCCATCGACGAAGACAGAGGGCTTATCTATGTTACAATGAGCCGGAACAACGCTGTTGGTGTAGTGGAGTTGGCCTCGCAAAAACTCGTGGAGCAAATTCCTGTTGGAATTGCGCCCTATGATGTGCTTGTTTGCGGGGATAAGGCCTATGTGACTAATTGGGGCGGTCGGCGTCCACGCAAAGGCGATTTGACGGGGCCGACGTCGGGCAGTAAGGCGGTTATCAACGAAGCGGGCATTGCCTCAACGGGTACCGTCTCGGTAATCGACATAGCCAGCCGACGAGCGATAAGAGAAATTGAAGTTGGTCTGCACCCCAGCGGTATGTCGTTGGGGCCCGGCGGCCTGCGGCTCTATGTCGCCAATGCCAATAGCGATAGTATTTCCGTTATCGAGACCATTTCCGATACGGTCGTGGCTTGCTGGGGCGTGAAACCTATGGAGGAACTGCCCTTTGGCAGTGCTCCTAATGCGTTGGCTGTTTCACCCGACGGCTCGAATCTCTATGTGGCGAACGGCGGTAACAACTGCATCGCAGTTATGGATAGCAC
>CAZECQ010000068.1:0-10380 GCA_964510545.1 uncultured Pirellulales bacterium | reverse complement strand
CAAGACGGTTGTGCCGAGAAGTCCCGGTGAAGTTTCAGTGTTCAAGCACGTGTTATACATTATCAAAGAAAACCGCACCTATGACCAGGTGTTAGGCGATTTGCCCCAGGGTAATGGAGACGCATCTCTCTGCTACTTCGGCCGTGAAGTTACGCCCAACCACCATGCCCTGGCCGAAGAGTTTGTACTGCTGGACAATTTATACTGTAATGGGGTCCTCAGCGCAGACGGTCACCAATGGACCGATGAGGGCTACGTTACAGACTATATTGAGAAAAGCTTTGGCGGCTTCAAGCGCAGCTACCCCTACGACGGCGACGATGCTCTGGCTTATGCCTCTTGCGGATTCATCTGGGACCATGTGCTTGGTGCCGGATTGACATTCCGCAACTACGGCGAAATGGTCCAGCCAAACATTGAGCCCTCCGATGCCAACTGGACCGATATTTACAACGATTATCTCAATGGTACTGAAAAAGTAAAGATTCGCGCCACGACTAAAGTTCGCGGCCTTGAGAATTACATCTGCCCGCGGTTCATTGGTTTCCCGGCAAAAGTGCAGGAAGTTTATCGTGCTCGTGAGTTTATCAAAGAGTTTCGTCAGTGTGAATCAAAAGGGCAATGGTACAATTTTGTAATAATGCTTTTGCCGAACGACCACACGGTAGGCACGCGTGAGGGTTACCCAACGCCGCGTGCTATGGTTGCCGACAACGATTTGGCTTTGGGCCGAATTGTTGAAGCCGTCAGCCATAGCCGCTTCTGGCCTGAAACGGTTATCTTCGTAGTAGAAGACGACCCTCAGAACGGCTTCGACCACGTGGACGGGCACCGAACTGTGGCATTTTGCATCAGTCCTTACACAAAGCGCCGGTTTGTGGACAGTACCCATTACAATCAGAACAGTATATTGCGGACCATTGAGCTTATCATGGGGCTGGCACCTATGAACCAACTCAATATGGCGGCAAATCCTATGGTTAACTGCTTTAGCGAAACGCCTGATTTCACCGGCTATACGGCACGAGCTAACAATATTGCTCTGGACGAGATGAACCCCCCAATCAAATTGCTCAGCGGCAAACAACGATATTACGCCATAAAGTCAATGGAGATGCCGCTTGACGATATCGACCAGGCAGACGAGGATATGTTCAACCGAATCATTTGGCATTCAGTCAAGGGTTACGATGTGCCTTATCCAAGACTCTCCCGTTAATTTGTTGCATGTGCTCCTTGAAATGGACTGAAACAGGAAAGCTGACGTAGATAAGAGGATACTGGTAGCATACATTGTTGGTTTTACTTTTTTTGTTCTTCCCAAGCTTATTATGTTCCGGCCAATCACTTTGCCCTGGTTTACATGTGCGGTTATCGCCATCGGGTGGGGTACAAAAATACATACGCAACTTTGATTATATTAAAGACCATACCATTTAATACCTTGAAAATCAAGAGCTATGTTGACTTCACCCATCACAGCCGCAAGGTCAACAGTAAAGGACTCCTCAATCCAGTTGCGCTCAGAGCTGCAAACGTATGTTCAATCCGTTAGTCTTCCTGGGGGTATAAAGCCATATTCTCTGAAAGGATAATCCAGATATGGCATCATCTTTTGCTTTTAGCAAAAACTTTCCAATAATAACCTGGCAGAGGGCAGGTTGGCATGAAAAAAACGAATATTAAGTCGGCATTGGTGTTGTTAGCATCGGTTTTTTACGTTCCTTTTGACTCTACTTTTTATGACTCATAAGCTATAGTTTTGGTTTCCAGCCGGGTTCATAGGTTCTCTTCCAGAGATTGACGGCCTCGGCGTCGTTAATGATATGTCCATTTTGTTTATTCAGTTGAAGAGTTCGTCCTACGCGTAAGGAGATATTGCCCAGGTGTCCCAGCAATGTACTCTTGTGTCCCTCGTCTATTGGTGAATTTAATTTTTCCAGGCCTCGTATGGATTGGACAAAGTTTTCAGCGTGCCTGTCGTTAAGGCCCGGGTCCTTTGTATTTGTCTGGTCAGCTTTTTCAGACAAGGTGCTTTTGGTAACGGTCTTTATAAGCTTATTGTCGAGGTCGTAGATGTGATATTTATTTAGGCCGTTATAGTCGATAATTCCTTCTGTACCAAAGAAGAGTACACCAAAACCTTTATATCCCTGTTTAAATTTATTCGTGGAACGTCCGAACCATGTAATCATTTTTCCCGCCTCGAACTCAAGCAGTATTTCCTGTGTATCCGGGCATTGCCAATCGTCTATGCCGAGATGATGCCATCGCCCTCCGGAAGAAGCGGCTTTTACCGGATAGTCCAGATCCATTGCCCATCTGGCAAGATCCAGCATGTGTACGCCGTTGTTCAGGGCTTCACCGGTTCCCCAGTTCCAGAACCAGTGCCAATTGTATGGATGCACATTATCTCTGTAAGGGGTTCTGGGAGCAGGTCCCTGCCAGAGTTCCCAGTCGAGATAATCGGGGACGTCGATTTTTTTGCCGAAGCCAATCGGCGGCCGTTTATTCGTATAAAAACATTTAGCGAGATAGATTCTACCTATCAGGCCGTTTTTCATCTGAGCTATCATTTCTTTAACGATTTTCGAAGAACGGCGCTGGTTTCCCATCTGGACAAGTTTTTTGTATTTCCGGCCGGCTTCAACGAGCACTTCTCCTTCAAGGGGGTTGTGACTGCATGGCTTTTCAACGTATACGTTTTTTTCTGCTTTGAGCGCCTCGATGGACATAGGGGCGTGCCAGTGGTCCGGCGTAGCTATTGCAATAGCATCCACATCTTTGTCATCAAGAGCTTTTCTATAATCTTTAATTGCTAAAGGTTTTTTTCCCTGTATTTCTTGTACTTTACCGACGGCATTATCCAAGTAACGATTATCGACATCGATGACATATTTTACTTCTACAAGTTTAAGTGAGGCAAATTTTTTGGCCAATGCTGTTCCCCTGCTGCGAATGCCGGCTACGGCAAGAATGACTTTTGTATTTGAAGATGCAGGCGTCGGGGTTGAAGCTAACGCTGCCGGTGAATGCATTAAGGTTAAACCAATACCTGCGGATGTGGTGACTTTAAGGAAATCCCTGCGATTGAGCTGTTTATTCATTTTTATCTTGTCCTTGTTTTTTGTTTTTATCCAATAATCGGATTTTGATATTTCTAAAAGAGACACGGTTGCCGTGGTCCTGGAGCAGGATATTTCCCTGCACCGCTTCTCCAAAGCCGGGCCAGATTTTGTATTTGCTTTCGGCGACAAGTTTGCGAAAGTGGTCACTTTTTCGTTCGTATTCAAGTACCTTTCTGCCATTGAGCCAATGTTCGACATGATTTGCTTTCGAGCTGATACGAGCATGATTCCATTGGCCAATCAGAGATGGATGTTTGTTTTCTGCTTTGATTAAATCATAGAGCGAGGCAAGTGTTCGGCTGCCTTGATGGCTGCCTTTTTTGGCATCAGGGTGCCGTTGGTCATCGAGCAATTGGTATTCCAGGCCAATAGCTGAACCCTGGCCTTTGTTTAATGACGTATTTACAAAATATTTAATTCCGCTATTGGCACCGGCTGTTATTTTGAAATCCACCCAGAGTTCAAAATCGCTGTATTTATCAATTGTAACGATATCCCCTCCATTTTTCGACTCGTCACCTCCGGATTCCAGAACTGTCAGGATGCCATCTTTGATTTCCCAGCCGAATTCTGGAAAGTGGTCCAATTTTGCACCACGCCAGCCCTTTGAGGTTTTGCCGTCAAAAAGCAATTTCCAGCCAGCCGCCTTTTCTTTTGAGGTGAGCTTGTTAAACATATCCCTGGGAGCAATCGGGGTAGGTCTGGAATATTTGAGAGGATTATCCGTGATGATTCGAATGTTTCTCCATCTGACAGTTTGGCCCTGCTTTTCCTTGTTCTTTCCGATACCGTGTACTTGTAAAGCAATAAAACCTTCTCTTTTCATATCATCAATAAGGTGTGCGGCGGGCACATCGTTAAGCCAGGTTTTTATGGTATCGCCTATAGCCTCTATTCTAAACCGATTCCACTGTTGCTGTTTGAACGCCTTTTGTGCCTCAACGTTGTTGTTATCGAGGGGATAAAGCCATCCTCTTAGGCTTTCCTCATAAATTCCACCTGTCCAACTGCGTTCGGAGGGGTCGATTTCAATCTGGTATCCATGTACCACGCTCCTGCGGTATTCCGGGTAGCTGTTACTTCGTATTTGAATCCCGGAATTCATAGTTGCGGCGACTTTGAAGTCCACTTCAAGAATGAAATCAGAATATGCTGCTTCGGTACATAGAAAACTGTTGGGTGTACGGAACACAGTTGTTCCTATGATTTGGCCGTCTTCGGCCGTATACCTGGCTTTACCGCCCCTTTGAACCCATCCCTGCAAACTTTCTCCATCAAATAGTGTCTTCCACGGTTCACCCGCCATCGTCGTCTCGGAACAAATTATCAAAAGAACCAATCCTGTGTAAATAAGATTAGCAACTATCCGCAACTGCTTAGGTTTATTTTTTGTTTTCATGGTAGAAACTCCGTATTTTGATAAATAGCACTTAATTTGACAAGCATATCTTTCAGTCCGGCAAGCTTTTATACGGCATTAAATCTATAAAAGTTTAGACCAGCCTTTTCCCAAATAATATTCTCCAATGTGAACACGTTGGCGATTATAGTAACTGAGTTAAATTTGTCAAGCTACTTTTGATTTAACAATTTCATTTCTTTCCCACACTAAATAGATTGGTGGTTGGCAGTGAATTTGCTGTCGCATTTTGCGTTCTTATTCTACAATTATGCTATGCTTTATTTCTGGTTGGTGATATTGATTGTTCTTAATACCATCTGGCTCGGGCTGGTTCCATTTGCCCTGCCGGGTAACTGGCTTATTGTTATAACGACATTTCTGTTTGCGTGGTGGCGGTGGGATGATGGGATTTTTTCGGTGTATAGTCTGGTTGCGATAATAGTTCTGGCGCTTCTGGGTGAGTTGTTCGAGTTCTTCGGCGGGATGGGGGGAGCGAAGAAGGCCGGTGCGGGCTTCCGCGGTTCGGTTGGGGCTGTTATCGGCGCGATTACAGGGGCCGTGGTCGGGACAGTGATTATTCCTGTTCCACTTCTCGGGACGCTGGTCGGCTCGAGTATCGGAGCGGGGATTGGAGCGTTGGCATTTGAGCTGTCGGGCGAAAGGAAGAGGGAAGAATATATTCGTTTAGGTTTTGGAGCGGGGTTGGGACAGTTTCTTGGTGCCAGCGCTAAAATTATAGTTGGTGTGCTGATTTGGTTTACGGTTGCGGTCGGTGCGTTCTGGCCATAAGAGGCTGCACTGTTATAGCTGTTAAAGTTATGATGGGGGATTTAGTGCGGTCTATTAGGGTTGATGTGAGAGACTCGGGGGCGTCCCGTTCTCCTGTTTCCTGAGGAGTTCCATCCCGGAGAAGGTTTCCTTCTTGCTTTCCTTTTCTTTTTTGAGGGCAGCTCTCTAATATTGAAATTTTTCTCACGCGGCTGGGCTTTTGCAGGAGGCTCTTTGTGTGTTTTTTGTTTTATCTGTTCCAGGGCTTTTTCGCAGGCTTCAATAATGTCGCCATCGGGATTTTGAAGTCCCTGCTGGAAAAGCTCTAAAACCAATTTCTTCATTCTGCCGCGCATATTTCTTAGGCCATAAGTGGCTGCAGTTTTTGCTCTTTTCGGAGAATCACTTAATAAAGCTTCCTTCAGGATTTCAAAGCCATCTTCCTGCATCCATGATAATTGAAATGCGGCGTGGCGGGCGGCTGAGGTATTGTCAATGTATAACTTTTCTCTTAGCTGCTCAAGAAGCTCTATAAAAGTTTCATCCTTTTCCCTGCCTGAAGATTCTCTTTTTCCCTTTTTCATAAAACCACCTTTTAATCTACCGGTATAGACAAATTCACTTATTAAAAGATTTGTCTTATAGAACGCAGTAGATACCCCTAAAAAACGTTTTTCTTATTTCTATTGCTCTTCTGGTAAATACAATAATCTCCTACCCTATATATTAAAGCAAGAAATGATGTGATTGTCAACTATTTTATTTGCTAAAAATTCGGTCGGACTTTGCTCAGGTTACGGCTGGGATGACTCAGTGGATTCGGCTCGGCTTCGGGGGATGATAAAAGCAGCGTTGTAGCGTTTGTGAGGGGTTAAATAAGGCCCAAGGCAGATATGGTGATACAGATAACGGTAAAAACCCTGTGGATATATTAGTATTTACCCCGATAATATTCGCAGAAAAAATTGGCTGAGAGGTTGAATTTTAGTAATTTTGTGAAATAATTTGAAGCGGACAACCGTATTATTAAGTGAATCAATTGACCGATAAGGTTAAAATAACGATGGAAATCGGTTTTTGATTGATAATATTATTCCTTTTTTAGGAGATTTTGCAATGAAACGTGTAACTATTTTGATGCTAATTGCGGGCTTTGTATTAGCGGGTATATCGCCCATTTTAGCGCAGCCAAAAGACAAGGCCGGCAGGCCTGCTGAGGACAGAGTCAGGCCGGAGTTTCGCGGAGATAGGATGCGTGGTCGCAGGCCATTCGACCCGAACAGCCCTGAAGCCCGCTTCAGAAGAGGCCGGGGCAGAGAATCGATTATGGAAGTGGAAAAGCAATTAATTGGGGAGCTTGAGAAGATTCACAAACTTGCTGTTAAAGAAAATGCTAAAGAAACGGCTGAGGCGCTCGAGAAGCTGCTGGCGAAAAGAAAGAAACAGTTGAAGCAAAGAACAGAGATGATGGAAAGAGCGAGGGAGCGTTTTCGTGAGCGTTCGAGACGACCTGAAACCGAAAGAGGAATAAGAGGTGAATACCGGCAGAGAGACCCTAATAATCTTAAGCCAAAACCCAAAGAGCGAAAGCAAAAGCCAAAGGACGATAAATAAGCTAACAACCTGGCCGAGCAGTCAGTGCTGAACTTGCGCAGGATGCGAGAGGGCCCGGTTAGTATGTGCAGTTGGCAACATAGCGGGCCTGTGGTTTTGATTGTGCAAATGCGCAATTGAAACTGCAGGTCCGTTTTCATTAAGAGGAGATACCAGTATCGGCGAACCTGCCAGCTCTTTTTGGCGTTTGGAAAAATGTGCAGGAAAGATAGTGTTTTGCCTGTCATAGTTTTCTGTTACAATTGCACAAGGATTTTGAATCGTCAGCTATAAGTTTTAATTTGGAAAACAAAAGTTATGAGAGCGGTTATACAGCGGGTTTCGCAGGCAGAGGTTGAAGTCGAGGGCCGGGCGGTCGGGAAAATAGGCAAAGGATTGCTTGTTTATATCAGTGTTGGCAAAGAGGACACGGCAGAAGAGGCGAGGTTTATAGCTGATAAGCTGGCTGGGTTGCGTATATTCTCTGACGAGGGTGGCAAGATGAATCGGTCTGTTGTTGATGTTGGCGGTGAGATTCTTTTAGTCAGTAACTTTACGCTCCACGGCGATTGCCGGAAAGGGCGTCGCCCCGGTTTTGACGCAGCGGCAGAGCCGGGCCAGGCAGAAGAGCTTTATGAAAAGACAATCGAGTTAATCACTGAAAAGGGCATTGTTGTTGAGAAGGGGATTTTTGGCGAGCATATGCATGTCAGCAGTATCAATGACGGGCCGGTGACTTTTATACTTGATTATCAGCAAGGAGGCAAAGAGAAGAATTTGAAGTAAGTTTTACGGATTTATTTGCCTGCCTCCAAAAGGGATAAATCGTTGGTGGGTTGTAGCTTTCATAGCCAAGAGATGTTTTGCGGGCTGTACTTTGGTGCTAAGTTCATTTTGGTATAGTTTTGCTTAATAACAGGGCGGAATTTTTACCATTTTCATCACTCTTTTTACGTTTATTTTGTTCACAGATGTGTTGTTTTTTGTAAACGCCAGATGAATCTCTCTGTTACTTAACGACTTATAGTCCGATAAGTGCAAAGTTGGGTTAATTGCATCGGCTTGGTGTTGCGAAAAAACAACGTGTTGTTAAAATACGATATTTATTAGTCGGCCGCTGAAAAACATATAGAATGCTGTAACTGTTTTTACTGTAAATTGTTGAGGGGAATACTTAGGGAGGTTTGGAGAATTTTTTGTTTTTGGCATAATTTTTGCTGCATAACTAGCTTTACTTTGAATTGATAAAGTTATTGGGCGGACATCTAAAAAATCGATTCGGAGGAGGATGATTCCGCCCGATTTCGAAAAAGCCAAAATCAGTATTGCTTTCGCAAAGCTGTTAGTTGTGTTACTGATTTTGTTTACCATATAGCACGGGGCCGCTCCGGAGGAGACGCGGCCCTGCTTTTTTGGCAATTCCTTCGTTTTTAGCGTAACAATAAGCCCATAAATCGACTTTTCTGTTTGCATCGTATTACTTTTCACTACTCAATCGGGGCAGCAGTTCGTATAATCAGATTCGTTATGGAGCGTTCGATTTATAGGATTATTGATGCCAATTTCAACCGTGCTCGGGAAGCGATTCGGGTTATTGAAGAGTTCTGCAGGTTTGCCTTAAACAGCAGCCCACTAACCGAACGTGCCAAACAGTTCCGTCATGAGCTTTCGGGTGTCATCGGCAAACTTGATAACAGCCGGCTCATCTCAAGCAGAGATACAGTCGGCGATGTCGGTGTGGGGGCAAGGGTTGCTCATCAGCTTGTCCGCGGTGAGCTACAGGACAGCTTTACCGCCGGCTGCAAACGCCTTACAGAAGCATTACGCACACTTGCCGAGACAACGCAAACGATAGAACCGGAGGTAGCTGAAACACTCGAAAAACTGCGATACGCAGCTTATACGCTTGAAAAAGATATTGTTGTATTCAGCGATGCCTTCGAAAGGTTCAGGCGCGTTCAATTGTACGTAGTAATTACGAGCGTTCTGCCTGCGGAGGTGCTTTCTTTGTTATGTTACTGCGTTGCAGGTGGGGCTGACTGTGTTCAGCTTCGGGCCAAGAATATTGAGGACGATAAGCTTTTTGCTCTTTCCGAGGAATTTGTCCGGATATGCAAGTCAGCGGGTGTGCTTAGTATAATAAACGACAGGGCCGATATTGCGGTCGCTTCGGGGGCCGATGGTGTTCATCTGGGCCAGAACGATATACCCGTTGAGCAGGCCCACAGGCTTGAGTTGACGCCGTTAATAGTTGGCAAAAGCACACATTCGGTTGACCAGTTAAAATCCGCCTGCCTGGAGATGCCGACTTATGTAGGTCTTGGCCCAGTTTACTCTACACCGACGAAGCCCACGGCAGCGGCTGTCGGGTTGAACTACGTCAGGCAGGGTACGCAAATTTTGGCTGATACCGGCATTTGCCACGTAGCGATTGGGGGGATAATGCGTGATAATATCGAAGAAGTTTTAATGTCCGGTGCCAAAGCAATTGCGGTTTGCTCAGCGGTAACTAAAGCAGCTGAGCCTTCAGCGGCCTGTCGGGAGTTGAAAAGGAAAATTGCCGATTTTAGCAGGGAATAAGCCCGCCGGGGGTGCGAAATCTGCCTGGCTGTGCGAGGTTTTCTACGGATTATCCACTATTAATACGATTATTTGAAAAATCATACTAATTTTCAGTGTATTTTAATATCTTAATTTAGGTTTAGATTAAACTTTTGCATTAGTTTTATTACTATAGCTTATAACTGTCCGTAAGTTCTTTATTATATAGTGGTTACAGATAGTAGTTTTTGGTTTTGAATAAGCGTGGGCGATAACATTGGGATGCGTTGTTGGTTTTGTTTGTCAGTTCAAAAAGAGACAAAAGAGGTCTCCAAGAACAGGATTTTGGTTATTAACAGGTTATCCACATTGCCAAAACGTCGGGCAGGTGAAATTTGCCAAATTTTATTGGCAGCGATATTGGGCGAAAAAGCCCATAAAACTGTGTAAGTCCTTGTAAGTACAGGCTATAACGGCAATAAAAAACGGTGCAAAAAAGTGTGAAAAATTGGGTTTGATTGGGTTTGAATTGGCTTTGTTTTTCTTCGGAACAGCTGTTTTTGGCCCAAAAACGGCAAAAATTGGGTTTGTTTTGCACAAAAAGGGTGAATTTGTAGAGGAGTCTCGACAAATGTAGAGCGGCGATCCGGCTTCGCCAGAGGATTGGCCGCGACAAGTGGGGTTGGTGGTTTGTTGTTCGTGGTTCGGTGGTCATAATAACTCCTAAGGGGGGGGTAAAAAAACATGGCTCCCCATAATTAGACGAACCTGCGCGTTTGGTGCGAAAAATCGGGTGATTTTGGGGTAGTTAAAGTTTGTAAGTGGTTGTGTGGAAAGAGATAAAAAAAATTTGGAAAAAATTCAGTTCAGCTTCTCAATACCTGCGCAAATGTGTTGAGCGGTCCTTTCGCCCAACTGCTGTGTTACACAGCCGACGCCCGATGCTCG
>CAZECQ010000067.1:0-12292 GCA_964510545.1 uncultured Pirellulales bacterium | reverse complement strand
TATTGTAAATTGCGATGAGAAGGATAAAAGCCTGTTTAGCAACAGACCCTTTCGCAGGAATGACAAATTAGTGTTCCTATGTGGTTAAAATTTCCTTTGCCTTTTGGCAGTCTTCTGCGATTAGGGCAGACATTTCTCCTCGCTGTCAAATTTCATCCGCTCTCAGACATGGCCTTTTCAAGCAGTTCATTTATTCCAAGTACAGCAGACCATTTCTTTACATATTCAAAATCAAGTTTGTCTCTCTGAACTTCCAGCACCCCCGCAATATCATCCCACTGTCTCTGCGATGTGCATCCGCCTTCTTTATACCATTCTAACTTCAACAGAATTATGTCTTCCGGTGAAACCAGGGCAAATAACTTGTCCAGAGAATCCGAAAGTTTAAGCATTTGTCTGCGCACCATCATCTGCCTGTCAAAAACATCGTCTTTGCAAACAAATACATCTATCTTAAAGGCGGATTTTATGTGTATGATGTTGAAAGAGCATCGCTGCAAAAGTGCCTGCTGGATCGCCTGCTCACTGACATAGTATGACCCCTTAAGTAACCCGACGAACTGCTCTGCCTTGTTGCCAAAATGTTCTACCATTACATCCGCGTCCTCGGTGAACCTGACCCTGCCATATGCCGAGCTGGCTATCGAACCGCCGATTGCATAGACAATTCCAAGCCCTTCGAGGATATCGGCGAAGCCCTTTAATACTGCCAGTTCCAGCGGCTCACTCATTCTCCATCGCTTTCGTAAACTTTCTCAAAAAGCTCGTTTCCGAGATGCTGCCTGGCCCACAGACGCCATATTTGCTCTTTACTTGCCTGCGGATGCTGCAGTTTCAAACCGGCCATCTTCAATAATCTGCCCGTCTGGTATGCGTCAAATATACGCTCAATCTTAGCTGCAGGCGGCATCTGCCGATATATATCAACCAAAACTTTTTGGGCATCTTTGGTTGTGTCTCTTCGATTCATAGTTTGGGGCTGTTAAGTAAAGCTTACCTTCGGGACTTCTCTCTCTTCGGCGTGCTCAATCTCAAAGAAATCCCGTTTGCCGAAACTGAACATATTGGCCACCACGTTCGACGGGAACATCTGAATCTTGTTGTTGAAGAACAGTACCTGGTCGTTGTAGCTCTGCCGGGAAAAAGAGATTCTGTTTTCGGTGCCGGTCAGCTCTTCCTGTAACGAGAGGAAGTTCTGATTGGCCTTGAGGTCGGGATAATTTTCCACAACGAGCATAAATTTGCTCAGGGCTTCGCCGAGAGCACCCTCGGCCTTCGAGGCCTCTGCGACGGTTTTAGCTCCCATCGCCTGGCTTCGAGCCTGCGTTATGGCTTCGAAGGTTTCACGCTCGTGCTTCATATAGCCCTTTGCGGTTTCGACGAGATTGGGAATCAGGTCGTGGCGGCGCTTCAACTGGACGTCAATCTGTGACCAGGCGTTATCGACCTGATTGCGCAGCCGAATCAAGGCGTTGTATATGCCGATTATAAAAAGAATCAGCAAGACAATAACAACAACTACAATAATTAGTGTGGTCGTCATAATGATTCTCCTGTAAAAAAGTTATTGAGTGTTCCTAAATTCGTCGGTTTTTTTCGAGCCGAACATATCGGCCAACAACCGCTGGATTTTATTGTCCGGGTCCAATTGGGCCCTGTCAACAATATCCTGCAGCTCACCTTCATCGAACCATAAGCCATCGCCTTTAGGACATCTGTCAATGAGCAGGGTCGGGGCGGATGAGCCAACGATGATTTTTTGCATTTTTTTGCGGCAAATGGGACACTTTCTGCGTTTTTCGGCGCATTTTGCGTCAATGTTGAAGGAATTGATTAGTTTTTCAGCCTGTTGTGGGTCGTCAAGCAAAAGCTCGAGTTCGCCGGCATCGAGCCATATACCGCCACAATCGCTGCAGTAATCGACCTCCACGTCCTGAACTTCGAGGGTAATCATTGCGTTTTTGCAAACCAGGCAATCCATAAGACTTCTCCAATGGTCCTTAAGAACTCGTGCAATATTACATCGGCCGGAACTTTAAGTCAAGAAAAGTGTTGGTCAAAATGAGGGTGGATGGTGGCTGCTTTGGCATTTCGAAGAGAGGAAATATTTTCTTGACGGGATAATAATCATTGATTATTGATAATCAATAATTGATAATTGGTGGCTGTATGATAGTCGATTGTCACACACATATAAGTTCTGCCTATGATGAGGTTTTGCGGGCTGAGCACCCGGCGGCGACAGAAGCTGATACCGTAGATGTCTACATAGTGTTAGCTGCTGCGGGCAAATCGAGCCAGGAGACCAATAAGGCATTGTCCGAGTATGTCAGAAAATATGAGGATAAAACAGTCGGTTTTGCACTTGTAGAGCCAACCAGGGACAATATCAGCACCAAAAATCTGTCAGCTCTCGCTGATAAGATGGGGCTTGCCGGGACGGTGGTGTATTGTTCGGAATCCGGCTTTCACCCGGCTCACAGCAAAGCAATGCGGTTTTATGAAACAGCAGAAGAACTTGGGCTGCCTGTTTTCTTTCATAACGACCCGTCCGGCGGGCTCAAGAGCGTTTTAAGTTATGCTCAACCATATCTCCTGGATGAGGTTGCCAGGACATTTCCAGAGCTAAAAATCATCATTGGAACTATGGGAACACCTTTTGTCGAGCAAACATTGTCAATGACGGCCAAACATAAAAATGTATATGCAGATTTGACAGTAAATCCCCGCCGAGTCTGGCAGATTTACAATATGGTAGTGTCAGCGTATGAATGTGGCGTAATGGGTAAGCTGCTGTTCGGCAGCGGACATCCGGAGGGTAAGGCAGAAGAGTGTATAGAGACACTGCTCGGCTTTAATAAACTTCTTGGGGACACGAACCTACCGGCGGTTCCTCGCGGCAGTATTCGTAACATCATCGAGCGCAATACGCTGGAACTTTTGGGAATCAAAAAGATTTTGGCGAAACCCGAGCGCAAAGAAATAAGTAGCAATGCCTGAATATCTGGAAGAACGCAGAGAGTCGTGGGGTTCGCGTGCAGGCTTTGTACTGGCGGCAGTAGGCTCGGCGGTTGGGCTTGGCAATATCTGGCGTTTTCCCTATATGGCATATTCCAACGGCGGTGGGGCATTTCTTATTCCATATATCATAGCAATGATTATTGTAGGTATTCCACTGTTGATTATGGAATTTTCTTTAGGACACTTTACCCAGTTGGCCGCTCCGGGTGCGTTCAAAGAAATATCGAAGAAGACAGAATTTGTCGGCTGGTGGCCGATACTGCTGAGCTCCATTATAGTCTGCTATTACTCGGTAGTACTGGCCTGGTGCTTGAACTACCTTGTTTTCAGCTTCAAAACAACGGTTCCCTGGGCAGGCAATGCAAAAGACTTTTTCTTTGTTGACTACCTTCGATTCAACGAGACTTATAAACTCGGACAAATACAGGTTCCGATAGTTTTGTCATTAGCTGTGGTTTGGGTGGGGATGTATTTCAGCATATTCAGGGGCGTTAAATGGATTGGTAAAATTGTACTCTGGGCGGTTCCGCTTCCGGTGTTTATGTTGTTTATTTTAACGGTACGAGGTCTTACTCTCGATGGGGCGATGCAGGGTTTGGAGTATTATCTGGAGCCGGATTGGTCTAAACTCAAAGATGTGGTAGTGTGGCGACATGCCTTTGGTCAGGTTTTTTTTTCGATGACGGTGGCATTCGGAGTGATGATAACCTACGCAAGCTTTTTGCACCGGCAAAGCGATATTAACAACAATGCTCTGGTAGTAGGTATCTCCGATTTGGCGGTGAGCTTTGTAGCCGGTATAGCGGTCTTTACGACTATGGGCGCCCTTGCCTTGAAACAAAATATCCCTGTTCAGGATGTTCTCAGCGAGAGCCAAGGGCCTGGTCTGGCATTCGTGGCCTTCCCGGAGGCACTGTCGCATTTGCCGGCGACCCAGTTTTTCAGTGCTATCTTTTTCACGGCGCTGGTTTTGTTGGGGATAAACTCCGCATTTTCGATAACAGAGTCGGTTCTCGCCAGTATTTGTGATAAAAGCGGCTGGGCGCGAAATCTTGTGCTGCCGGCAATGAGTGTGGTTGGTTTTAGCCTTGGAATTATTTTTACGACCGAGGGCGGATTAAGCTGGCTTGATACGATTGACAGCTTCGTTAACGGCACGTGGGGGATAGTGCTTGTAGGGCTTGTAGAGTGCCTGGTTATAGGGTGGCTTTATGATGTACATCTTTTGAGACGTCATGCGAACGCCCGAAGCGACTGGAAAATCGGTCTGTGGTGGGAAAAGATGATAAAATTTGTCGTTCCAGCGGTATTGAGCACTATGTTTGTGTGGAGCTTATACGATGATTTTACCAGTGAAAAAGGATTTGTGGTTAACAATAACGGTGAAGTGATATGGCCGAATATTGTCGGCCTTGGTCTTATGGCACTTGCCTTTGTCGCTGCCGTTATGCTAAACAGGGTTGGTAAATCAAATTATATTATACCGAAATGAGACAGCAGCAATATGCATAACCTTTTGTTTCACTATCCGAAAGCTAATTTGATATTCTCATCGACGCTTGGGAGTGTAGAATACGACGGTCAGCTTTCAACAGTGGCATACATTATCCTTGCGGTGGTCTCGCTTGGTATAATCGCTGGATTGGGCTGGTGCTTTTATCGTGCGCTGACGGCGACGGACAAAGATGCTCCAATTCAACATCCCGATGAAGTGGGTGAACAATCGTACCAAAAGTAAGGATTTTTATTACTTTAGTTGAAATAACTGTGTACTTATTTAAGCCCCTCAATTCCCTCCGTATCTGTGTATTTTTCACAGGCTTTCTCCAAATTGACGCCACTTATATTTGCCAGCGTACAAAGCCAGGCGAAAACATCAGCAAATTCTTCAGCTTTATTGGTTTTGTTATCGGAGGCCAAGGCGGTAGCCAGCTCACCAACTTCTTCAATAAACCACATAAACGTGGTCGAGACCCCTCTTTCGGTGTCACGTTTACCGTATCTTTCCGAAATCAACTGTTGAAATCTGCTGATTTGCATGTTTTTATCAGAAGAGAAGTCATTAAACCAAATCTGCGAGTTTTGCCTTATCAAAGGTGCTTCTGGCCTGAGCAAGCACCCTTTCGTAGATTTGTTCAGTTTTGACACTGAACTTTTCTCTACCTGTCTGCTCAACCAAATTCAGTTGACTAACCATCGGGCCGTCAACGGCTTCGATAACGTTTAGCAAAGTGATTTTTTTTGCGGGTCTGGCCAGTGAGAAGCCACCTCTTGGTCCTCTTTTGCTTCGCAGAACGTTCGCCTTAACCAGTTGCTGCAGTATCTTGAGCAGGTATTCCAGAGGAATATCATACTCTTTAGATATGCTTTGAGACAAAATAATTTTTTGTTCCTGATGCTTGGCGATATACCCGACCGCTAGCAGAGCATATCCAGTGGATCTGCTAATTTTCATTTTCAATCTCCTTCAATTTTTTCCAAACCGGCCAAAAATTATAAATTTTTTTCTTACAATTGCAATAATTTCCACTCAATTTATGTTTGTCGATCTGGATTTGTTGTCAATAGCTACATCATTGAGACATCATTGGCGACAGTCAAAAAAAGTTAAATTGCTACCCTCTTTAGGGCAGTTACTTATTATATAAGCAACATTTGAGATTAACGGTTAAACGGTCAACTTCTTTTTTAATAAATAATTACAGCAAAAAAGCTTGAGTTTTGCCTTTGTTGCTGCCCTCGTATTTCCTTATGCTTCGGTGTGCCCAGGTTAGGTATGTCATCAGTTGAAAGTCAACAATAACTTATCAATAATCTTATCCTTAATCCGACCCAAAAAGCAAGTAATCTTCCACAGGAACATTTAATTCTACTCTGAAAGTTCAAGTCGTCAAATAAATAATGACAAAATTTTATAATTTCCCCGGATTGAAAAAACTTGACATCTTATCCATTCTGACATAAGATCCCATATTCATTTACGGTTTTTAGGGAGATTGAAATGGCTACGCTTGAGCCGAAAATAAGTGTTGAGTATGCCGATGACACAACGATAATTACTTTTACGGACGAGAAGATACTCGAAGATAAAGACATTCGGTCCCTTCAAGAGTCTATACTGTCTGTTGTTGAGCAAGGAGATGGGATAAAGCTGATTTTGGATTTTCGTAATGTTCAGTTCTTGTCTTCGGCTGTTTTAGGACTCTTAATAAGGGTCAGTAAAAAAGTCTATGAGCGTAACGGCAAATTGAGACTGTGCAATATAAACCCGAATATATACAAAATATTCAAGATAACCCGTCTGACGAAGATTTTCGATATATATGAGGATTTAGACAGCGCTGTCGAAAGCCTGTCCATAGAGGATTAGGCAACAACCTTTTCTATTCTTATCGAGAGTAAGGCAACAGATGAAAGCTGGAAGGTTAAACAGCCGACAATTTGAATTTGCCTTTGCAGAATTATTGCAAAGGTTTTTTGAAATGGGATAAATTTATGGCGTCCACGGCACCAAACACCTGCTCATTAATGGTCGAGAGCAAACTATCTGCTGTCAGCGGCATATATAGTCTTATCCTGTCCGAATTAGAGGCCAACAGCTATGACTCGGATGGTGTTTTTTCAGTTCATCTTGCTTTAGAAGAGGCATTTGTTAATGCGGTTAAACATGGTAATAAGAATGACCCGGCGAAAAAGGTTAAAATTGAATATTCGGTAAGTTCAGACAAAGTTGAAATAGTTATAACAGATGAAGGAGCGGGTTTTGACCCGAGTGCTGTTCCAGACCCGCGTTACGGTGAAAATCTTTATAAGGCCAATGGTAGAGGATTGCTGCTTATGCGTTCATATATGGATGTGCTTGAGTTCAATAAAAAAGGTAATCGAGTGCGTATGGTCCGTTATAAAAACAAAAGTCGCAGGAAGACAGGGACATAGGAGACTGAAGGATTCGGTTATAAGGTGAGGTATAGCAGGAAAGAATTACAAGATGTTTGAAAAGGTTTTGCTTCTTTTCAGTTGCACGTTTGTTCTGAGTGGATGTGTGTTTACAGATGAGCCGATGCCGAGGATTACGCATATTTATAGTTCAGAACTGGTTGAGCCATTACCGACAAAGCCGACAAGAATTGCTTATGGAAATATCCCGAAGAGCTGGATTCCCGCTTTTGAAATAGAGAAGAAATGGACGGCTATAATTATACATCATTCAAACACAAAGAATGGAAATGCAGCAATATTTGACAACTATCACAGAGAGCATATGCATTGGGACGGCGTTGGTTACGATTTTGTTATAGGCAATGGAATCGACAGCGGTGACGGGCAGGTCGAGGTAACATACCGCTGGAGGGAGCAAAAAACAGGAGCACACTGCGGCGGCACAGCCGGAAACTGGGCAAATAAAGAGGGAATTGGAATCTGCCTTGTTGGTAATTTTAACACAACAGTTCCCACAAGACGACAAATGCAATCTCTTGTTAAGCTGGTTCGCTTTCTTCAAAGTCGCTACGGCATTCGAAAAAGTCGTATTTACGGTCATGGCAGCACTCCGGGAGCACACATAACCGATTGTCCCGGGAGAAACTTCTCATTAGCCAGGCTCAAGTCAATGCTTGATTACTGAGCAGAACGGTCGTTCGTTCTTTTGCAGTTTCGGACGTCCCATAACCCCATATTCGAAGTCAAGAATTGTGCTTTTTTGTTCAAATTAAGCTGTGATGCAGCAACATCAGGAAAGTCGAGGCATAATTATACCGAAGTGATTAGGAGTATTATTTTGCCAAGCAATTAAGACGAGGGACTGGTTCTAATGAATATGTATGACTCATTATTTTCGGCAAGTTTTGTATTAAATGAACAAGTAGCGAGGCAGATATTTGAGATTCTTCCCGAACAGGGGCCTATTATGGTGATTATGGACAGAGACGGTCATATCTGGCCGAGCGACTCAGAAGGATTTTCCGGGTTGAATATCGAAGAGTCATTTTTGCGAGAACTTTGTGCCAAAATCGACGACGGCGCCGAGCCGGTTGTTACTCAGATAGCAGACTTTAGCTTAATAGCCTCCCAGCTGGCTACCGAGCAGACGAATTGCGGTTATGTAGTAATCGCCCTTCCACGATACAGTCCTGAGTCAACACTGATAAATATCGACCTGATAGAAATATTACTGAACCAAATAGGTCTAATAGCCAAGCTGATAGAAAAAAACAGCCGGCTTTACGAACTTCAGATGAAGTATTTTAACGAGTTTGGCCGGGATGAAACAAGTTTAAATTAATTAGAATTTATCCTGCTGCTCCATTTCAATCATTCACTTTTAATTGTATCTGCTTAACATATTTTGTCAGGGGGACGATATTTCAGGTTTTGCAGAACTGTGTGAAAAAGGTGTGTTAAAAATCTCCTTTAGCTGCTCTGCTCTTACCAGAAGAGAATAATCTAAATAAGAAAGGTAAGGTTTGGATTGCTTTTAAGGATTCGATTGGTATAATTAACTCAAACTGGCCGTTTCTTTGAAACGGAACAGTTTGAACGTCGTTCGTCGCTCGTGAATCGTATTTCGTTAGTTGAAGCCGACTACGTCGGCAATTAGTTTAACTTCTTACCTGTGGCAGAGCTATACGATAAGATAAAAAAGATTTTATATATTAAAATGGTCAGTTGATAGTTAAGTAGAGAGAAAAAGTGAAATTTCAGGTCTTCAAAGACAGAAAAGTTGTGGATAAGTTTGCATTGTGCGGTGCCTATCTGTTTGGCACTGACGGCATTGCCATTCGACAGGCGCAGATTACATTCAAAAAGGGTTTCATCGAATGTAAGAAACCGCATCTGGAGACGGCCGGCCTGTCATTGCTGTGGCCGGTAGATGGTTTTGGTCAAGTACTTTTAAGTACCACGTGTCTGCCTGAGCGTAAACGTCCATACAATTTGAACGTCGAAATAGTTCGTTCAAAACTGATGCAAATAATCAATAGGCGCGAGGACTGGTCATTCTTTGGCAACATAAAAGGGCTGGAAGGTATTTCCAAAGAGGCGCACGATTTGTTTATTCGGGCAATCCAAAATAACACCGACCCTTCATCGGCGTCTAAATTAGCAGACGAGTCTCTTAAAAGAGCTATGGTATATTCAGAGAAACTGGCGAATGAACAGGCAGAGTCGCTCTTCGAGACAAGAAACAAAAACCATGGATTTGGGCGTGGGTGTCTCGGCTGCAAAATCGACCCGAAGCAAATTGGCAACGCAGAATACGTTGATAAGCTGCTGGGATTGTTCGGTTTTGTGACGATACCAATAAGCTGGTCTCAGATTGAGCCAAGCAAAGGCAGTTACGATTTTTCAAGTGTTGACGGATGTCTTGAGGCACTTAGCAAAAAGAGAGTTGCCATTTGCGCAGGCCCGCTGCTTTGTTTTTCACAACCGTATCTTCCAAAGTGGCTGATGCACGGCAGGATGGGATTCGAAAAGATTCGTGAAGCTGCATACCAATTTGTTTCAGAGGTTGCCGGGCGGTATTCGAGCAGTATCCGAGTATGGCGTGTAATAAGCGGCCTGAATGCGAATAATTATTTTGAGTTCAACTTCGAACAGACACTGGAGATGACCCGTGCGGCTAATATGTCGGTAAAACAGGGCAGCGAGAGGTCTGTGAAGATAGTGGAGATTAGCAATCCCTGGGGTGAATATTATGCAACAAAAGTCAATACAATTCCTCCCTTAGTATATGCTGATATGGTTGTGCAAAGTGGGATTAATTTTGATGCGTTCGGTTTACAGATGCAATTGGGTAAGAATGAAAGCGGCATGCATATTCGAGATATGATGCAAATATCTTCGGTTTTGGATTACTTTGGGCCAATAGCCAAGCCTTTGTATATCACGGAGGTTGCAGTTCCGAGCGAGAGCGGCAAAGGACTGTATGCCGGCACAAGTGCCGGACAGTGGCATGGACAATGGGACCAATCCCAACAGGGACAGTGGATTGAACAGTTCTATAAGATAGCACTTAGCAAACCATTTATTGATGCAGTTACGTATTCGAATCTGGCAGATACCAAAGACAGTACTATAGCCGATAGCGGATTATTGACCGGTCAGCTCGAACCTAAAAAATCATATCAGACCCTGAAGAAACTTCGTAGCGTGATTTTCCATCGGTAAAATATCAGCAAACGTTCGATATTGGATACCCTCAACGATATGGTAAGCAATAAAGTTTATCAAACAGATACAGGAAAGAACAAAATTCAATTATTTTCAGTGTCTCCATTTGTTATAGCCGTAGGTGTCTGCGTTCTGCTTTGTGTTGTTTTTGCGGTTCCGAAGACTTTCGATTGGCAAGAATCGTTTGAAATTGAGTTGGAGAGCCAAATAAATCCCAATAATGCACCGCTGTCAAGTCTTGTGAGATTGCCGGGTATCGGAGTGGGACTGGCGGGGGCGATAGTGGATTACCGTGAAAACTTCAACGGCAAAGGGCCGGCTTTTGAAACTATCAATGATTTGCAGAAGGTCAAGGGGATAGGGCCGAAAAAGGCAGAAAGTATGAAGGAATGGCTGAAGTTTGAATAAGAAAAGAAAAGATGGAAGAGTGGGAAGTAAGTAAGCCGCTTGGACAATGCTGCGGTACCGGTAAGAAAATTGAATACGGAGAAGAATACTTTGCTACTCTGGTAGAGACCGAAGAAGGACTGCAAAGACGGGATTACTGCAGCGATTATTGGCAGAAGGCAAAGCCGGACGTGTTTTGCTACTGGAGAACCAAACTGCCGAATCCCGAACAGAAAAAGCAGATATTCGTCGATGACGAAATGCTGATGGCCTTCTTTGAACGATTAGAGCGAGAAAGCGAGCAGGAAAAAATAAACTTTCGGTTCGTTCTTGCGTTAATATTGATGCGGAAGAGACGGCTGAAATACGACTCGACCAAAACCGAGGACAGCAGGGAAATCTGGCGATTGAAAGTGACCGGCGAAAAAGAGTTCGTTGAAGTGGTAAACCCACATCTTGATGAAGAGCAAATCGAGCGGTTATCGTCGCAGATAGGTCAGATATTGCAGGTAAAATTATAAGTAGAATTCAGCGGATAGAGGAAGAACAAAATAACCGTGGATTTTGAGGATTACACGGGTTCGGAGCCTGTACTAAAAAATGAGAGGAAGATTCGTTACATCAATTGCTGCGGTGATGTTTATTTTCGGTGGGTGTGCGCCTTCCGCCCGAAAACCTGTATTAATCTGTCCGGGTAAAGATTCAGCGGTTGAGTCATTGGGTTTACTGAAGGTTTACGCAGAAGATGCCAAATCGATAAAAGCTAACGGCAAATGCCTTGCGAAGATTTATTCTGAGGGGAAAGCTAAGCCTCATAAGGAAAATTTTCCTGTGAAACTGTGGTTTAATCCGCCAGCAGAAATCAGACTTCTGGGTAACGTTGCTTTTAACCCAAGAGGAATCGACGTTGGGGCCAACGCAAGTGAGTTTTGGCTTGCGATGAAACCCAAAGAAATCAGCAACAGTTATTTTTGGGGCAGATGGTCAGATAGAGCCGGTTTTGGAAAGCTGAAAATCAGGCCTGATATTCTGCTTGACGCTTTCGGTATGGCAGAGGTCGATGAGAAAATGAGCTGGGCTTTGTCAAACGAAGGTGCTTATGATGTGCTTACGGGACGAAATGAAACTGATGTGATAGTAAAGAAAATATATATTTACAATTGTGACGAACGGACTAGAAAAATTGAATATTTCGGCGGCAACAGAGAAGTTGCAGTTGTCCTGGAGATGGATGAGTATATCGATATTTATAAGGGGGTTCAGGTTCCCAAAATAATTAAGGTGGTAAGCTTTAGCGGTGGTGATACTGAAGACTCGTTTGAAATTACTCTTGATTCGGTAAGGCAAAAAGATTTTGATGAAAGGTTACGCAAAAAGCTTTTTACTCGTCCTGAGCCGAGAGGTTTTGAGCGCAAATTCAGAATCATAAAAGGCGAAATTATTGAACAGCCATTATGAGTAATTAAAAAGAATGGGTTTTGTTTATGAGCAGGATAAATTTGAGAGAGAGAATCAGACAGGGTCTTTTTTTGCTGGATGGAGCAATGGGGACTGAGCTGATTGCACGTGATGTTGAGGCAGGAGTATGTAATGATTATCTGAATATCGAGTCGGCTGACATTGTTGGTGACGTTCACCGGTCTTTCCTCCTGGCAGGCAGCGATGCGGTCCTTACGAATACATTCGGAGCAAATAAATATGCCCTGGGCAGGCATGG
>CAZECQ010000066.1:0-12367 GCA_964510545.1 uncultured Pirellulales bacterium | reverse complement strand
AGGCGACCCAGAAAAGGATTGCAGCAGTAATAAAGGTGGTTATATTTGCATCCAGGATGGTTCTAAGGGCCCTTTCATAGCCGTTTTTAATGGCCATTCCAAGGGAAGAACCCCGCTGCTGCTCCTCGCGGATTCTCTCGAAAATAAGTACGTTTGCATCGACGCTCATACCGATTGTAAGTATGATACCTGCGATGCCGGGCAGCGTAAAAGTTGCCCTTACAAGCGCCATTATTGCCAGGACAAAGAGCAGGTTCATAAACAATGCGACATCAGCGATTGAACCGGCAAGCATATAGTAGATGAGCATACAGAGGACCACTACGATAAATCCGATTATGCCTGCTTCGATACCTTTGTCGCGATTGTCGGCTCCGATGGACGGGCCGATGGTTTTTACAGAGATGGGCTGCTCAATCAACATTGCAGGCAAAGAGCCGGCTTCGAGCTTGCTAATCATATCTTCAGCCTCTTCCTGAGAGAAGCTGCCTGTTATTTGGCCGTCAGTGGTTATTTTTGTTTGTATATTTGGTGCCGATATTGCCAGGCCGTCGAGCAGAATGCACAATGGTCGTCCAATATTCTTTCCGGTGACGTTACCGAATAACTTGCCGCCTCTTTCATCGAGCGTAAAACCGATAGCCCTTCGTCCCATCTGGTCGGTTGACGGCCTTGCCTTTTTTAATTTCCAGTCTTTTTCGCCGGTTCCATGCACCACAATCTCATCCTGCTGGTTGCTTGCAAGGACATAATATTTATCGCCGAACTGGCCGACTACGGCTTCAGTTGCCCGTATCCACCCTGCGAGTTCCTCCTGGCTTGTGTTTTCTATCTCGAACCATATATATTTGCTGTCAGAGGCAAACTTCGGGCCTTTTGCTGTAAGGGAATCTACATAGCCGGTTAGCTCTTCAATGTCTAATGTGGGGTTTGTATCGGGATTGGAGGTAGGGATTATTCTAAATTCGAGTATGCCGGCACCTTTGAGCATTCGCCGAAGGTCTCCTGGGTCGTCGAGTCTTCCTTTGAAAGGGCGATACTCGTCGGCGGCTTTGATTACTTTGTCGATTTTTTCGGTGCGGTCGGCAAATTCGATGTTGAGTTCCTCGATAAGCTGCTTTCTTTCTACCGATTTTGGAAGTGTTTCAAGAGCGGCGTTTATCTGGTCTCTGGTCAGGCTTAATTGTTCAAGGGCTTTTTTGGCATTTTTGTATTGGATATTTTTACCTGTTTCGGGTTCGGTTAACTGCTCGACGACATTGGCCCATTTGGCGTATTCTTTTGTGTATTCAGTTACTAAATTAAGATTGTTGTTGGTGTTAAGCAAATCGCCGAGCAATTCTGTCAGTTTTTGCTCGTCGAGAGTGAGCCATTGGCTGACGTTCTGCTTTATGAGTTCAAGGTCAAATCCGGCCGATGATATTGCTTCTTCTTTGCCCTGAAGTTCCGAGAGGAATTCGTCTCTTTTGCCCTGCAGTGCTTTTCGCTGGTCATAAGCGGCAGCGAGCTCCTCAAGGATTGTCAGGCGGTTGGAGGAGCCCCTGGCAAAATTGTTAAAATCTTCCAGGCGCTGCTCTTCGGGTTTTTGCAGTGAGCGCATAATTACTGCGGCTCTGATATTTTCGGTGAGTAGTTCGTCGAGTGCTTTTTCGAAATCCTGACGTTTCCGGCGTGCTTCTGCGCTTGCAAGTGGCATTTGAATCTCGAATCGGGTGGCGCCTTGAGGCCGCCATACGAGGTTTTGGATGTTAGCAGGGTCTATCCGCCTTCGAAGAACAGTTATCATATTTGTTGAGAGGTCTTTCTTCTTGGCTGCGGTGAGCCCCTGGGCGTCAATTTCATAAATGAGACTGGTTCCGCCGGCCAGGTCTATTCCGGGCTTTAAAGTTTCATTAGGCGGATATAAAGTATAGGCGGCAACCACTACCATAACAGTGACTAAAACAATTTTCCAGGTCAAATTTTTGTTCATAACGGCTCCCGCTGTAAACTGATTAATGATTATTTAGTTCGTCGTAAAAGCTTAAATTTTCAATCGGTTTTAGTCTTTTGACAGATTTCTTCCGATTGCGTTGGTGCTGATTCTTATCTTTGTATTATTTGACTCATCAATCTTTAAGACAACCTCGTCGTCTTTAATGTCCACGATGGTGCCAAGAATTCCACCGATAGTCCGAATCTTATCATTTTTGTTCAGTGATTGGACCATTTGTTTGTGCTTCTGTTCCTTTTTTCGCGGACCTCTGAAAATAAGAAAGTAAAACACAACAAACATCAGGCCAATCATAATCATAGAGGGCATCGCCGATCTCGGCTTAGTTGGTGGTGCACCGGAATCGGGGATGGTCTCATCGGCTGTTTGGGTTGTGGTTTGCTCGCTGGTTACCGGCTCTGAAGAGATTCCCGGTGCCTGAGCTAATATCCAGATATTATCCATTTTAACTTTCCTTTCGTCGTTAGTTTTTGAAACCCTGTCTTATAACCTAAATTCGCTGCAAATTACAGAGAAATCTTTAAAGAGCGTATATTTATATTGGATAGCCGGCAGAAAAACAAAGACTAAATTCTATGGATATAAAGTTTCGTATTTTTTCAGTTGTTCATCCGCCCAGTTGGCGAATTGTTTTTTTTCTATATTTTCCCTTATTTCGGTCATTAGTTTCTGGTAAAACCTGAGATTGTGCAGCGAAACCAGGATTGGGCCGAGCATTTCTGATACGTTAAAATAATGCCTGATGGTCGCCCGGCTGAAATTTTTGCAGCCGTAACAGTCACAACTGCTTTCGATGGGGCTGGCGTCGTCAATGTTGGCACTGTTTCTTAGCCGGACAGGGCCATTTTTGGTAAAGGCAAAGGCATTGCGGCCATTTCTTGTCGGTAGAACACAGTCGAACATATCAATGCCGGCCTTTACAGCAGCTATAATATCGGCAGGGGTGCCAACGCCCATTAAATAGCGGGGTTTGTCCTGCGGCAAAGACTGCATTGTGTGAGAAACTGTTTTTGTCATATTGTCGTGTCCTTCGCCGACGCTTAATCCGCCGATAGCATAGCCATCAAAGTCTATCTTGACAAGTTCATCGGCACAGTGTGTTCTCAAGGCCGGATTAATTCCGCCCTGGACAACGGCAAAAAGCAGTTGCTGGGGCCTGTTGTGGGCCTGTTTACATCGGTGGCCCCAGCGTATAGTTCTTTCGACGGCTACTTCTAAGTGTGAATCTTCGCATGGGAAGGGCGTGCACTGGTCAAGACACATTATTATATCGGCGCCGAGTCGATTTTGGATTTGGGTGGCGATTTCGGCATTTAAGTGTATTTTTGTTCCGTCAATATGGCTGGCAAATTCAACGCCGTCATTGGAGATTTTTGTAAGCGGATTTAGCGAAAAAATCTGGTAGCCGCCGCTGTCTGTGAGAATCGGCCTGTCCCAGGCCATAAGTTTGTGCAGTCCGCCGAGTTTCTCAACTACCTCGACTCCAGGCCGAAGCAGTAAATGGTAAGTGTTGGCCAAAATAATATCAGAGCCGATTTGCTCTAATTGTTGTGGTGTAATTCCCTTTACGGCGCCTGCGGTGCCGACTGGCATAAAGACAGGTGTTTCGATTCTCCCGTGAGGCGTGGTTAAAATGGCTCGCCTTGCTGCGGAGCGATGGTCTTTATTGAAAATTTTAAAGTCTGCCATTCCAGTAAACACTTTCAATTTTAGAGCCGGGGTAGTAATAAAATAGAATCTGTTCAGCGGTTTTCCCCTTCCTCGCCATTGCTTGGGCGCCGCATTGACACATTCCCACGCCGTGACCATAACCTCTGCCGCAGGAAAACAGCCATTTGTCGGATTTGCCCTCCGCATCGTTTTGCGCCTGAGAGTCGTCGTTCATATCGGTGATTTTGCAAATTGTGCTTCTTAACTTTCGGCCTGTCGGGTCGATTGCCAGACGCAGGTCTTCAGCCCGAAGGAAATCGCTTTTGCCGGTTGAGCCGATGAGTTTGAGCTTAGTCAATCGTGAAAAGCGACCGTAATTGCTTTGTTGTACAGGTATAATATTTGTGATTTTACCGAGTTTCTCTAACGTTGGGTATCTTTTAAGGAGTCTTTTTGTAACTTTGTTTTTGTTGAGTTGAACTTCAGGCCAGAAAAAAAACTTGGGCTTTGCAGCGTCTTTGCAATATGGGCACTCGACGCCGGAGAGTGGTTTGAAATGGTCACCGCCAAACATATTTTGGCTGTTTTCCGTATGGCCGCCGCAGACCGAGCTGTAGTAAGCAGGAAAAACATCTTCTGTGCCGTCATTGTGCTTGCAGGTGAGGACCTGGCCGTATGTTTTATTAACGGCGTCCCAAATCTGGGCCGACTCTGCGGCGATACCACGATAGACCTGATTTGCCTGCGTTTTCAAGACGTCCCAGTTTCGCTCGCTGCCAAACCGCTTCTTTGTGTACCAGCAATATGTTCTTGCGGCGATTGTCTGGGCCTGAAGTGCCGCTGGCTCCCAATATTCAGGCATCTCGGCTCCCACAACGCCGGCTAAATACGGCTCAAGGCCGACAAGATTGACTGCATCAAAGGAGTTGGCGTCAGGATTTAGTATTAGTTTTAATTTGCCGCGATAATCGTTGCCGTTAAGGTTGAAGACGTACGGCTCGTCAGGCGATATAACGACTTCACTGTCCACAAATGACCAGCCGGCAAAGATGATTCTGTCGGCAGAAATCTTTGCTCTTATCGGTACATCAACGCGGTCAAAGCGGGCCGGTAGCGATTGTTGCCCAACACTGCTGATACTGAAGGATGATGGGAACTTTAACTCACAGATGGCAACATCATCAAGCAGCAAAACCCTTACCCAAAACTTTGGTTCGACATCCATTTGGGGAGTAGGGCTGGGTACCTGTCTTTTAAGGCAACCACTTAGAATTACCAGCCAAAGCAGGTAAAGTATCAAGGAGGTGGGCTTGCCGCGATTTGCAGTTGGCCGTGCAGCAGGCAACTTAAATTTTACTGATGGTCTTGCATTCACTTTTGTCAGGGTTGATTATTGGCTACTGTTTATTGATAATCAGGGAAGATATTAAAAATAATCAATATAAAACAACGGATGCTGTTTTGCGACTTATCACAAAACAGAATCCCCTAATCAGCAATCAATTGCTTAATCCAGGCTTCGCAGCGATAATCCGAATTTGGTGAGAGCTTTTTTAATTTCGTTTAAGCTTGTTACGCCGAAGTTTTTGCACCCGAGAAGCTCGGCTTCCGTTTTGCGTATCAAATCGCCGAGATTGTGGATATTTAGATTCTGAAGGCACATTCGGGCACGCACCGACAACTGGAGGTCATCCACCGGTCTGTTCACGACTTCGGCGTCTTCATCCTCGAAAGCAGCGTCGGAGGTTTCAGCTAAAGAGTCTTGCTTTTCCTCCATGGCCATACCGAGATGCAGGGCTTTTGAGTCCAGGATGACCTTGATTTCCCTAAGTGAGGTTTCACCGAAGTTTTTATAAGACAAAAGCTCCGTTTCGGTAATGTTCAACAGGTCGCCGAGTGTCCTTATATTCATTTTTTTCAGGCAGTTTCTGCTGCGTACCGATAGTTCAAAATCAGAAATTGGTGTTTCAAGGATTTGGACTTTGCGGTCATTTTTCTTTTCTTTTTCCTCGTCGTAGAACATCGTCTTCGAACTTTCGATGTCTTTTTTGAACAGGATTGCCCTTTGGTGGTTCGGATGGTATTCCAGCACCTTGTCCACACATCGGGATGCCTTGTCGAACTTGCCCTTATCCTCATAAAGCACAGCTAAATTTAACAGTGCACTTATATAAACGGGACTTGTTGAGACAGTTTGCTTGTAATAGTCAATGGCAGCTTCTTCATCACCGGATAAATCACAGCGATATGCCAGATGGAAAAGGGCTTTTGGATGATTCGGTGATAGTTCCAGGGCTGTTCTGTAATTGTCCATTGCCTGTTCGTAAAGACCCTGGGCTTCCTGAAGCCGCCCAAGCTGGTAATGGTATTCTGCGCTTATATTTTCAAAATTTGCGCAGGTTTTAAGTTCTTTCTCTGCCGATTCGAAGTTGGAGGCGTAACGATATGTGGCGACCTTTTCCAATGTTGTCTTTAATGTGTCAGAGCCATAATTCAGACTCTTTTGCAGGTTCTCGACTGCTTCGTCGAATTGACCCATTCGTCGAAGCGCAAAGGCGGTGCATATGAATTTTTCTTTACAGTCATTTGCTTTTTTGAGTTTCCGGATTGCTTCGTCGTTTCGCCCAAGAATAAAAAGGCCGATTCCGACAGCCAAAACGCTTTTGGCTAAGGTTTTATTCATATTTTCTTCCACTTGTTCAGCGAAAGTCAGCCGGTTTCTTTCACTGGAATGAGTAAATTCAGAGAGTTTCTTAATTTCTTCCATTGAAGGCGGACTATCAGCAAAAAGGTCGATTTCAAGTCCTGTAATCGGTTCCATAGCAATTCACTCCCAATATTTTTTGTTTGTAGGACCTCTTTTTGGCCAACCAAATCTTATACAAGAGTGGATATTATAAGGGGCAGATTAAAATTTGCAACTGTTTTTTTTGCTCCCGGCGTACAAAAACGTATGTGCATTAAAAACTATTCAGCCACTGTTTCAATTTCCACCGGCACGCTGCGAGCTCTGCGCTTAAACAAATCTATTTTCATCCACCTGTTACTTTTGAACCGCCATCTGTTTGCAAGCCCCACGCTGATAATACTTAGTGTGGTGGCAATCCACGGCCCAATAGAACCTAAGCCGGGTGCAAAATCAATTATAAGCACACCGCCGAGCCCTAATATCAGAACCGCTCCCAGCGCAGAAGCCGCCGCCAGCCAAATCGTATCACCCGCCCCGCGAAGCGCCCCGCTGTAAGTAATCCTCGCTGCATGAAAGACCTGGTATATCGCCGCGCAAATCAGAATATTGACTCCCATCTCAATTACCTTTTCATCGGACGACCAGAACCTCATCAGCTCATTTCTAAACACGAAAAAACAAAGCCCCACTAATCCCATATATATAAGCCCGACCCTCACACACACACTTGTTTGTTTAATGGCCGTATCTTTCCTGCCTTTGCCGATGGATTTACCCACCGCCGCCGTAAGCGCGCTTCCTAACCCTACCACCGGCATAACGGAGATATTTGTCCACGCAAGTGCCACGCTTGTTGCGGCCATTGCTTCTTTTCCGAATTTGCCAATCAGCCAGAATAAAATCACGCCCCAGAACGCCACATTTATCATCAACTCGAACCCTGCCGGCAGTCCGATTTTTAACAGGTCTTTCATTTTCCCAAAATCAATATTCATTGAACGCCTGCACTCGAAGTTCGAGTTAATATCACCGCTTAAAAAAACCGCCATTCTTATCCCCGCTCCGACAACCATCCCGATAAACGTCCCCCATCCGGCCCCGGCAATACCCATCGCCGGAAAACCGAACTTGCCGAAAATCAATATGTAGTTTGCCGCAACGTTGACCACCTGCCCGCTCAATGCCGCATACATCGTGATAATCGGCCGATGAATTCCCATAAAAAACTGGCTGCTGCACCACGCAAAAACCGCTAAAAATTGGGTGTAAAGCATAATTCGAAAATAAATTACTTCCATATCCGCAACTACCGGCTCATGCCCCATCATCTTGAATAGCAACGGTGCTCCCGGCCACGCAATCGCCACCACAACTGCCGTATAAGCCAGGCTCATATATATCCCCTGCCAGCAGTAATTTGAGCAGCTTCTTTTTTCTCCTCTGCCGAAGCTCTGACTGACAAACGTTGTTACGCTTGCTATCACCCCGATAGCAAAACTGGCCGGCACAAAACTAACAAAACCGGCAGGCAAAATTGCTGCCAGAGCTTCTGTCCCCAAACGCGATACCATAAACCTGTCAACGAACTGCATAAGCGTAAAGGAAAGGGTTGTTACTATCATCGGCCCCGCTAACTTCAGCATATACTTCAGCGAAGTCTCATCCGCAATATGTTCTTGTGACAGTAGAGTTGATTCGTCACTCATTTGCTCTCATCCTGTTTATTCAATTCCAACTTATTTAGTAGTGTCTCGACAGTTACGCCCAAAACCTGCACGTCTTTTATTGGGCTGGCTTTCCCCTTGATTATACTGATGGAATTTTTTTTAACGCCGAGTTGTTGCGCCAAAAACTCAACCAGGCACCGATTGGCTTTGCCTTTTTCCGCCGCTGCTGCAATCTTGATTTTCACCATCCCTCCCAGCGTCTCTGTTATAGCGGTTTTACTGCTGCCCGGCACTACCTTCACTCCCAAAACCACACCCCCATCGACTTCTTGAATCTTCAGACCGGCCGTAAGCTCATCCATCAATCGTCCTTTGTCTTTTCACTCTTCCCGCAGGTTTGTGCCTATCGCCGATTGCACATACTTTTCAATTTCCTCCGCCAATTCACCTAATGATGCAATCTGAAAGTCTTCATAATGGCCCGTAATATATTCTCCGTTCAGCGCCTTCTTTGAAATCCTGACGCGGATAATAGCTGTTGCATCTCCGCCGCTGCTGAAGTCACCTTCCTTATGTTCGGTAAGTTCGACCCGCCAGTCTTCGCTTATAAAAACCAGGCTCTTGCCCGTATAAACCGCCGTCGAAAAATAATCACGCAATAACTTAAGTGTTTCCATTTGTTACCTGTTCTTACTCATTTGCTATGGGAACTTATACCTGTAACCGGCAAATATACCGGATTTGTGTGAAAACATCAAGCAGACCTTCATTGGAGCAGACTATTCCTCGAGCCCAAGGATTTCGACCGGCTTGCCGGCTTGCTTTAGCAGGGTCTTAATCGCCCCTTTACTTACCAGGCCGTATGCTTTTAGAGTAGCACTGTCGTCGGTGGGAAGAAGCGCTGCGAACTCGCCGTCGCACAGTTTAACTTTCAGAACATAACCGCCCTCAACCTGTTCCACGCTGGTTTCATTAGGTATTTGGCCCTCGATTCGATGTGGGCGGTAAAGCGTTATGAACTCCATACGTTTGCTTTTTCTCGGCGTTGCTGCGGTAAGATGCCATTCACGCAGCTTTATCCTCGGACGTGGGTTGGGGTCGTACTGGTCGGTCTGCTTGAAAGTCAATCCCGACGGCACAAGAAAATTGATATCGCAGACCACATCATCATTTTGGACGCGGATGTTGTGCTGATTTTCGACAGCGATTTTCTTGACTGAATGAAGCCAATATTCGAACGTCGAGGGCTCTTTAGCTTCAAGCCGGTCGTAAACAACCACCAGCTCGGGCTTGACAAAAATAATGGCGCGGGTGAAACGCTCGAGCTCCGGCTCGTATGCCTGCCCCGCTTCGCCAATAACGATATCCATCGACGGCGTTGTTTTGAACGCTGAGATTTTGCCCTGGGCTTTTGATGTGTGCTTGGCCTGACCATACCCATTGACCGTTATATTGTTGACTGAGCGTGTGCTCCACATCCAATCCCTGTGATGCTTACTGCCGTAGCCGTCCCTACGGCCGGTGCGGATTAGAAGTCGCTTGCCGTAGGCCCATAGAAGAAACGAATTGTTCGCCTCGTAGCTGTGGGACTGGGTGCCGAATGGACTTGATTTGAAAACAACCTGTACGTTCGTTTTGGCGTCTGTAAGGTTGCTGTTGAGGTAAGCTTGGCCGGTGCCGTGAAACAGACGTGATGTTGGCAGGTCGTCAGGCGGTACGGCTTCAACTTTTGGTAGCACGCCTCGGACAAAACGAATATAGTCAGGTTGATAGTAGCCGCTGGCAGGATAGGCTCCGCCAAGCCGCTCGACATACCACTGCCAGTGTCCGTTATGTGCCTGTGCGGTTATAACACTCATCAGCTCGGCATTTTTCTCAGCCGTGCGTTTTGCATTCAAGTCGCCGAACCCACCGCCGACCTTGTTAGGAGGCATAAGGTACATAGCGTAATAGCCCAGCTTCGAATAGTACGGCTTGGTGTATGCGTTGATACCCAGTGCCTCTCGCATTACGTCTGCCCACCAGGTAAACAGGGTTTGATAGCCTCCCCAGTAATTTATCCCCTCATGCCAGCCTCCATCTTCATCACACCAGACCGGATAGACATTGAAAAAGACATTCATAGCGAACCAGACCCAGTCCTCGGCACCCTCGACCTCACCCAGAAAAGCAATACCAACCTCACCTAAAAAATGCCAGGCACGATTTGAGTGACTGCCATAAGGCCGCCACAGGTGTCGCGGATAAAGATGGTTGTACATCTCATCGCCGCGGACCTTCATCACATCCCGGCAGATTTTCTTTTCCTGCTCGCTCAAAAGGTCGTTGACAAACGTATATGTACGCGAAAAATAATAACTGTAGGGCATACCCGCCTCGTCGTTGTAGCGATAGCCGGTACTGCCTTTCGGATCCCACTTGGCACATTCCAGCAGAATGCGTTTGGCTTCAAGGCCGTACTTTTCCTGCCCACCGAGCAGCCACGTAAAGGCCAGAGTCGCCGCGCCGTTCAAGGCCCGGATAGTATATCCCCGATTACGCCACCAAATCTCCCGCCAGCGATCACTGCGGCGCACCATATCTTTCGGATACTTCGATGGCTCCTCGGTCGAATGCGGTCTGGCTAAAAGGCTCTCACATTCCTTCACGAGTTTGTTATATTCCTGCTTCATTTTGCCCCGTGCCAGCTCCCGCAGATGCCCGAGGTTCTCAGGACGCATGAAAAGTCGCGGATGACTTTTTGGTATCCGCCCAATCAAATCCTTGTGAGCCGGCAGTGGCATATCTGCAGCATCACTTGCAATACTGAACGTTCGAGGCTGGCTCCAATTCGTATAACGTCCCTTCTTATCTTTACCGCGATAGCGCCACGTATAAGTTTCAGGCTTAAAAGTCCGCGGCGGACAGTGAACGTTGAACTCGAGATTTTTGACACGATATTCAATGTCATTAAATCTTGTACCACGGGCGCACTCTATCTCCCACCTCAAACCCTTTTGTGGCCGCCAGCTAAAGCTCGGCGGATTGACCTGAGATACCGCACCGGCGGCAGGGCGGTAACCCCATTCGCCAGGCTCGGCAGGGCGTTCATCCAATTTAAGTTCCCGCCCTGTCGCAAGGCCCGGCACATTCAATAACAACACAAGGATAGCAACTGTAAAAGACAGCTTATGCAGGACTCTTTTGATGTGAAACATTTTGTCGGCTATAATTATTCCCCTTTAAAAGTGAGCCAATCAATTCTTTGATATTTGATATTTCTTTACGAGCGCAATATTTTTTTATGCCTTCAACAATTTTCGCCGTGCATCCCGGCTCAATGAAATTCGCCGTCCCCACACCTACCCCTGACGCACCCGCAATAATAAACTCAATAGCATCCGAAGCATTTCTAATCCCCCCTAAGCCTAAAATTGGTGTCCCGCTCTTTCTCGCAACCTCGTTATAAACCTTATTCAACAGATATACTGCTATCGGCTTTATTGCCGGCCCGGAAAGCCCCCCAGTCCTGTTCGCCAGAATCGCCTTTCGGCTCTCGATATCTATCGCCATCGCAGGGAAGGTATTTATCAGGCTGAGTGCATCGGCTCCGCCGTCGACCGCCGCCCTCGCCGTTACGCTGATGTCCGTAACTGCTGGTGACAGCTTAACCATCAGAATCTTCTCGCCCGCCGCCTTTTTCACCGCAGAGGTAATCTCTGTAACCTGTTGCGGCTCGGTCCCGAAACTTATTCCGCCTTTTGAGACATTCGGACAACTGATATTCAACTCTAACCCTGCTATCGCTTTTTCGCCCACTAATCGTTCTGTCACTGCCACGTATTCATCGATTCTTTCACCAGCCACATTGACAAAAACGGCTGTTGTGAATTGTTCTAAAATCGGCAGTTTCTCTTCGATGAACTTATCTAATCCGATATTCGCTAAGCCGATTGCATTAAGCATCCCCGAATTGGTCTCGACGATCCTTGGCGTAGCGTTACCTTTTCTAACTTTGAGTGTGATACTTTTGGTAATAAACCCGCCGAGCTGATTAACATCTGTAAAATCAGCTAATTCATCACCGTATCCGCACGTCCCCGACGCCGTAAACACAGGATTCGCCAACCCCACCCCTGCAAAGTCAACCGAAATATCGACATTCTCTTCCATAGCTACTTTCCATCAAAAACAAATCACAAATCAAAGACTACTTCTTTACTCTCAAAGACCGGCCCGTCTTTACAGCACAGCTTATAAATACTTTCATTTTCGCCGTCCGCTTTACATTCCACCGCGCAGCTCTGGCAAAGTCCAATCCCGCACGCCATCATCCGTTCCATACTGATTTGGCAGTCGATGTTACGTTTTTCTGCAATTTCAGATATT
>CAZECQ010000065.1:0-12447 GCA_964510545.1 uncultured Pirellulales bacterium | reverse complement strand
CTATAATATAGAACTTAAGCTTCTTGTCGATTATCTGCTTTTGCACTTCCTGCGGCAGTGTGTCCCAAACCTCATCTTTGCCGTAGCTGGTTGTCAGAAGAAATGTTCCACCATCGCGCAACGACGAAAGCATATCGTACTTCTCCAGAAAGCTCGGATTATGGCACGCAGCAAAATCTGCCTTGTTTATCAGGTAGGGACTGTGAATTAACTGCTCACCAAATCTAAGATGCGATATTGTAACAGCGCCAGCTTTTCTTGAATCATACACAAAGTAACCTTGAGCGTAATTTTCCGTCTGCTCTCCAATAATTTTTATTGAGTTTTTATTGGCCCCAACTGTCCCGTCGGAGCCGAGACCATAAAACATCCCAGAATAAAGTTTTTCGCCCACAATATCAAATGCCTCATCAACTGCCAGACTGGTATGTTCTACATCATCTATGATACCTACCGTAAACCCATTTTTGGGTTTTGATGCATCAAGATTATCAAAAACAGCTTTCACCATAACCGGCGTAAACTCTTTTGAACCCAATCCATATCGTCCCCCCACAATCAGAGGATATTTATTAAAGGATATTTCGCCGGCCTCTATCGCTTCACTGATAGCTGTTCGAATATCCAGGTACAACGGCTCACCCAGCGAACCGGGTTCTTTTGTTCTGTCCAGGATAGCGATTTTCTTTACACCTTTCGGCAAAATATTTATAAAGTGTTTGGTACTGAACGGTCTGTAAAGCCGAACTTTTACCAAACCAACTTTTTCACCTTTAGAGGCCAAATGTTCTACCGTCTCGTGGACGGTATCGGCCCCAGAAGCCATAATAACGATAACTTTCTCTGCATCCTTCGGCCCGATATAATCAAATAAATGGTAGCTGCGTCCAATCAGCTTCGCAAATTTGTCCATTGTCTCCTGAATAATCTGAGGCGCAGCTAAATAAAACTTATTCACTGTCTCTCTGCCCTGAAAATAAACATCAGGATTTTGAGCCGTCCCGCTAATCATAGGCCTGTCCGGCGACAACGCTCTGGCCTTATTTTGTGCCACAAGTTCGTTATCTATCATTGCCCGCATATCATCCAACGTCAGCTCTTCGACCTTCTGTACCTCATGAGTGGTTCTAAAGCCGTCGAAGAAATGAATGAAAGGAATTCGCGAAGCTAATGTGGCCTGCTGAGCAATGAGCGCAAAGTCCATAACTTCCTGAACATTACAGGAAGCAATCATAGCAAATCCGGTCTGCCGACAGGCCATCACATCAGAATGGTCGCCAAAGATTGAAAGCGCCTGGCAGGCCAGCGAGCGGGCTGAGACATGAAAAACCGTAGGCAGCAGTTCTCCGGCAATCTTATACATATTGGGAATCATCAGCAAAAGTCCCTGCGAGGCGGTAAAGGTGGTCGCCAGTGCGCCGGTCGCCAATGCACCATGTATAGCACCGGCCGCTCCGGCCTCGGACTGCATCTCAGTAACCGAAGGGACCGTTCCCCAGATATTAGGCTCTCGGGCGGCACTTCTGGCATCGGCAATTTCACCCATACCGGAACTGGGGGTAATCGGGTATATTGCAATTACCTCGTTCGTAGCATGCGCCACGTATGACGCTGCCGAATTACCATCAATTGTAATCATTCTGCGTTCCATAACTTATACACCTTTCAATCTCGTCGCCCCTAAGGGGAAGACAGCAAACCTAAATACTTTAAGCCAAAGGGCTGTTATCACGAAAAGAAGCTCTCAAATCATATCCCTATTGTGAGTTTCATTCAGGAAACTGTACTTTATACAACTTTTTACCCGCTTAGGCAATGTAAATTTTCAAAATTAGGGTGCAATTAAGCAAGATATGTCTAAAAGACGGTCTTTAGAACCGTCTCAACAAATATATGGCCGGTGCTGAGGCATAGCTGGTGCCGGATGTCCCTGCTGAAACAGCACCTTTGCTTATACTAACTGCCTTCTACATTGGAACCTAATTCTTTCAGCGCATCCTGAAGCTTTTTCTCCGCATCCTCAAGTTGTTCTTTGGTCTCGGACTTGATTTCCTCATCAATCACATAAGGTGTAATAAATACAAGCAATTCACTGTTAGTTTCCAGAATATCATAATGACGGAACATCCCGCCCAAAAGAGGTAAATCACCCAAGAGCGGAATCTTCTGCTCAATCTCACTTTCATTTTGAAACAGAATACCGCCGAGCATTATTGTCTGGGTATCTTCAATTATCATATGAGTGGTGGTGTCGAGTTTGCTGGTTACCGGCTGGGTATTGATAGTTTCCTGCTCAAGCTGGTCAACACTCAGATTTATTGTCATATCCACGTCTTTTTCCGGTGTGATGTTCGGTCTGACACGAAGCCTGAGTCCGACATCAGTACGCGTGTACTGGGTGGTCAACGAGCTGCCTTCTGCGCTTGTCTGGCCGGCCTCAATAAACGACAAAGTTTGACCTCGGAAAAACTCCGCTTCTTCATTGTCCTTTGTCCACAATGTCGGCTGATTAAGAACCCGGCCGTTCGCCTCTTTTATCAGAAGGTCAACAAGCACATTCAAATTGAAACTCGTTGAAATTCCCTGTCTTGCTGCAGCTAAAGGCAATGCAGTTTCAAAGGGAGCACGATTCTCCTGAAATGCGAACTGCGACAGTAGTGTCAACGCCCCTTCACTGAGGCCCCCAAAGGACGCCGGGTCAGCTGCCAGCTTAACGCCCAGAGAAGTCAAATCAGTGTGATTAACCTGCACTATAATCGCCTTTACCATAACCTGCTTGCCGGGCTTATCGAGTGCCTTTATCATTTTCTCTATATCATCCATATATTCCGGCGGAGCAAGAACAAGAACGGCTTTACTGCGGTGGACAGGTATAAACCTTATCCTGCCTATGATGTTACTTATAGGCATTTCCTCTTCCCCGAACCTGGTGCGAGAACCGGAACCGGACCACCACGGAACTATCTCATTCTGAGATTCGGTGGTATCCTGGCCGGCTTCACTCTGGACCTGGCCGCTCGCATCAGTCGTCAGTTCGGACAATCCCCGGCTGCTTCGACGAAGCGTCGCCCTTGTGCCCGGCTCATTTAGTATCGCATTCAACTGGTCGCAGATGTCCTCGGCATCGGCGTAGTTTAACGTTATGACATTGGGCACATCAGCTTTTTCCCTGCTGTCGAGCTCTTTTATCAAAGCCTCAACAACGTCGTACGCTTCCGGGATATTGCTTATTACGATTATCTTTTTGGTATCCGGAACCGCCTCGAACGTTAACTGTCCGTAAAGGGCACCGACTATCTTTTTCTTCTTATCGGAGGAGCCATAAAAGAATTCATACCACGAAAACCTTCTATCACTGCTTTCCTCAGTGAAAAGCTTGGTCAGCAGTTCAACCATTCGTATCGGGTCGGAGTTCTTCAGTTCGATTATTCTCGGTCTAAGGTCGTTTACATCCAGTGGAACGTCCCATTCTGCAATCTGCTCTGCAATCTTGTCCAGATTCTGCGGTGTGGCTATTACCGTTACCTGGTCGAGGGCTGGGAAAGAAATAACTTTTACAACGTCCTCAGGGCTGACGCTGCGGGAGCTATATCTACCACGTCCATAACTGGCCGTATAGCCGCTCTGGCCCTCGTAAAGCTCCTCGATATTGGTCTTAACCTGGTCAGGGTCGGCATACTTCAATTTAAACACTCTTGTCTCAAAATCATCGGTGAGAATATCTATCTCGGCAATAAGTTTTTTGACCATTTTGCGCATTTCCGCCCTGCCAAAAATCATAATCTGTTTTGCCTGCGGTAAAGGCCGAACGAGTACACTTGGCTCCAGTTCTGCTCCGGGCATCCTCTGCAGCGACCTCTCAATCTCAGTGGCCACTTCACGGGCATCGACATATTTGACCGGAACTATTTCGACCTCTGAACTGATGGGCTCTTCCCTGTCGAGTTTCGCAATCCATTTGCGTATTTGTTTCATATCCTCAACAGATGCCCTTGCAATAATCCATTTGTGCCTTGGTTCGGGAATAAGCACTATCGGTATATCGCTTGAGCTAATTACCACCGATGTCGCTGCAGCAGTAGTGCTTGCGCCTGATGGAGCCCTGCCCGGCGAACTGCTGCCTGGTGGACGGCCGCCTCTGCCTCTATCACGCATACGGTCCCTTCTGTCCCTTGAACTGCTCGTACTGCTTCGAGTGCTTCGGCTGCGCTCATCGGCACTGAAAAGCATCTTCAATAATTGAACGAGTTCTCTGGGGTCACCATAACGAATCTCAAAAACCTCTTCCACCGCTTCGTCATAGCCCGGCACATCGAATTGTGTGATAATTCTCTCGATGCGTATAAGATTGCCCACTGCATCGATAACCATCAGAGAGCCGGTGTTCTCATCGGCACTGACATAGCCATACTCGCCTATCAAAGGCCTGACAATCTCGCCCATTTGGGTTGGACTGTAACTGGTGAGCTTAAAGAACTTCTGCACTATCTGATTCTTATTGTCAATCGCTGCTAACGGCTCTTCAGACGATATCGTCGGGACAGAACCAAGTTTGGCGTCCTTTATCGGCTTAAGATAAATCGCCCCGTCGGATTCTTCGGCAATAATGCCCTTTACCCGCAGGGCGGCGTAAATCATCGAGAGCGCATAACTTCTCGGCACCTTTTTCGACGAGCATATGGTTATTTTCTGCTGCATCGCTTCATCGGTGGGAATAACAACTTTGCCCGTCCATTCGGCAAGTTTCTTAATAACATCTTTCATTTGCACATCTTTAAGATTTAGCGCTTCCAGCCCTTTGTCGGGCCGGTTTGGGTCGTTAGGTTCGTTTACATCGGTGAACCCGCCGAAAGACATTTCCCTTCTCTCGCCCCGGCGCCTGCGAAAATCATTTGCATCACCAGGCCTGCGCCGCCGGTCTCTTCGCCGGCCGAAATCTCTCGACCTTCTATCGGGCCTGCTTCGCTCCAGGGGTTCGTTAGCATCCACCGAGACTTTTTCTTCAGTCTCATTCGCATCACCTGTCTTTTGAACCGAATCGCTCTTCTGTGGATTGGCATCCGTTTTCTCTGCCGCCTCGACCTGCCGGCAATAGAAACTATCTGGAGAAATGACAAAAACCACCACTAAAGTAATCATTACCGATATTATTAACTTTGACCTTTTCAATTTACTCACCTCACTTTAATTATAATTAATCGCCCTTTTTATTTTTGGTTATGGCCCGGGGATACCTAACTTTAACTTCTCAAGCATTCGGGCCCTGAATTCTTCTCTTTCTTTCGTTGTCATATCATTCCAGCGGTCTCTGGCTTGTTCCATCGCAGCTTTATCTTCGTCCGAGAGATTATTAAACATTTCCTCGGTTCTCTGTTTAAACTTATCAATATCAAATAATGCTGTGGCCAGCTCTTCGCGGCCAACAAGCTCATTAACCTCCGTTTCCACTGCCACATCAAGCTCTTCTGCATCAATCTTAACGTCTGGTTCGCCCGGTTTTAGAACTTCAGGTTTTGCTGCCGTCATAACCTCTGATTTAGTTTCATCAGACGGCTGACTTGATAGGTCCGGCTTAGGAAAGTAAAAAGCAATCCTCCAGATAATAAGAGCCACTGCAACAACAATTATCACTATAAATACTAATTTTGAATCCTTCATTCTATTTGCCTTTCTTTGAATTATCCTTTGAATTATCTGGTTCGCCGTCCACGCTGTCCGGTTCTTTCTCGCATTCTTGCCCGAAATGCCTCTCTTTCTTCTTCAGACATATTTTCAAACATTCGCCTCATTCCGCGCCCTCTAAACATTCTATCCCCGGGACCGGGTGGTCCGGGTCCAACTTCGACAACCGGCTGGGGTCTTTCTTCGGCTTTTTTAGGAGGTGCTTTTGCAGCCGATTTTTTTTTCTTCGGGCTCGGTTTCAAATCCATCGGATACTTGACTATCTCTTTGCCATCCCATTCGAATCTTGCACAGGTAGCTTCGATAGCCACAAGATTTGCGTCGCCTATTCTGTCGCCGACTCTGTACCATTTACCGTTTATCAGCACCTCATCACCCAATATGGCCGCTACCTCTTTTATCGGCTCCTGTTTTGGAGAAAGCGGCACAAATAAATTCTTCTTCTTCAATTCATCCGCTGTTTTCCGCTCTTTCGCAAAATACTTTTCGGCATCGTTTGGGTCAAACTTGCTCCGGGTAACAGCCTCTTTCAGAAGGCGGTCGGCCCGGGCCGAGGTCACAAAAAATCCCGCTGCCTTAACCAAAATCAATATCGCCAAACACAGCGAGAGCCAGAACAGCACCCTTGAGATTAACCGCCTTTTGTCTTTTAGATAATTAACTTTCATAGCAACTTCACTCACTTTACAAATGTTGAGACTACCAAATCCATTTCGATTTCCTGTTTTTTCTTCGGATTACATCTTAAACGCAACTGCTCTACGCCCACCAGATAAGGATTCTCCTTCAGAGAGGCGAGTAAATTAAGCACCTGCTCAAGTTTGCACTTGCTGCTGCACTTCAGACGCATCAACTTATAGCCGCTCTGCGGTGATTTACCCATCGCAACGACCTGCAGCGGCTCGCTTTTTATACCTGCCTTGTTTAATTGTTCGTTGAGCTTATCTCTGAAAAGAAACTTTTGCTTTTCCAGGCTCTGCGGCATCTCAAATACTGGAACAATCGACCTGAGAGACGCCTGCTTGGCACTCTTTGTACTGACTGACTGTATTTGGGCTTTCGCAGCAGCAAGCATTCTGCGTACACCCATCCAGTATGCCAGTCCTTTTGTCGCAAAGACAAACACTAAAACAGCAACTGCACAGACAGCACCCAGCTTCAGTGCCCGTTTATCTCTTTTGCTCGGTATCATTGCCATATTTGCTCTGACCTTTCCTTCAAAAGGCATAAACTAACTTCTCTTTTTGGTAAAATTTCTGTAATGAAAATTTATAGTAAATTTGAGTTTGCCACTTTTGCTGTCTTTGGCCGGGTTTGTTAGCTTCACCTCGGTTATATCTTTTTGGCCCAATAGTTTTTTCTGAAATTCGTACACTTGTTCGATATTCTGCGCCTGCCCGGCTATATTTATAGGCTGACCTTTTTTGAACTCGAAGCTATCCAGCTTTATCCCATCACCGCCGCTTGCATTTATTTCGCTTAAAAGCTTCAGCAAGTCGGGCCTCTGCTGCGCAACGGTCTTCATCAGTCCTTGCCGTTGTATGAGCTGCCTGAGACTCCCTTTCGCTTCTGAACCGCTCCAGCTCTTCTCGCTGACCACATCGACGAGACAGGAGACAATAATCAGCAGTGCCAACATTATTGCTGCGAGCGAGCCGGTCACCTTCGGCGAGTGCGACCAATGTTTCTTTTCTTCCTTCCCGCCGGGTCTGTATAAACGCTCAAAGACATTAAGCTCCTGTCCATCCGCTTCAAGCGCCATCAGCCCAATTCCTATCGGCACACGATATTCATAAATATCTTCAACGGTAAGGTGGGTATCCTCGCTTAATTTTTGAAGCTGTGGTAAAGCCGCCTGCGCATTCAATCCTGCTGAGACGAGGTGGGACGCTATTTCTTCCATAAGTCCGCCTCCGTCCGAAAGCACATAAATCGGTAATGTTGCCGGCTCTGCGCAGCCAAAGAGCTCCAATGCTCCTTTGACATCGCGGGTAAACCTTTCAGCAGTTTCCTGCTGTGTCGCCTGCTCATCTTCGGCTGTAAAATCAACTGTCCCCATATCCAGATTCACTGCGTTAATCAGCTTTGCCTGTTCGGCCAAACAAACCACAGTACCACTCAGCCCGATGCTGACAACAACTGCCTGCTGCTTATTTCCACCAAAAGCCTCTCTCCAGACCTTTACTATTGCCTCACAATCAAGGAGTATTTTTGCCGGCTCAAAACAGCTTACATTCGCAGCGAATCTTTGTAGTTGTTCTTTTTTCGCTGCCGCTGCGGTAATGGTCATTTGTCCATCTTTTTGTTTTGTTGGTCTCCAGGCCAGTTCCATTTGCTCGGCCGGCAACGGCAGTTTTGCTTCCGATTGCAGCCGTACCATCGCTGCCAGCTCGTCCTGCTTTACCGCAGGCACATCGATACGGTAAAAAACCACATTTGCCGAGTTGAAGCCGGCCACGGCAATTTGTTCGCCATCTGCTGTCTTTCCAACCGGCAAACCACATTCAGCCGCTAAGTCACGCCAGCTACTTCGATTCAGCAGGCCGCTCTTTGTCCAGACAACGTCAAAAAACGCACCTTGTCTTTGAAGACAAACAGCCCGCAGACAATCCTCATCCTGAGTCATTGCAATCACAGCCGCTTCCGTCATCATATCTGTTCTTTTAGCACTCACATCTTTCAATTCTTTATCCCCTCATACCGATAAAGTGTCCCATACGGAGTTGAACTCCTGTCAACTACCGTCTCTGTTATGAGCACAGTCCCGTCGGTTCGGCTTCGCTCGGCGGTCGCTAAACTATAAACCGCATAGACATTCGAACGAACGGTAATATAATTCGCTATTTCCTTAAAGGTCTTGATATTTATTGATTCGGCATCCATCACTTCGGCGATACTTTGCATCCCCTCGTCCAGAGTCTCTCTGTAGGCGATTATATTGTCGCCGAGCCGCTCTGCATCGTCCCCGCCGCCCAAGAGAGCCGTCAAAACAGCCCGCGACGCAGTGTTAATATTAATTCTTCCCGGTATCCTTTCAGAGTTGCTTACTGTTATTTTGTCGGCTACAGCTGAAAAAGTTTCCAAATCCATCGGTTCCGCTTCATTCGAATCACTTCGCGAACTGGCCTGTTTCGGACTATTATCATTTATCAAATCAGCTATACTTTGATAGTTATTATTCGGGCGATTTTCCACTATCCACTTAGCTATTGACCTTTTTATATCCAAAGAATTAACAAGCGCATTCTCATCGGCCGTATTGATATTTGTCCTTCTATTGCCTTCGGCATCTATATCCTGTTCATACGAATAGCAGGTCAGATAATAAAACCATCCCAAATCAACCTCTTCCTGCAATTCATCAGGTGAAGTTAAGTATTTATCTAAACTCTGATACCCCAACCGGCCGCTAATATTGCCCTGGGCGCCGTAAAACAGTTCATCGGTAACACCCTTGACCAGCAGCAATTCTCGCACTGTCCTAAAAGGGCCGTTTCTAATCACATATCCGTAGGGCAGATTCTCATAATAGCCGCCTTCGACACCTAATCCGCCGGCCGTATCATCATTGTCCCGCCAGTCGATTATAGCATCTGCAATTTCCTCTGTCATTTCATTCAGACCCAGAAGCTGCTCCTTCGTAGCTGTATTTATATTTAACTTACTCGCCTCATCAATAACAGTAACGCTGACCCTACATCGCTCAAGCTCGATATCGTTAAAGTCTTCTTCATTGTCCGACCACAAATCCGTCAGGCAGTCACTTTCCCTTAGGTCTTCATTCAATACTGCAACAGAAGTTTCCCCCCCCGCCCGGCAGGCCCACTTGCACCGCGCCGCCTCGGTCGCTGCAATACAGATTTTCGTATCGAGCCGGCAGTTCTGCCCAACGACCGCAACTATTACTCCAAGCAGCATCACCACCCAAAGTACCGTTACAAGAACAATCGCCTTTTTATTATTTTGAGCACACATATCTTTTTCAGCTAAACTTTAACCACATAAAGCTATCTGCCCATATCGCTACTGTTAATTTCTTCGGTATCGCCTGCCATCATGTCAACCATCCCCGCAGAGCTGACAAAATTTACAATAAAAGATTCCATCGCCGCATTAGCTCTGCCCGATTCATTGCCTTTTATAACCACCTCCACCAGTTCGGGAATACTCTCCAGCTCTTCGGGCCAATCAATCTGCCATTGCTCACCGTCAAAATAACGCACCACAAAAGAATTAACATCTTCAGCAATAACAGAGAGAATACCACCCGGGGTCGATACCTCATCCGGATTCGGCCACAATCGTCTCATCAGAGAGGATTTCTCCTCATCTTTTACAAGATAATATTCAACCTCATACACATCGCCTTCCGGCTCATCAATTCTCGCTTTTGCCCTGCCGACGCTATAGAGAACCAGTGCGCTAAAAAGGTCGCCTTCCGATTCTTCAATTGTGCCTATGAACATGCTGTTTAGCGAATTGCTGTCCCTGTACAGATTCGTAAGGTCGTTAGCGATTAATTTTGATGCAAACCTCACCTCGGCAGTGAATTCGATATTCTCATCAAGCATCTGAGCACTTGCTGAAACGGCTTTTAACGTACCAACCGCCACAATCGCAATAAAGGCCCCTATCATCGAGGCAACCATTACTTCAACCAGCGTAAATCCACTCTTGTTCGAACACATAATCTTTACTCAAAACAACTTTTTTATCTTTTCTTTCTTCTGCTATTTCAATTGCTCTGCATTTCAATTAACTCGCCTGTGCCGTTGAATTTAGTATCCATCGAAACGCTGTAGGTGCGATTATACTTAACCCAGCTGACGGTAATATTTACTATGTACAAACCATCAATCTCGTCTTCTTCAGTAACAACTTTCCAGTAATATCCAGGCCCAGCCTGGTCAAATTCGCCCTCCATCTGTCCTGACTCGATAAAACTATCTATCCCGAAATAATCAATCATAGTGAGCTGTCTGTCGGCCAGTGACGCTGCAGTTTCATATTGTCTGTTAAGCCGGGCGTAGCTCAGTGCTCTTGTACTGGCTGCTCCTATTGCCAGCACAGAGCCGCAAAGAATAACGCTTGAGACAATCGTCTCGACCAGCGTAAATCCTCTTTTGTTTTTCCTTCCACTGCTTACCATTGTTCATCCAAATCAATTGTCTCAGCTTCAACGTTTTCAGCGGTACCCGGATAAAGCTTCACCCTACCTGTTGCTGCTGTAATACCGACTGTATAATGACTCCCGCCGTCGCCAATCTGGACCACCGCCGACTGCGCCGTTCCATTCGGCAAAAAAGCTATCGTCTGCAGCTGGTCATCTTCGATAAAATCCTCCATGCCAATCGATTGAATCTGAATACCTTCAAACCCGACATCGCCGCCGAACCCCACCGGCCTGATGAATAAATTCTGCACTATGGCCTGCTCGCCCGCACTGGTCTCGGTATTTAATTCATCAACGACAAGCCAAAACCGGCTGTTGGCCGCATCCAGTTTCATCGAGCAGATTTTTTGCTGCTCAATCGCTGTTATCCTTGCGTGTTTAGCTGCAACAAAAAAGTCCCTTGCGGCCTTTTCGACTAACATCCTTTTATACGTTCCAACATAAATCCCGCCGCCTGCTCCTGCCAGTAGCGCCAATATCGCCACTACCATCAGGACCTCCACAAGAGTAAAAGCTGACCGCCCTGCTCGCACTTTGTTATTTAAGTCTTGTCTCTTCATCATCTCATTTGCACAAAAAGTTAAGATTGCTTCACTACACACGCAATGACAATACACACACTAATTATTATATATGTCTTCGTTGTCGCCTTCGCCGCCGTATTCGCCGTCTGCACCATAACTTATCAAATCGAAACTGCCGGGATTCTCTATGCCTTCTGCCACGTAAATATAGGGATTGCCCCATGGATCCAGCAGTTCGCTTGGCTTAATGTAAGGGCCGTTCCACGTCTCCTCAAGGTCGGCAGGCGGCTCAATCAAAGCCTCAAGGGCTTCCGTATCATCCGGAAATCGTCCGCAATCAATAGAGAACCTCATCAGCGCACTTTCAATATTTGCTATCTTGGTCTTTGCTATGTCCCTCTTGGCCTTGCCCAGATGCTTAAACAAGTTCGGGGCCACAAAGCCCGCAAGCATTGATATAATCAGAATAACTACAAGCAATTCAACGAGTGTAAACGCTTTTTCTTTTTGTTTCCTTCGTTTCATTTACATTCCTTTCCCAAAATATTTCCCACCAAATCCTTATCTATGTTATGGGTTCCCATTTTGCGACTTATTGCAAAATGGGGTCCCATCTTTCACAACCTGTTATTTGTTTTTTAGTCAGCTATTAAAACAGACCTGTGCCGAATCCCATCATAAGTATCGGCAGCAGTGTAGCCACGATTATAAATCCAATCACCACAGCCAGCAGCAATATCAACACCGCCGGCAAAATTGCAATAAATCTGCTTATCGCTGAGTCCGCCTCGTCATCAAAGGTATCAGCGGCATTGAGCAGCAATTCATCCAGCTTACCCGTCTGCTCGCCTATTGATACGATTTGTACAAGCAATGGCGGGAAATGCCCCGACTCGCCCAGGCCGGCAGCCAACGGCTCGCCCTTCTTGACTTCTTCTGCTACCCTGTCAAGTTCTCTGCCTAACAATTCATTGCCGAGTGTATCACGAACAACGCTAAGTGCTTCCAAAATGGCAACGCCGCCTTTACTCAGTGCCCCAAGCGTTCTCGCAAACCTGCCTACCGCTA
>CAZECQ010000064.1:0-12701 GCA_964510545.1 uncultured Pirellulales bacterium | reverse complement strand
AATAAAAAGGTATGAGGGCAGATTCCGAATAGCATACAGTATAACCGGCGTATTACTGGAGCAACTCTTTAAGTTTTCACCGGAAGTTATAAGCACTTTTGATGCACTGGCGGAAACCGGATGTGTAGAATTCTTAGCAGAAACGTATTATCACAGTTTAAGCTTTCTGTACTCGAGAGACGAATTTATTGAGCAGATAAACAAACACTGTGATACCATAGAAGAACTTTTTGGTCAAAAGCCAAAGGTATTTAGAAACACGGAGTTGATATACAACAATGAGTTGGCGGGCCTTATCGAGTCAATGGATTCTTTCGATGCCATATTAACCGAAGGAGCAGACCATATTTTAGGCTCAAAAAGTCCTAATTTCGTCTATCGCCCCAGAGACTGTGGCAGACTGAAACTTTTGTTGAAAAATTACACTCTCAGTGACGATATTGCTTTTAGGTTTTCCAATCGTGATTGGGCGGAATGGCCTTTAACTGCGGATAAATATGCCCAATGGGTGAACAGAATAAACGGCAACGGCAATGTCGTCAACCTCTTTATGGATTATGAAACATTCGGGGAGCACCAATGGGAAGATACCGGCATATTCAACTTTATGCGTCATCTGCCGGATGAGATTCTGAAACACCCGGACAACGATTTCAAGACTCCCAGTGAAGTCATTCAGACTTATGAGCCTGTCGGCACAGTTGATATACCACACCTGATAAGCTGGGCCGACACGGAAAGAGACCTTTCCGCCTGGCTGGGAAATGCAATGCAATCAAATGCAATCCATGAGCTTTACCGTATTGAAAAGAAAGTAAAGAAAACAGGTAGCGAAAAAATCATTGAAGACTGGCGAAAATTACAGACTTCCGACCATTTTTATTATATGTGCACAAAATATTTTGCTGATGGGGACGTACATAAATATTTTAATCCTTATGACTCGCCTTATGACTCTTACATTAATTTTATGAATATCCTGGGCAATCTTCATAACCGTTGTTCCAAGCGGGCGACTGGGGCGTTATCGGGCACCTCATTGCAAAATAAAGACCAGCCAAATTTGCAAATTGTTTGTTAGACGCATTATATGCTTTCTTATTCGAACAGCAATTCTAATAGTTGGCTTCTAACGTCTTGATGCTTTTAGGAGTACAGTTGTGCTGACACTGCAAAAAACTGCCAATGCTGCAATTGCTTCCGTAGCGGTGGACAATGAACGGTTTGAAGATTTGTTGGAAAAGGAATGGCTGCTAACTAATAATCGTGGCGGTTATGCATCATCTACGATTATTGGCTGCAATACCAGAAGGTACCACGGCCTACTTATCGGCTCGCTTGACCCACCGGTCAACAGGATAATGGCTTTGGCCCAATGTCTCGAGATGGTAATACTTAACGGTGAGGTCTTTAATCTTTCAACCTTCGAATTCAACGGCAAATTCTCACCAAACGGTTCCAGATGTATCAAGCAATTTCGTCAAGATACTGGTGTACATTTTGAGTATCAACTCGGCAGCATTAGATTGACTAAATCCATTTATCTTGCCCATGATACTGATACAGTCCTCCTGCTGTACGATTTTAGCAATGTTGCCGAGCCGGTGGAATTTGTTTTGCGTCCGTTCATAAACTTACGTGACTTTCATACTCTTCAAAAATCCTATGCTCCATTATGTTCAAAACCGGTTGGAAACAGCTTGTTGATTCGCCATAATTCGCCCAAAAGTTGCGAACTGTTCTTGGATTGTCCTACAGCCAACTTTGAAAGGGATGAGCAGTGGTGGTTTAATTTCGTATACCGCAAAGACAGACAAAGAGGTCAGAACTTTACCGAGGATTTGTGGACCCCTGGTTTTTTTAAGTGTCGTCTCAATTCACCGACAAAAATTGTTTTATCCGCAAGTCTCAGTAACCACGGTCAGCGCAAGCAGTTAATTAACACAGATATTGATACAATCCGGCAAAATTTACAAACCTACCAAACTAATATTATTACTGCTGTTAAGACCCCAGACAAAAAGTTCAGAGATCTTTGTTTGGCTGCCGAGAAGTTTATTGTCGAACGGCAAATAAATCCAGAGCAGACCAAATACAATACAAGCTATGAACAACACGAGAAAAAGACTACGATTTTAGCCGGCTTCCCCTGGTTTGCCGACTGGGGAAGAGATACCTTTATCTGTCTGCCCGGGCTGTTGCTTTCTACGGGTAGGCAGGACAAAGCAAAGTCTGTTTTGACGGCTTTTGCCCAGGCAGCTGACGATGGTATGATTCCGAATCGCTTCGATGACCACAGCAATACCGCCCATTTCAACAGTGTCGACGCCTCTCTTTGGTTTATTAACGCTGCCTTTCAATACTTAAACACCACCGATGATTCTCCTACCTTCACACAGCAACTTCTGCCGGTGATTCGCTGGATTATAGACTCTTATCAAAATGGCACACAGTTTGACATACACGCTGATGACGATGGGCTAATAACTGCGGGCAGCAACGAAACACAATTGACCTGGATGGATGCTAAATACGCAGGTGTTGCCATAACGCCCCGCTATGGAAAAGCCGTTGAGATTAACGCCCTCTGGTATAATAGTCTTTGCCGGCTTGTTCAATTTTACACCGGCCGGAATGCACGGAACCTGGAATATTACAAATCAATGGCTGATAAAGTCGCCATCAGTTTCTGCAAGTTATTCTGGAACGACAAAACCGGCTATCTAAACGATTGTATTTTACCCGATGGTACGGTTGACAGCAGCCTTCGGCCAAATCAAATATTTGCTGTTTCACTCCCGTTTTCACCTTTGTCAGCTCAGCAACAAAAGTCGGTAGTAGATGTGGTACAGAAAAATCTCCTCACGCCTTATGGACTGCGAACATTAAGCCCCGACGACAGCCGGTACAAAGGCATATATGCAGGCCCACAGCAACAACGTGATGAGGCTTATCATCAAGGTACCGTTTGGCCGTATCTTATTGGGCCATTTATTGAGGCATACTTAAAAGTCAACGATTTTAGCAAGAAAAGTAAAAGGGAAGCCGCTGTTTTTATCGAGCCGTTGATGCAGCATTTGACTGAAGACGGCTGTCTCGGACAAATCTGTGAGATATTCAATGGTAACCGGCCCCATAAACCCAAAGGCTGTTTCGCCCAGGCCTGGAGCATAGCGGAACTCATAAGAGCATACAAATTAACAAACAGTTGATTTATCCGCAGGCAACCATATAATCAGCTTCGGTGCATTGATAAAATAATGACTTATATTAATAAGGGTTCAAGTTATGAAAAGTTTATGTATTACAGTTATAATGCTGACAGCAACCATCTGTCTTGTTGGCTGCGGTGCCGGAACTGCCGATGAACAAATGCAGAATTTCATCACAAAGCATATCAAAGAAATCAAACCTATGGCTAAGGAAACCAGTCTTGCGTATTGGGATGCCGCAAATTCCGGCAAACCTGAAGATTATGACAAAGTCAGCAAACTGCAGCTTGAGATTACCAAGGTTTATACCGACCCCGTGGAATTTGCCTTTCTAAAGAAAATGAAGGAATCACAACAAGTAACCGAGCCGGTGCTTAAGCGGCAGTTAGACCTGTTATACAACTCATACCTGACACACCAGATAGACCAGGACCTGCTCAAACAAATTATTGACTTGGGAACTGAGGTTGAAAAGAATTTCAGCACTTTTAGAGGGATCATTGACAAGGAAAAAGTTACCACCAACGAAATTAAAAAGATTCTAAAAACCGAAATCGATTCTGAAAAAAGAAAAAAGGCCTGGTTGGCAAGCAAGCAGGTTGCGCCCGTTGTTGCGAAGGATATCATCAAACTGGTCAAGTTGCGAAACAAGGCCGCCCGTACGGTTGGCTTTGAAAATTACCACACTCTTTCGCTCACTACTGCTGAACAGGACATAAAAGAAATAGACAAAATTTTCAATGAGCTTTACGAATTGACCAACGAACCTTTTGCCAAACTAAAAGCCGAGCTGGATTCCATTCTGGCAGCCAAATACGGTGTACCTGTCGAACAACTTAGACCCTGGCATTACCACGACCCGTTCTTCCAGGAGACTCCTTTGGTCTATGACGTCGACTTAGACAGTTATTATAAAGACAAGGATGTTAAAGAATTGTCGGTAAAATTTTACAATGGTATCGGCTTGCCTGTGGAATCTATTCTGGCCAGTAGTGACCTCTATGAGCGTGAAGGCAAAAACCCGCATGCTTTCTGCACAGATATAGATAAAGAAGGTGATGTTCGTATTCTCTGTAACATCAAAAATAACGAGCAGTGGATGGAAACTATGCTGCATGAATTAGGACATGCCGTTTATGACAAATATCATAACCCAAAGGTACCTTATCTACTTAGGGAACCGGCACATATTTTTACAACAGAAGCGATAGCTATGTTTTTTGGACGATTGAGTCGTAATGGGGCCTGGATGCAGCAAATGCTGGGATTGTCGGACGAACAACGCACCCAAATCGAAAAGGTCAGTAATAAATATGCCCAGCTAAAACAACTTGTTTTTGTTCGCTGGGCTATGGTTATGTATGATTTCGAAAAGCAACTCTATGCAAATCCCGACCAGGATTTGGATTCACTTTGGTGGCAATTGGTCGAAAAATATCAGTTTGTAAAAAAACCTGCAGGTCGTACCGAACCGGACTGGGCGTCCAAAATTCATTTTACTATTGCCCCCTGTTATTATCACAATTACGTATTAGGGGAATTGTTGGCATCTCAACTGCATCACTATATTGTTCAAAATATTCTAAAGCTCAAGTCGGACAAGGATGTCAGTTATGTCGGCCAGCGTAAGGTTGGTGATTTTCTGCAGAAAAAAGTTTTTGAGCCAGGCTCAGTTTATCGTTGGGATGATATGATTGAACGGGCGACAGGCCGGAAGCTAACACCGAAATATTTTGTCGCCCAGTTTGTTCAATAGTCATCATTGGCTGGCTACCCTGTTAAAGCATTAACTCAATTTAGGGAAAATCAAATGGATGAGCTAAAAGCCGAACAAAAGGATTTTTCGAACGATGAAAACCTGCTCTTAGACAGTTATGCCCTGGCCGAGATTACTCTGAAGGGGGTTATACTTGGTATTACACTCTCAGTTATACTGGCAGCGGCAAATGCCTATCTTGGGCTGTTTGCGGGGATGACAGTCTCAGCATCGATACCGGCGGCGGTGGTTACGATGGGTATATTAAAGCTTTTTAAGCGCAACAACATTCTCGAAAACAATGTTGTTCGCACCGCTGCTTCGGCCGGTGAAGCATTGGCGGCAGGAGTGATATTTACCCTGCCGGCATTGGTCATTATGGATTTCTGGTCCGATTTTAATTTCTGGTGGGTAACGATTATCGCCTGTTTTGGCGGTGTTTTAGGAGTGCTATTTACGATACCTCTGCGAAGGGCATTGATTATCGAAACAAAGCTTAAATTCCCCGAGGGAATAGCTGCTGCAGAGGTGCTGAAAACCGGTGAAAAGGGGGCTTCCGGCACTAAATATCTTGTGCATGCAGCGATTGCCGGCGGACTCTTCAAACTCGGTGAAGCTGGACTGCAAATATGGGAGGGGATATTTGAGATAGCGGCAAAAGCCGGCACATCTGTGGCGTACTTCGGTATGAATTTAAGCCCGGCGCTGGTTTCTGTGGGATATATCGTAGGGCTGAATATTGCCGTGCTGGTTTTCCTGGGAGGTGCGAGCAATTGGCTGGTAGCAATCCCAATTTGTGCTGCCAAATCAACCTGTCCGGTTGTGGATGGCCAGGCAATTGAAGCATTGGCCTGGGCCAAGCAGATATGGGCTGAACAGACTCGATATATTGGGGTCGGGGGAATGATAGTAGGGGGGCTGTGGACGGTCATTAAACTTCGAAAATCTATTGTTAGCGGCATTAGGAGCGGACTTAGTGCCTACAGCAGTACAACTGCTGCCAATATCCAAATCCCCAGAACCGAAAAAGATATGCCAATGAAATGGATACTAACGCTTATTGTAGCCTCGGTCGTGCCATTATTTATAGTATATCAGGTATTTGTTGCAAATGTATCGGTATCACTACCGATGGCACTGATTATGCTCGTAACGGGTTTTGTATTTTCAGGCGTTGCTGGCTATATGGCCGGGATAGTTGGCTCTTCCAATAACCCTATATCCGGTGTAACAATAGCGACTGTCTTGGTTTCTTCACTTCTTTTAGTATTGTTGATGGGCAAGGGCGCCGAGACCGGGCCTGCGGCAGCAATAATCATTGGCAGTGTTGTCTGTTGTGCCGCGGCAATCGCAGGCGATAATATGCAGGACTTAAAGGCGGGCCACATCGTCGGCGCTACGCCCTGGAAACAGCAGTTAATGCAGATAGTGGGAACGGTCTCAGCCGCCTTTGTGATTGCACCGGTTCTTGTGCTGCTCCAAAAAGCCTATGGGTTTGCAGGGCATGCTTCGGCAATAGGTAAAACAAATCCTCTAGCTGCACCCCAGGCCAATCTTATGGCTTCAGTTGCACAGGGCGTTTTCTCAGGGGACCTGCCCTGGGATTTCATAACCATCGGAATGGTTATCGCAGCGTTTGTGATAGCCCTGGATTGTTACCTTCAAAACAAAGGCAGTTCTTTCAGAACACCGGTTCTCGCTGTCACCATTGGCTTTTATCTGCCGTTTAAGCTTTCAACAGCCATTTTAATTGGCGGATTAATAAGTTTAGCAATAAAGTTCTATCACAAAAGAAAAGACACCACTAAAGAATCTATGGAAGTGTCCGACCGGCACGGGATGTTATTTGCCTCCGGATTGATAACCGGCGAAGCGCTGCTTGGTATCCTTATTGCGATACCAATTGTTATCGTCGGCACCCAAAATGCCCTGACGGTGATTGATGAACCTTTGGGAGCCTGGCTGGGTATAATTCTGTTGGCATCTGTTGCATACTGGTTGTATCGGACAGGCATTAACACAAAATCTAACAACTAACAGGAATAACCCGATTAGGGCTGGGGATTGCAGCGCAAAGACTCCAGAGTATATATCCGCCTCGGACTCTTTTAGGGTTCACATTTTGCGACTTGTTGCAAAATGGGCTCCCCTATTTATTGGCAATAGCAGATTTGACTTCTTTTATAAATGTTGAAATCTCAGCTAAGTTTTTTTCTTTATTGCCCAGATTTTCTTCGATTATTTTTACAATTTTCGAGCCGATTATCACACCATCGGCGCCGGTTGCTGCTACCGCTGCAGCATGTTCCGGTTTACTGATTCCAAAACCTACGCAGACAGGGACACTGGTAAGCTTTTTCAGCTTAGCGACAAGCCCTTCTACCTGCTCGGAGAGTTTTTCTCTACTGCCTGTAACGCCCAGAACCGACACTGTATAAATAAAGCCGGTTGTTTTAGAGGCAATGAGCTTCATTCTTTCCGTTTCGGTATTTGGCGTTACCATAAAAACGGTATCGAGGCCCGCCGAGGTAGCTGGTCCCACAATTTCATCTGCATCATCAATGCTTAAATCTGCAACCAGAACACTGTTGGTACCCGCTTCGTGGAAATCGGCGAAAAACTTTTCTGCCCCATACTGATAAATCAGGTTGTAATACATCAACAAGCCGATTGGAATGTCTTTATACGCCTTGACTTTTTTGATAAACTCAAATGCCTTTTTTACATTTATACCGGCGTTTCGTGCGCGAATATCCGCCTTTTGGATTGTAGGCCCATCAGCTATCGGGTCTGAAAATGCTACCCCCAACTCCAGAATGTCAGCTCCGGCATCAATTGCTGTTTTTACAATCTCGAAACTTGTATCAAAATCGGGGTCGCCGATTACGAAAAACGGTATTAATGCCGCTCTTTTTTGCTCCGAAAGTTCGGAAAAAACCTGTTTGTATGTTTTCATCAATCATATCCTTTCCTGGCTATGGCCCGGAATTCAGAACTTTGCAGAAGCTATTTACCTCCAAAAGGACAATCCCAGGCGGCCTTGCTGATACTGTGCTCTTGTCTATGGAACAAGCTTATTCTCAAACCAAACTACACCTACGAGAGTCTTATTCTGTTTCCCTGATACGAACTCATAATGCTCTTCACAATTGCCGACGATATCCAAATCGCCATCCCTATCCACATCCTCAAACCGGCAATGGTCCCATTTCTCACCTTGAAATCTTCTACCAGTAAATACGCCGTCAGACCATTTTATGACATGAGTGGTCCAATTATCTGGCCTTGGCTCGTTACCACTGTACTCCATCCAAAAAACAGAGCTTTTTCCCAAAGGCATGTACCCGTAATTATGAATAAGCATCCCTACGATATCCATTTTCCCGTCATGGTTGATATCAGCCATTTTTGTAGGCCTGCTTACCCATCGTGCAACCTCTGGCTTATTAATTACTATTCGTCTCCAGGAAACCGGTTTTAAACTCATCTTCTTAAAATAGAAAATGTGACTATCGGTTTGTACACACAGGTCGGTCAGACCATCACCGTCCAGATCACCAACTGCAACCTGGGGTTTGGCAAAAAATTCGTGACCTTTATAAACCACATGCATAGGCCAAGGTTCCTTCTGTTTTGCTGAACCAGTCCCAGGATTCTCATACCACAGCACTCGTTCTTCAGAGTCCGAAGTATCCCAGTCCGCATTCGCAACAGCAATATCGTCATCTCCATCCTGGTCGATATCAATGAAAACAAAACCGTGACCACTCAACAAAGTCGAATCAATATCATGTACTTTCCACTTTGAAAGATTCCGGCGGTCACTCTTATTGCTTGGCGCTTCAATCCATATCAGACCGGCTTTTTTACGATTGACCTTGTGAACTCTCCCTCCTGCCACGATGTCTGTTGTGCCGTCGCCGTTCACATCGCTGCTTTCGACATAAAGAAAATGACCCCGGCCCTTAGTATCTGGAATATAACCTCCATCGATCCAAGCGCTACCATCAAATACTTGGCTGGAATCAGGTCCCCAGAATATCTTAATCCCTGTTGGGAGCTTCCCGCTATAACCACCGCAGCCTACCACATCAAGATTGCCGTCACCGTCAAAGTCACCAAAGTATGAATATTCTGGATTGCCAGCCTCTCCGATTATTACCTTTGGCCAGGGCTTTCGCACGTCACCGTCTTTCCCGGGATTAAATACAATCGTATATTTATCTGGTCCCTCATGAATAACCGCGTAGTCCGTAAAACCATCTTTATCGACGTCCCCCGGACTCAGGGAGTTATGATTGTATAGAGAATTATCAATGTGGTGCATAGGCCATCCTGTTTCGCCGGCACCAAATCCTAATTGCGCTCTTTGTTCATAAGAGCAACTGGTTATGCTGATAATCATAATAATTGCAAGCCATATCTTAAACGCTTTGGTCGAGTCTGTGATATTGCCCATAATCGATTTCCTACTGATAATTAATAATCAGTTCTCGAGAGGCCGGCGTTTTTCTACAATTGAAACATCTTTATCGCCTCGGCCAGAAAGATTCGCTATCACGATGGTATCGGCATCTAATTTGCCTTTCCGGCTCACAAGGTAGGCCAGAGCATGTGCACTTTCAAGGGCCGGGAGAATCCCTTCGCTTTTGCTCAACATCTCGAATACGTCAAGCACTTCCTTATCTTCGGCAGCTACATATTCGACCCTGCCAGTATCTTTTAACAGGCAGTGTTCAGGCCCAACAGCCGGGTAATCCAGCCCTGCACTTACCGACTCTGTATCATAGACCTGCCCCTCGTCGTCCTGGAGCAGATAAGCTTTTGCACCGTGCAGAATACCTATTCTGCCGGCCACCAGCGTCGCAGCATGGTTGCCGCTTTTTATGCTTCTGCCTCCCGCTTCGACCCCAACCATTTTGACATCCTTATCGTCCAGAAACGCTGTAAATATACCTATTGCGTTACTGCCGCCGCCAACGCAGGCAACAATCATATCAGGCAGTTTGCCGATTTGCTCTAGACACTGCTGCCTTGCCTCTTTGCCGATACAGCACTGAAAGTGCTTTACTATCGTAGGATATGGATGTGGCCCACAGGCCGAGCCGAAAAGATAAAACGTATCAGCTACGTTAGCCGTCCAGTAGCGCAGAGCATCATTGATAGCATCTTTAAGTGTCCCCGTGCCACCTTCCACACTTATTACTTCTGCACCGCACAGTTTCATCTTATGGACGTTGACACTTTGTCGCTCAATATCAGTAACACCCATAAAAATTTTCGTCTCCATACCAAAAAAAGCCCCAATCATCGCAGTGGCTAGGCCGTGCTGGCCCGCACCAGTCTCTGCAATGAGTTTGGTTTTACCCATATATTTGGCTAAAAGCCCCTGGCCAAGTGTATTATTGACTTTATGCGCACCACCGTGCAGAAGGTCTTCGCGTTTAAGATACACTTTAAAGCCGACATACTCGCTGAATCTGCGGGCATAATAAAGCGGCGTTGGACGACCGGCATAACTGTCTGAAAGCTCTGCAAGCTCAGTCACAAATCGCTCGTCTTCGTAAAAGCGGTAAAACGCCTCTTCCAATTCTTCCAGTACCGGTATCAACACCTCCGGCACATAAAAACCACCATAGTCTCCAAATCTGCCTTTATATTTCATATTCGATTTTCCTAACCTCTCAAGTAACGTATATTGTCAAACAACTTCTTCATTAATTTTTTATCTTTTTTGCCCGGCTCAGATTCTACACCACTGCAGACATCAATTCCATAAATTCCCGGCTGAATCGCTTTGGATGCGTTATTGGGATTTATACCGCCGGCCAAAAAAGTACGTCTGTTAATATTCCCAACGATATCCCAGTCAAACCTCTCTCCTGTACCGCCATATTTCTCAGGATGATAAGCATCCAGCAAAATTGCATCTGTTAAAAAACTATCTGCCTTTTCAATATCCTTATGGTCTTTCACTCGCAGCGCCTTCATAGTTTTTATATTCAACGAATCAAATTGTTGGCAGAACTGTGGGTCTTCGTCACCGTGAAGCTGAACCCAGTTTAACTGGCATTGATTTATTATCTCCTGGATTTGCTCAAACGAAGCATTCACAAACACGCCGGCAATATCTACAAATCCCGGCAGTTTATTTATTATCTCTATTGCCTTGTCGGTGGTTACATATCGCGGGCTTTTGGGATAAAAATTAAAACCCAGCAAATCCGCACCCATATCCACTGCCGCCATAGCATCTTCGTAATTGGTAATACCGCAAATTTTAACTTTAACTATCAACATTTTCGAAACTCATATCTCGCTTAACATTCAGCTATTTGAGATTTTAACTAATTTTTCCAGAGACGCCATCGCCTCCCCGTTGCTGACCGAAGCTTCTGTGCTCTTGATTGCCGATTCAAAATCATCTGCAAGACCGGCAACGATTATCGCAGCAGCGGCGTTAAGGACAACTATATCTTTGCCCGGCCCATCCTCTTTGCCGCTTAAAATCTCTTTGATTATTGTTGCGCTTGTCTTGGCATCGCTTACCGTCAAGCTATTGATGTCGGCTAACCCCATACCCAAATCTTCCGGGTTAAGTTCTGTATTTGTAATTTGGCCGTTTCTTAGCTTCGCTATTTTGGTAACACCTGCTGTGCTTATTTCATCCAGACCATCACTGTGCACCACCAGCGCCCTCTGAACCCCAAGTAGGTTTAGAGCCTCTATCATCGTCTCCATCAGACTTTCATCAGCAACTCCCATCACCTGTGCCGCCGCATTGGCAGGATTAGCCAGAGGACCCAGCAGGTTAAAGACCGTCCTGAATCCCAGCCCTTTCCGTGTCGGCTGGACATATTTCATCGCAGGATGAAACATAGGAGCAAACATAAATCCCACGTGTGCCTCTTTGATACATTCTGCCACGGTTTCAGCGGAGGAATCTATTTTAACTCCTAATGCCTCAAGTACATCTGCCGAGCCGCAACTGCTGGTTATTCCACGATTGCCGTGCTTGGCGACATAAACCCCGGCCCCGGCCGCCACTAGCGCCGATGCAGTTGAGATATTAAATGTTTTTATTGCTGCCCCGCCCGTCCCGCATGTGTCAACCATATTACCGACATCGACCTTAACGGCAACCGCATGGTTTCGCAGTGATTTAGCCAGCCCCGCCAGTTCCGCTGCTGTTGGGCCTTTGGCCCTCATTGCGGTAAGGAACGCCGCAATCTGAACCTCTGCCACCTCGCCTTCAAAAATAATATCCAAAAGCCGGGTTGACTCTTCAAAACCCAAATCTTCACCTGCCAGTAAAGGCTCAATAAATTCAGTTATCACTGCCATCTTAATTCCTTATTGTTTATTTGCCGTTGCCATTGCCAAAGCATTTTCGATTACTTTGCCGCCAGCCGGTGTCAAAATGCTTTCCGGATGAAATTGAACACCGAATATCGGCAGCTCTTTGTGCTGAACACCCATTACAATCTCTTCGAACAGGGCTGTTGGCTCAAGACAATCCGGCAGCTCCACAGCGCAAAGACTGTGATATCGTCCCGCCTGCAGCGGGTTTTCGACATCGGCGAATACTCCTTTTTGGTTATGTGTAACTCGTGAGGGTTTGCCGTGTATCGGTTCCGGCGCATGGCTGATTTTACCGCCGAAATATTGCACTATCGACTGAAAGCCAAGACACACCCCGAAAATCGGCAGCTTGTCTTTGAAATAATCGATGG
>CAZECQ010000063.1:0-13358 GCA_964510545.1 uncultured Pirellulales bacterium | reverse complement strand
AACTTCAAACCAATTCTTTCACAGCATCGCTGCAACGCCTCCAACATACTTAAACCTGTAACGTCAAAGTCTCGAACCATCTGGTTCTCGGTCAGCACGCGAAGCTGCTCGATGTCCGGCTTCTGCAATTGACCCACCGGCAGATACTCACAAAGTAAATAGTGAATGACCTCGGCATAGCTCCAGAGCTTCGATTGCGACTCTTCGGCACAAAAAACCGTTAAACTGTTCCCCCCTTTTTCAACTGGTTCGGTTGAGGCATTGCCCTTGCTATCTTCATTAAAAATCATATCAACGCCCGCCAAAAAAACAGTTGAACCGTCCGGGTTGACCAAACGCCTGCCATAGACAGTGATGCGTTTTAGATTTGCGCTGAAATCCTTCGCCGTAATTTCAACTCTTTCACCACTGCCGGACAGCTTTGTCTCGATGCCTTCTATCTGACCAGCGAAAATGGGAATACTATCAACCGATACACCCGGTGCCGCAACATTGTAAACCTGCTGAATACAAATTGATTTTCCCATACCAAACAAAATCTCGATATCTTCAACAGCCATCGGGCCTGCCTGCGGATAAGCGGCTGCATTGAAAGCCAAACGCGCCCAGCCAAATTCCGGCCAGCTACAACGAACTACTTCTACCAACTCAAGATAAGGACACAACGTCCCTTCAAGAAAGACCAAAACTTTCGCCGCCGGCCGTGAAAGCCCGCGTTGCTCTGATTGGTAAAATTCAATACTGTTAGACATTAAAAACCTCTTTGGGATTAGACTGCTTTGGAACTTAAAATGTCAATTGCGTCGGGACCTGTAACACTAAGCTCAATTCTTATACCCGCTAAAGATTCATTCTCTATACCGTTGGCATCCTCGACCCTTATGGCAAACAAATACGTACCTGCATCAAGTGTGTTACTTTGATAGCTGTAAAACTTCCTTCCGGTATAGTCAATCGCAGCAATTGAGTTTTCATAATCGATTTGCCCCGACCCGCCGTCATAATAAATTTTGAAACAAGCAGGCGCCGACTGCTGTCCAAGAGGACAATAAAACCATAGAAGTTGTATCTTACTGCCGGCCATCTCCCGCACCAATGAACCGAAAACACTGTTCGGCTTCGGCTGTGCTAATTCTCCATCGGCATCTATCGAAACCTTGACCGCCGCAGAAAGAGTATGTTCCTGACAACCGCATTTATTGGCCCTGCGAACAACATAATAATACGTCGAACTGCTACTGTGCTCGACATAACCGGGCGGTGAGATTGAACTGGCACTCTGCTCACCCACAGCTAATATGTTTTCAAAGTCTATTAGCTCCATACTGGCCCCGCGATACAACACAGAACAGCCGCCGAACCTCGTCCAGAACCAGCCTAAACTCAAAACAGTACCAAGCTTAAATCCGTTGCTCGTCTGTCCGTTAAACAGCGATTCTTTTATTAACCACGCACTTTCCATCAACTCGACTCTCTCGTAATCTCCAATTCACCATCAGTTGGTGTGTGGGTAAGAATGACCGTTTCGTCATCCTCATCATAGTACTCAATTACACCGGTTACCTTGTTTTGTACCGCCCTGTTTACAAGCATCTTAGCTGCCTTTTCAAAAAGTAAGCTCCCCGCATACCTGTTCTCTATTGAATAAGTAGCAAGCACGGCATTAACACTTTCACCATCGATTGTCGCTCCGGCAAGTACAACCGAATAATCATGCCCGGTCGCATAGAAGGCATCACTGTCCATATCTATTTTACAGTTATGGATTCCGGCCAAGGAGTCGAAGTCTTTGGTGTCTGTTATCCCCGCCGTACTTTCGCTGGTGCCATCATCCTTATAAACTTTAATGGTCCCATTGGTGCTGCGGGTTATACTCGCCCCATCTTTGTCGTTTGTGCCCCAGCAAAAATAAAGCGTACCGTCTTCTTTGTAATCACCTAAATACATCATCTTGCCAGTCCTTTCCCAACTAAACTATTACCAGCTAATGAACCTCCAACCAGCAACCGGGCTATACCTGACGGTGTATAAGTTACCTCAACATACACCTGAGTACATTCCGGCTCTTCTCCTTCTTCGCCTGTAAGTTTTATCCCTGCCTGCAGGGCGTTTATCTCAGCCCACGTCCAGGGCTGTCCGGTGTTTGGATTGACAGAGTGGTCCTGATAATAAGTAGCCCACGACATATCTATTTCTAAATCACTGCTGAAATAGTCTGTGTTGTGTGTCCTACAAACTATGTATGCTTCAGACATTATGGTTCCTCAATTTTGCATCTCACATAAATACGAACATTAGTAATTGTCCCGGCGCCAACAGCACTGTCCACCAGATTATATGTATCAGTAAAATCTCCCCCCTCGTCACCGTTATACACATATGAAGAACCTTCATCAGCTACTTCTTCATCAACAGCCTGATAATTTTGAGCAGCACCGCTTACATCACATTCAGTATGGGTACCGGCACCGTTTGGTCTTAGAGTTTCAGTTGCCATTTGCTTTTCTCAACCTAAAACTAAAAACTGTTCCCGCTCGTATTCCTTCGCTTTCCCGCCGCCTCTTCTACGCTTCCTCTGTCCAGGTACCGTTCTTTGCTGTTGTTACCCAGTCCCCGTTTGAATCTGCAACAAGTGTTATGCACTCACCTATGGCATCGGACGATTTGTATTTGTCGGCCGTCTGGCCGCTGTCATCTCTGATTGTTGCAGAGCCCGGGTCAACCCGTAGCTCCTGTGCTGCCTGGACCGCAAAGGTAAACACAGTCCCATCCGTAGCCGACACCGGCAATGTAAGAATCACCACCCCGGTTGCATCCAAATTAGTATGCACACTACCGGATTCTGCTGCGGTAAGAGTATCATCTGAGGTGTGCCCTTCAATAATTTTCTTCGCCCCACCGGCTTTGTGCGGTATCACAAAATTATGGCCTGTACGGCAATCGGTTATCGAATCAATATCACCATTCGATGTAGTTACTATCGCCAGCCGAATATGCGGTACCGTCAACATCGTAGGAAAACTGCTGTACTCATTGATGACAAGCTGGCCCTGCGAATCCAGATAGATATAAATATTCCCCTTATCATCGGCCAAGGTATTTCCAGACGAGCCGCTATAGTTGACCAGCTCCGTCCCAAGCCAGAATTTGCCGCTTTTTACACCTATATCCAGACTACCTTCATCATAAACCCTAAAATCGTTTGCCCGCTTTACCGAAAGCAAAAGACGATACAACAATTTTCTAAACTGCAGATAGTAAGGTGATTGCCCCGTTGGTATAAACTCAACACCTGTCTCACTGTCGGACTGCATATTCAACAACTCAATATCAGATGGATATACCTCAGCCATAATTATTCTCCCCGTTACTCTCTTAAGAGATGCTCAAAATTAATTGATTTGTGTTTTTATCAAACGACGTAACACTCACCCGCTCAGCCGGTCTTGCCGCAGGTATCACTGTGATTTGTCCGGTCTGGCTGGCAACGCTTTGGTTTCTGAATTTGTCGCTAACCTTAACAGCGAATTTATACACACCGGCCTCCATCGCTCCGCTTATCCACTCAATTACATCAGCATCAAGGCCGAACTGCCCGCCTCCAAAGCTGCCTCTGCCGAACCCAACAGCAGCAGCACCATCGAAACCAAGGTCACCAGCACCAAAACTGCTCATTCCAAACCCTGCCTTGTCCTGCCACACAGGCCAGATTCGTATGGGACTGTCATTAAGAGAACTGTTGTAGTCTATTTCACCGCTGCCGTTGTCAAAGTAAATATCAGCTGTTGAGTCAATCGGCAACTCCTGGCTGCGAAGCAACCTGATTTTCACCCTGCCGGTATGACATCTCGAAGACTCAAGCTCACCACTAAAATCAGTCTCCGCGTCTGCCGTACTAACGGCAAAAATTTCAATCTGAACCGGTGTTCCTGAAAAGGTGGGCGCCTGAACAATCATTTGCCGCTGAGCGGGCTCCAAAGTCGTCCCAGCATACCGGCCATTAACATAAACCTGATAAAATTTGTCGCTCCACGCCGACCGCCACTTTACCAATGCTGTCCGCACCTCAGCAAAACTTCTGCCGTCGGACCATATACCACTGGCAAGTTCAAACGCCCTGACTTTTTCTACTCCACTGCTAATAAGTGACATACCACTAAACCACCAACTGTGTATATACTATTTTATAATCACAACAAACCCGACTGCCGGACGCCCTTTCTTTACTTACCTCGAAAACATCCATCCTGAGATTACCATACTCTTCTCCATCATCCATCTTTAGGGTATGTGTATCGCCGTCCATAAAGGCTGATATAGCACCGATTCGCTCATTCATTTTTGCTCTGCTCGGCGCACTAAGCGAACCTCTCTGTCCTATCTCTCTGCCGCGTCCACCCATATCAATACTGAGCTTGCCGTCCAGTCCCGCAATTGTCCTTTCTGCCGAGTCCCGCCGTACACTGCCAAGCTCAATCTCAAATCCTTGTCGGTCGAACACTTCTTGTCCGTCTAAAGTAATGCTCATCTATCTTCCCTTCGCTAATCCCTAACCAACCTTACCGACCCACCTGTCAGAGTAACATCAGCCACCCCATCACTACCGGAGTCGATACTAAGCTGGCACCTCTCTCTGGACTTTTCAAAAAGTCTCCGATAGTACAGACTCTTACTCCAGAAATTGTCGTCTTTGGCCTTACTGGCTAACATCACATAAACTATCGAAATAACCGCAAAGACCGATGCTCTCTTTAACACGCTTCTATCCAGAATATCTTCGACCTCTATATTGCTTTCCGGATTCCCCGGCTTGATACCGAAATATTCAGTCAACCGGAAACCAACTTCGCTCGCCTGTGGCTCAAATGTGCTGACACGGTAAGATATATTACTACCTGCTGGGGGCGCTATGGAACTACCATCTGAATCTGCCCTGACTACCGAGACGGTAAGCTGTGTCGCCGAATCAACTGAAACAATCTCAAACGCACTATCCAGCGACCCGTCTGCGGACTGCATATATATAACACCACCCGCCATCACCGATGCACCTGTAAAATTCGCACCGCTTGCAGTAAACGTCACTCCGCTAAGCGAAGCGCCTGTGCCGGCTGCCAAAACCTGTCCCGGCAAATGAAGTTCGCCGAACAGTATCGGCTCATATCTAAGAATATCAACATCGTTTGAAAATTTAGCCATCGCTGAAAATCTCCTCTTTTTTATCGCTGGCCGGCTTAAGTGCCCAAAGACAGTTCGCTCTTTGGGCACTCTCGCCGAGACGTGTTGTACACGCCATCCGCAGCCCCCGGTTCTTAACTGGTGCTTAAACTGCGGATAAGACCATGTGCCAATTCGTTCTTTAACTCCAGCGTGTATTCTCCAATCAGTTCACCGCACTCATAGTCACCACCGCTTGCCAACGGCTTAAAATGAAAACTGCGCCCCGCCAATGGCAAAACATTTGCACGGGACGAATCCAGAAACACTGCCGCATCTTGCGGTATCCATCGAGACGTAACAATCCTGCAAACTCCAAAGTCGCTTTCGTAGATGCTCACCATATTGGTAAAAGTGGTATCCGTTGCTCCATAGGTCCTGCTGTCTGCACAAAAAGCATTTATCTTTCGCTTCTGAAAACCACCTACAACAATCAGGTCCACGTTACCATTGCTACTCTCCCAAATCTTTCTGAGCACATAATTTATCTTGTCCTCATCAAGCGCCGTCCCTGATGGAAAGCCGCTGTCACCGGTATGGAAAACGTTCGTCGAAAGGTGCTGAACGATACCTTTCATCGACCTTCTCACCGAACCGCTTCCTTCCGGATTGCTTGCCGGCTGACCGCCGTTGACAACGGTGTTTTCCAAATCACGAATAAGTTCACGCAGCCGCTCTTGTTTCTGAAAATCCATCTCGTCGGCCAGGCCCAGCTGGCTCGCTGCCATATCCGTACCACTGACTTCTACCGCAGCGGTAAATATCTGAGTATAGTTGCCACACCTGCTGCGGTTGGTAAACCGCGCACCGGGCTTATCGGCCCCCTCAAGAGCTGCATTACCAAGAATATTTATCACCTGATTATCAGCCAAATCCTCTGCCGTAGTACCCGCATAACCTCGAACCACTGTAAGAGTATCACTGTTGATACCGGTTACGAGCATCAATTCTTCGCTGCCTTCGACCTGAATCTGGTCGCCAACACGAAACCTGCTGCCATTATCGACTACAAAATCTGTGTCAACGTCCGGGTCGGTATAAGTGTCGTCATTGATGGCATCTTTGTTTGGCAGAAGTTCATCTTCAAGCCATTCGTGATGTGTACTGGTTGTCTCTCTTAAAGGGTCACCAAGAGCATCCAGTAACGGCGTCTCATAAGGTGAAATTATCCCAACCAAATCTGATATGTCTTCAGCCAATTCCGGCAGTGTTGTACCGGCTGAATATGTTGCTTTTCCTGTAAAAGCCATTTGCTAATTCTCCTTTTTTAATCTTTTAATTCCTGCAAAACCCCACTCCCGCCATTTGCCGGGCTCAGCAAAAATCTAAATACCTAAACAAAGTTCCGTCGCAGTTTCAGATACTCCTGCAAATCTGCTCTATTGCCTGTCGTTGCCGCCTTCTCTGCTGCCTTCTCAAGTACACCCCTGTTGCTTTGAACCCGCTCCTTTACCGGGGCCGTTCTCTTTGCCGCCATAACCTCATTCGTCTTACTTCCGAACAGATATTGCTTCTCTTTCTTCAACTGCTCAACCACACCGTCCAAATCCGCATCACCAGAACCTTTCATTCTCTCTTTGGCAACTAAAACAGCCATTTCCAAATCCACAGCACCTGCAGCAGCTAATTTACACATCAGTTGTTGTTCTGCTTGAACAATACTCAACTGCTCTGATATTTGGGAAGTTTCTGATTTCACCTGAGCTAATTGCTCCGCCAGAATTTCACTCTTCCTCTCTGCCGCTTGGGCCCTTTTGCGATAGCGGATTGATTCAGCGACCGGAACAAGTTTGATACCTCCAACCTCATCCTGTTCCGCTGTTGTCTCTGACAAAATTACGTCGTCCTCGTTAATCTGACTCATTACCGATCTGCCCCTGACCATTGGTTTCATAACCTAATTCTCTGAGCACCTGCTCAACTGGTACACCCAATTCTTTCTTAATTTGTGCCTCTCTCAGTTTTTCCATCATATTTTCCGGCAGTGGACTGGGAAACATAAGCTCAATTTCTCTCTCCACAGCATCGGTCTGATAAATGCCGGCTTTATCGAGCATCCCCAAAACCACTGCACAGATTTCTTTGATTCCCTCACCGTAAGTAAATCTTTTTCGTTCTGTCTTCGACAGCATCCCCATAAGCATCAATTGAATAGCTACGGCGCTGGTAAGATTCCCAAGTTTGTTTTTCAAAACCCCCGCCACAATTGGCGTCACACCGCTTATTTTATCCATCGCCTCTCTAATCTCAGCAATGTGCATGTCCTCACTCGGTGCCGGCCCGTCACCACCGAACTCTTCGATGGCTGCTTCCGGATTATCCGTGTGCCACATCCTGCCCGGCGAGACAGGCCTGTCCTCAAAACCTTCTATCCCCTTGCCCAGATACATCTTAAATGACTGAAACGTAATCCTGCTTGCCCTGTCACTCAACCTGGTATTAAGTTCATCCTGGACCGGTATCAACGGCTCAACATCGCTTATACCTTCATAAAAATATGGCTGGGCAATATTCTGAATATGCACTACCGGCAGAATCCCTAAGGCAAGCTTACCCTCCCCAACAAGCTCTTTGTTCTCGTATCTCTGCCAGGCCGACTCCGACATAACCTCGGTAACCGCTACACTCTGACGGCTGTCACCGCCCTGCCTCCTGCGTGACAGCACCCGAGACAGAAACCCGCCTCTCCTGTTTAGAGAATTTTTCTTTTGGTAAAAATGCTGTACGTAATATCTGATTTTCTTGTAGTTGTCCTCTTCCAAAACAGGCAGTGCTCTTGGTGCTTCAATCAATTCAAGGTCAATGGTCTGTGCCAATCGCAGCACTTCTTCAAAAGTGAGGGTTTGGGAGGAAGGTGAAATGCTTTGCTGTAGTACTTCTTCGCCAGGCCTGACTATACAATCGACAAAACCATACACACTTCCGAGCACCGCCATATCCTGGAAAAATCCGATAGCGCCGTTGGCCGAAAACAGAGCCCTTAATATCGACTCTATTTCTGCTCTTTTTCGGCTCCCTGACGCCCTGGAAACAAAACTTATTGGCTTTCCAAACAAAAAATCCGTCGCCGCATTTATCCGCCAGGCAATATCATTTTCTATCACCACTTCTTTTCGCTGAACATCTTTAACCGCTTGCGAACCGAAAACTCCTGCATCTCCGGAGTGTACCAGGCCGGTAATACGGCTTGGCAGGCCGTATTCCTGCGCCTGCAGATAACACCGTCCCGATGCGTTTATTTTCCTCTCGAAGCTGCCTGTACCGCTAACACTCACCATCCGATTGCTGTAATATTCCCAAAGCTTGGCAAAATGCATCTGAATATCTATTGACTTTTCATCTACAAGCCACTCGATGTAATCTGTTTCAAGCTGGTCATCGTTAAATATTTGAAGCTCAAACGCCATTTACTGCTCCCTTGTTTACTGACCGTCTAACCATATTCGTTTTTTCCTGTCCCGGATGACATCCTTCATCGCCTCTACATTTAGACCAACCTGCGCGTTTGATGCGAAAAAACGGTCTTTTAATCTGAAACTTCTTGAGCTAAATCACGGTAACACAAGCATTAAAAAAAATTTTTAAAATCCGAATTTTCGATTCCCAATACCTGCGCATTTGATTCGAAAAATATCCACTCACATTCAAACACACCAACTCCATCCGGACGATGCTGCCTGGGGCACCTCAAAAAACTCATCGGGCCAGGCCAGAACCACCTCCGCAAAAACAATTATGGCTTTATGGAATATTTCGTAACAAAGAAGAGTTCGGCCTAGGTGCTGAAAAAGCTCCAAAGCAAAAAAAACTACAAAAACCATTAAATATCTTAGAACCTCTAACAAAATGAATCGTTGTACCGAAAGCGGGCGTTTTTTCGTCTGGCAACCAAGGCGAAGCAGGCAACCTTGAAAGGTTGTCGATACAGCCTGACGCCGGCCAGACGGAAAATAAGCCGCTTGAATACAGAGTCATTTTGTTATAGGCTCTAAGTACAAAAACCTATTTTTCAACTCTCACCTCCAAATCAAAAAAAAACCAAAAAATTTGTTCCTTACAAATTTTTTGTTGCAACTTTTGATTTTTACGCTATACTAATACTATACAACTTGGCTAAAAACTCCTTGTGGCTCTGTAGCGGTGCATCCTTTAAAAATAACAGGTTTTGGTCTTTGACAAAATCACGCTCTTTGATTAAGTGAAAAAGGTATTTACCATTTACCTTTATAAAACTGCGGGCTGAGGTTTCTTTCCCCTCTTCCTCCCTCCCGACCTCAGCCCATTTTTTTTTATAACCGCATATCTGAGGTTTAGTACGGAAATCCCAGCCGGGCGGGCACAATCTTTTACCCCCCCCCCACTGGAAGGTAAAATTATTCAGTCGATGATATTTTTTACTGGAACACGAACATTTTCCAGCATAAGATAGTATTAATTAGTAGAGGTTTTTTGTTCAATGTTTATGATTGCTTATGAACAAGGCCGGGTTTTCTCCTCTCCCTCCGCTGCCCGGCCCTGTTCTTTTTTATCTGCCAAATTAAATCTACCGCCTTGTCGCACTAACACCCCAATTCCTATGTTTTAAGAAGGAATTAAAACCTGTAAAAATATCTTCCAAAAAAATCTCCCTACACAATTTTTTGACCTTGTTTTTAAGCTCATCTTATGAGATAATGCTTCTTTTTCTAAAAAGTAAATGTAAATTATAACCTAACAATGTCTTGGGAGGACATAATGAAAACATTCAAATTGAACCTCGTTGCAGCCTTAGTAATTCTTACCCTAAGCTGCCCCACAATCGCTCAAACCGATGTTATCCCCACCCCTGAAAGCATTATTGGTTTCAAACTTGGCTCAGATTACAAACTGGCTAACTGGGACCAGATTGCCGAGTACTTCTATGCCATCGGCAAGGCCTCCAACAGAATCAAAATAGTCGAACTCGGCGAAACTGAAATGGGAAACACTCTCTTAATCGCCTTGATTTCTTCACCGGAAAACCTAAAAAACCTCGAAAAGTACAAAGCTATCCAGCACAAACTCGCTGACCCTCGCCTTACTTCCGAAGCCGAACTGCCGCAGCTTCTCAAAGAAGGCAAAACCGTTGTACACATCTCCTGCTGCCTCCATTCCAACGAAGTAGGCGCAACACAAATGGCCCCAATCGTAGCTTACCAATTGGCCACAGAAAACACCCCGGCTATTAATCAAATCCTCGAAAACGTTATTTTAATCCTCTACCCCTGTGTAAACCCGGATGGAACACAACTGGTTGCCAACCATTATATGAAACAAAATCCAGGTCCCGGCGTTCGGGTCACATCACTGCCCCGGCTGTATAATAAATACACAGGACACGACAACAACCGCGACTTTTATATGTTCACACAAAAAGGCCATAAACTCGTCGCAAAACAGCTTTACGAAGAATGGTTCCCTGAAATAGTTTTTGACATGCACCAAAAGGGAAGCGGCTTCGACGCCTGCCGCATCTTTGTCCCTCCGTTTGCCGACCCCGTCAACCCAACAATACACCCACTTGTTATTCGTCAGCAGGAATTAATCGGCGGTTATATGAGTACAGACCTTACAGCGAATGGATATCCCTGGGTCCAGGACCATTCCCAGTTTACCTTGTGGTGGCATGGAGGCCTGAGAACCTCCGTCGCTTTTCATAATATGATTGCCATTTTAACCGAGGTCGCCAGTGCAAACCTCGCATCCCCAATAAGCCCTTCTGCCGAAAGAACCAGAAGAGGCAGAAGAACCACAAAAGAATCGAACTCGATTATGACTGTTGACTACCCTGTAAAGTGGAAAGGCGACCGCACTTGGCGACTGGCTGACACAGTTGAACAGGACAGATTAGCTGTTTTTGCCGTACTAAAAGCCGCCGCTCGCAACAGAGATATGATACTTCGCAACTTTTACACTATGAACAAGGACGCCATCGAAAAAGGCAAAACCGAAAAGCCATTCGCCTACGTAATGACCGCCGACCAGCACGACATCGGCGCATTTGTATATCTCCTCGAAGTAATGCTGATGCAGGACACCGATTTTCACATCGCCACTAAACCATTCACCGCGGACGGCAAAAAATATCCCGCCAACAGCATAATACTTTATCTTGCTCAGCCGGCAAGGCCGAATATCCTGGCGCTTATGGAAAAACAAGTTTTTCCGCAGGGCAAACGACCTTACGACGTAGCCGGCTGGACCCTGCCGTTGTTGATGGGAGTTGTGTACGATAAAATTGACAAACCTTTCACCGCCGAAACTACCGCTTATACAAAAGCAGCACCGATTACAAAGGTCATATCAAAGCCGAAGCCAAAGGCCTACTGCATCGGCGTAAACTCCATCGACCACTTCCGGGCAGTCAATCGGCTCCTCAAAAAAGGCTATTCACTCTCAATGCTCACAAGCCCTTTTACCACCAACGGATACAAAGTTGACCCCGGCTCAATAGTTCTCAAAAACCGCAACAACGCCGCCAAAGATATTGAACTCTTAAAGAAAGACCTCTCGCTAACAATCATCGAGGCCGACCAGACCGGCGCTCCTGCCGGTGTTGCTCTTAGAAAACCACGCATCGCTGTAGCAGATAATCCCCGTAGCATGCCTGTCGGTTGGTTGCGATGGCTGCTCGAAAAACACGATTTCGATTACACGCTGATTAACAGCAAGGATTTCGAACAAGGCAACCTCAACAGCAGATTTGATGTCATTCTATTTATCGAAAGACCGGGAGGCGAAAATCGCGACTGGCGCCAACGACGAAGCTACGACAGACGCAGCAGAAACCGCGACGAGCAAACGCAGGAACGCTCTGAGCAACTCCGTCAATTTGATAAACAGAGAGAAAAATACGCCGAGCAGATTCGACAGTTCGTAAAAGCCGGCGGTACCGTCGTGGCCTGGGCTAACCTAGCCGACTATATGCTCGAAACTCTCAATATGGATATCAACACTATTCCCGCCTCCGGAGACAGGGATAAATTCGGCTGTCCCGGCTCAGTACTGAAAATCAATGTCAACACCTCGCATCCGGTAACCTACGGAATGCAGAAAGATGGATTTGCTTTCTTTAGAAACAGCCGCGTCTTCAAAGCAAACCGGCATCATGTACTTGGAAAATACCCCAACACCAATCCGCTTGCTTCCGGCTATCTTTTAGGACCAAACGTTATTCAGGGCACCGACAACATAATTTGTGATACCATCGGTAAGGGCAGGGCTGTTATCATCAGCTTTGAGCCTGTCTTCCGCGACCGGCCGGTTGGAACCTTTAAATTGGTCTTTAACTCGATACTCTACAGTGTTATCCCGCCGGCAAAATAAATATGAAGGCTTCTTGCAGCACGGAAAAGCTTGATTTCTCATTAAAAAATATATATGCTTCTTTTTAATATCAACGCTTAAGCGTCAGTACAAGTGCAGATTTGGACACAAAATTAAGGAGTTATTATATGAAGTGGTGGTTCAGACAGCAGCTTTACACTCAAATCTTTATTTGTATCATTATCGGCGTTGCTCTCGGCTTTCTCTTGGGTGATAGAGTAACCGCTATCAAGCCAATCGGCGACATCTTTATCCGTCTTCTTATGATGCTTATCGTACCGCTCACCTTCCTTACCCTCATAAGTGGTGTCACAAAACTCGATGACATCAAGTCCTTAAGCTCCATCGGCGGTGTAACCCTGCTCTATTACGCCCTCTCATCGCTCATCGCAGGTGCTATAGGAATGGGCCTTGCTCTGTTCTTCCAGCCCGGAAAAGGTATGACCATAGACCTGACAGGTGGAAAACCCGTAGAAGTTACAGAATTCAATCTTATCGAAAATTTAGTAAGTTGGGTACCCAAAAATCCCGTCGAAGCCCTCGCAACAACAAATATGCTGCAAATCATAGTCTTCGCTATAATCGTAGGCGTCACATTGCTGGCTATGGGCAAAAAAGCCGAACGATTAATACTGCTCACAAATGATGGTGCAGACCTGATGATAAGAATCACCGAAGCTGTTATGAAAACCGCCCCTTATGGCATACTTGCTCTCGTGGCCAATATGGTTGCCTCAATGGGAGTTGAAATGCTTCGAGAAGTAGGAACATTCCTTATCTCTCACTATATCGCACTT
>CAZECQ010000062.1:0-13406 GCA_964510545.1 uncultured Pirellulales bacterium | reverse complement strand
ATACTATACGCTATTTACTGATTATTCCAACAAAACAAGCAATTTTTTATATAACTTTTGCTTTACGCCCGACAATACCTGTGCGAATATACCTTTTTGGAAATGCTCAGGCAAAACAAAGTATATTAATCCTGTTCTGTGAATGTTATTATTATGAAAGAACCTGTTGGCAGATAAAATTGAGGAGGTCTGGAAATGAGCAGGTCCGCTTTTGTTTATGTTCTTTTGATTTTTGCCGGCTCCAATATACCCTGCTGTATGGCTGAAAGTGTAAATGCAGGGGAAACTGACGAGCAGAAATATATTAAAGTTGCGGTTAAGGCAAAGCCGGCGGACAAAAAATGGAAGCTGCGTGATACCCGCACGATGGAACTGCTGGAAGGTTTTCATCCGGACTCAAAAAAGGCAAAGTACAGCAAATACGGCGGCAGGAAAGGCAAAAAAACGCAAGCCAAAAGTTTCTTTTATCCAAAGAAAATAAACGGCAGATGGTGGCTCGTTGACCCCGATGGTAATCTTTTTATCCACATTGGCGTTTGCAGTGTCAACGCAGGCAGCTCTAAAATGAACAAAGAGGCCCTCAAAGAAAATTTCGGCACACCCAAAAAGTGGGCTCAATTCTCGACGAAACTTCTTGCCAAATATGGTTTTAACGGAACCGGTGCCTGGTCGAGTAATAGTCTTTTGAAAGCAACTGTTGACAGGCCGGTCTATACACAAAAGTGGAGCTTTATGGGTTCCTTCGGCAGAAGTAAAAAACTCGTCCGGCAGGAGCCGGGACACCTCGGCTACCCGAATAAATGTATTCCGGTATTTCATCCGGAATTTGAAAAATTCTGTGACGACTATGCAAAGAAATTGGCAGAGACCAAAGACGACCCATATCTGTTAGGACATTTCTCTGATAACGAACTGCCTGTAGTTTTCGATATGCTCGACAGGTCGCTATCGCTCGATGCAAACAACCAGGAGCTAAAATACGGTTATGCTGCCGCAAAGAACTGGCTCGACAAAAGAGAGAGAAAACAGGCAGGCATCGGTTACATAACCGACATCGACAGAAAGGCATTTCTGGAATATGTTTTCGAGACGTACTACCGCATAACCACGCAGGCAATCCGCAAATATGATTCCAATCATTTATGTCTCGGCTCACGTCTTCACGGCAGGGCGCTTGGGTATCCGGAGATTTTCAGAGCGGCCGGAAGGTATCTTGACATTGTCTCGGTCAATTACTACCGTGCGTGGGGACCCAGCCCGAAGAAAATGAAGATGTGGGCCGATGAGTCGGGCAGACCTTTCATTATTACAGAGTGGTATGCGAAGGGACAGGATTCAGGCCTGCCCAATAACACCGGCGCCGGCTGGCTCGTCAAGACCCAAAAAGACAGGGGGCTTTTCTATCAGCATTTTACCCTCGGCCTGCTCGAATCCAAAAACTGCGTCGGCTGGCACTGGTTCAAGTACAGAGACAACAATCCGAAGGATTTAAGTACCGACCCTTCCAACCGCGATTCGAATAAGGGAATTGTCAGTTGGAACTTCAAGCCCTACCTGCCGCTGCTTAAGGCAATGAAGGAGCTAAATAGTCAGGTGTACAAACTTATCGATTACTTCGACGGGAGATAAAAGTTGGTTTTGTACCCCGACTGATGAGCAAATTCTAAAAACTTACTTTAGTTCGACGGACCAGTAGGCGTGGTCGAGGAATTGTTTCCAGCTGCGGTAGCGCGGATGGCCCAGGTGAATATGAACGAGCGAATTGCGTTTCGGCTTGACAGGTTTTTTGATAAGACTCATACCGGCCAGTTTGGGAGTGCGCCCGCCCTTTTTTACATTACATTTTGTGCACGAACAAACTATGTTTGTCCAGAGCGATTTGCCCCCCATACTTCTGGGGATAACGTGGTCAAGTGACAACTCACTGGTCGGATAGCGCCTGCCGCAATACTGACAACTGTTTTTGTCACGGGCAAAGATGTTTCGTCGATTAAACTTTATCTCGTTTCGCGGCAGACGGTCGAAAAATAACAGCCTAATAATGCGGGGAACCGCAATATGAAAATTAACAGTGGATATCCAGTCGTGTCCGTCCGGCTCAAAATCACGCTTGAAACGGCTCACATCACACCAGCTCCGAAAATCATAATTCGAATATATACCCTGCTCGAAAGAAACCACCTCCGCAAGCTCTCGAAACAAAAGAGAAAACGCACGTTTCACTCCCACTATGCGGATAGCCATGTAGTGTTTGTTCAGCACAAGAACATTACAGTTTAGTCCGGATTGATGGTCCTCGGTAATCATAATTAAAAAACACTCTTCTCGTCCAACACTTATATTATAAACCTGCTGTCGCTATTGTTGTTCCTGCTGCATCACATCATCCTACATAGGGAATGAGAAGGACAAATACCTCCCTGCAACCACTCCTCAGGCCCAAAACAAAAAAGTAATCTTACGAATCTTCTTCACTCTGTGAGGCAACTTCGCCTTCTGCAGCCGGCTCGCTTTCCGGGGCAGCCTTGCTTTGGGCCGCCGACTGTGGAACTACATTCTCAGCCCTTAGGCCCTTTTCTCCCTCGGTAATATCGAAGGTTACAGGGTCACCTTCAGCAAGCGTCTTATATCCATCGCCTGAAATACTTCCATAGTGAACAAAAATATCCCGGCCGTCCTCGGTAGCGATAAACCCATAGCCTTTTCTTGGGTTAAACCACTTGACTGTTCCTTCTGACATAAAAAAGCTCCTTTTGAACAACTTCGCTAAAGCAAACTTTCTAATACCGCAACTTCCAACCGCCTCTTTTGCTGGTTGCGGTTTCTTATTTAATTTAATTATTTGGCTTTAGCTGATTCTGTTGCAGACACACTAAGCTTTTCTTTCATCAGCCGGCCCATCTTAAACTTGACAGTTCGTTTCGAAGGGACCTCAACACGCTCAAGAGTTTTAGGGTTTTGCGCAACTCTCGCCGCTCTTGTTCGTGTCTCGAAAACACCAAAGTCCCGGAATTCCAAACGATTATTCCTGCACAACTCTGCTGTTATCTCGTCGAGAAACGCCTGAATTATTTGCTTGACCGAAACCCTTTTTGTTTGTGTTGTTCCCGCAATCCGGTCAATGAGTTCTTTTTTTGTAATTGTTGACATTGTGCTACCTCATTTCAAGATACAGCTAATGGGAAACTGGAATTTGCTTAGAATAAGGAAATTATTGACTAACACATTAACTTTGTTGGTCGTCGAAAAAGTCATTTCGCACCTTTACAAAATCGCGCTTGCAAGCACCTATTATAAGCTTTGATTTTCCAGTTTATCGCAAAACAAAGTTACAATACTCCGGAAACTCACAAGCACCGCAAGTTACTATACAGCAAAGACTTCTATACATCAAGTAATTTTTACAGAAAAATTTGTCAGCTTTGAAAATTTTTTAATGCTCCCGTGCCAACAAAACAAAAACAACACCCTTTTTTCTCTGCAGGCACCCTTCAAGCACCGCTAAATACCCAAAATTGGCGATAAATCCGGAAAACCCACAACATTGACAAAGCATCGCTGACCGGAGTTGTTTCGGTACAAATCGTTAGCCCACAAGGCCTTACAACAAAAAACCCTTGTTTTGTCACATACCTCCTCCAAAACAGCGGCTGTAAATCGCAATTAAAAAATTTACACCCACAGCAAACTATAAAAACTTTGAATATATTTTTTATGAGGTACTATGTCATTGGCACCCTTAGAGCAACTAATCGCCGGCAAATGCCAGAATCGGATAGAACACGAACGGCAAAAGACTTAAACCTATTCCAAAACCAACACCACGACCGAAAGCTTTTGCTACGCCGATGGATATCACTATCGACAAAACCAACCCTACTATGTACCCAACATACGGAATGAAGCCGCAGAAGCACATCAAAAGTCCCAGCCAACCGGGCTTGTCACCAACTTCGGCTAATACCCACATATTGTAATACGGCACAATTGCTGCCCAGCCGGGTTGCCCCACTTTGTCGAATATAACCCACATAGAAATTATTTGAACAAGGACGACTACAAGTATAACAACGATGAAGCCGCAAAAGAATTTAGTAGCGATGGCTTTGATTTTTCCAAATTCAGCAGCGAATGCTCTCCCTTCGAGTTCTTCAAAACTGCGAGCACCTATTGAAAACGTGCCGCCGAAAGGCTCTTCGATTGCTATTCCATCAATCCTCAGCTCTTCATCGACTTCCAATACCGATATGGCAATGTGTTGGTTTTCGTTCTCGTAGTGAACGGTATAGCGAAGATAAAACTGATTACCTTCAGGATGTTCCTCAAAGTTTTTTACCCTGCATTCCAACTCCACTATTTCGCTCTTGTTGAGTTGCTTTGTGAATTTCTCTATCTCACCTTTCTGGACACTTTTTGCTAATCCGGGACTAAGAAATTTCCTGGCATCGTCAATCTCGCTGTTTTCCAGTATGCCGAGGTACTGCTCAGCAAATTCCTGTACTTCATTAAGTTGGATTTGCTTTTGCTTTTCGCCGGCATCGGAGCCGGCAAGAAAATACCAAACAACGATACCCACCAATAAAAGCACTGCGACACACGCAGCCCCAATAAAAATACCTGATTTTTTCTTCTTGGGCGGCTCTCCCCTTACATCGCCTTCGGCAAAAGCACCTGATTGCGACAACTGGCCTGTATATGCCGGGAAATCACTCTCACCAACTCCGTAATAATCCTCTCTTTCGACCGAAGACGCTTTTGGCTCTTCCAAAAGCAGTTCATCCCTGCTCCCCAAATCACCCCAAAAGCCTTCATCTGTAGAACGCTGCTCTTGACCGGCCCTAAGAACCGCTGTCTTGTCTTCGGCGCCGGAACGCCCGGATTGGCCCGAAGCCTGTGGTACGCGCAAGGGACTTTTACATTTCGCACATCTGACACGCTTGCCGGCGTGCTCTTTCTTAACACCAATCTTTTGATTACAGTTAGGGCATCGAAACTTGATAATAGAGGATTCTTGTGCCGACTCTTGTTCTGCCAGCGGTACGACTATAGGGTGCTTACACTTGGGACATTTACTTTTTTTGCCAGCGTTTTTCTCCGGAACCTTGAATTTCTGACCGCAGTTCTCGCACTTAAACCTAATCATGGACTACCTCACTCCTAATAATATAGAGAGAAATAAGAAAAAAGGCTAATGAAATATTATTCAGCAGTTCTATATCGCCAGACTTTGATTGTACGCCGAGTTGGTCGGAAACGGCAATACGCAGGCCAGCCGTATATCCATAGCACGAGTTAAGGATTTCCGCCGGGATGAATGCCTATCATCCCATCCAAACCCAGTATCAATTGGATTTTTAGTAAACCGCCGGGGAAAACCCCACTCTACTAAACAATTTTGGATTTGGTGCTCTCTCGGCTCCGTCCTTCGGCGTTGGTCAATTCTTATTCTTTCTTTGCCGGTGCATCCAAAATAAGATGGTCCAGTTGTTGTTTGGGGATAGCTCGATATTCTTTGCCCTGCATAAGGTAAAATGTAACACCCAAAGTTATCCACACGCCAAAGGCGATCCATGATTGAACTTTCATAACTGTCGGCAGTCCCGGCACGCACAGTAATACCAAAAAACCCACTGAAAACAAAGCCGCCAGTAAATGAGTAAACCTCGTTGCTTCTTTTGACAATGACTTACTCAGAAACCAGGCCGCAAGGCAGGTATAGCCGTATCCAACTGCGGTGCCGGTAGCGCTCATCTCCACAATCCATAAAATCACCTGCCTGCCAAACCACGGAGCTGACAATGCCGCCGCAGCGGTAAAAATAACCGCATTGCTTGGAGTCTTGTGTACCGGGTGCAATTTGCAAAACCAAACAGGCAGTATCTTGGCTCGTGCCATACCAAACAGCAAACGCGTAGTAGCTAAATAAAAACCGTTTATGCCCGTGCAAATTGCCATAGTTACACCCACCATAAGGATAGCAAGCCCAAAATTGCCCATACACCCTTTCATTGCTGCTCCGGTGGCCCAAACAGGTTTGCCCGCAATCAATTCCTGCCACGGAAAGACCGCTGCCGTAGCTATTATGACGGTAACATACATCACAGCTCCAAAAAAGATGGCCAACATTATAAGCTTAAGCGCCTTGCTGGGCGGAAAATTAAATTCCTCCGCCGCCTGTGGTATGGTATCAAATCCGACAAATGCCCACGGGGCTATCGCTAAAACGGCAAGAATTGAAACTATCGGCGATTTACCCGGGGCAAACAGCGGCTGGATATTGCTGATGGCAACATCCGACTTCAAAGACGTGCCACCGCCCAGCAGAATAACCGCACAGACCAAAAGTATAACCATCAGCAACTGCAGACTCCCCACCACTTGAGCGCCCCGATAATTTAGATACCCGAACAACACAATCGCTCCTGATGCAAGGGCAACTTCCCCGATATACACTTTCCAATCTGCGATAGAATACAGAAAACCTTTGGTAAACAACCCGGGCGTAACAAATTTCGCCAATATGGGTAAAGCCGTTGCATTTAACGGCACTATACAAAGATAGCCTAAAGTTAACATCCACCCGCAAACAAAAGCATGGTTACGCCCAAAACCCTGATATGAATAAGCAAACTCTCCGCCTGCCACAGGGAAACTCCTTACCATAAAACCATAGCTTTTGCCTATAAAGAGCATTATGACCGCACCGAGCGCCAGACCAATAGCAGCACCCAACGGCCCGGAGTCTCTGAGCCAGTCGCCGGGCAGTATAAAACAGCCAAAACCAATGATGGAACCTAAGGCAATCGCCCAGATATTTGCAGGCTTAAAAGTCCTCTGAAGTTGTAGTCTTTCTTCCATTTAACAAGTCCATCCTTTTTTAGTGAAGATTGTAATATATCTGAAATCTTTTATGTTCTTGAGCAGCAACCACAAGCTTCTCAGGACCTACTTTTCAGTATGGGCATCTGCCGCCTCAAGGGCCTTATCCATAATTGCGATTCCTTCGTCGATTTCGTCTTTGGTAACTATCAAAGCCGGTGCCATTGCAATGACGTTGCCTGGATTTGCCGCCATTGCCATCATTCCCAGTTCGCCCAGTCTCCTCGCTACCTCCAGCTTTGGATTCAAGCCCGGACGAATCTTGGCGTCGATAGGCATAATCGGCTCCCGCGTCTTTTTGTTTTTGACCAGCTCCAAACCCACGAACAATCCAAGCCCGCGCACATCACCAACACACGGGTGTTTATCTTTGAGTTCCAGAGACTTCTCCAAAAGATATTTGCCCAACTTCGCAGAATTTTCGATGAGGTTGTCTTCCTGGTAAATGGGGATCACCGCCAGAGCCGCAGCGCAGCCGAGCGCATGGCCGGCATAAGTCGCGCCATGGCTGAAAAACTGCTCCTTGAATCTGTCTCCAATGTGTTTGCGGACAATCGTCGCTCCCAACGGCACGTACGCACCGCTTAAGCCCTTGGCCATACTCATAATATCCGGAACAACGTCCCAGTGCTCGAGGGCAAACCATTTGCCCGTTCGCCCGAACCCGCTCATCACCTCGTCGGCAATCATCAGGACTTCCCATTTATCACAAATCTTTCTCAGTTGAGGAAAATACTCCGGCGGCGGCACTATGATGCCGTTGGCGCCGGTAACAGGCTCAAAAATAATGCCGGCGACTTTTTCGGTCCCGCCCTCCAAAGCAATCACTTCATCAATAAACTTGACACACTGCATATCGCAATCGGGATACTTCTTACCAAATGGACAGCGATAACAATAAGGCTGATGAACACGAATCAACTCGGTACCACCCAAAACCTGGGCCCAGTTCCTGGCGTCTCCGACGGACATCGTCATTGAAGCTGCCGTTCCACCGTGGTAACTGCGATACCTTCCAATCATTTTCCGCCTGCCGGTATACTGATGGCAAATTTTTATTGCAGCCTCATTCGCCTCGGTGCCGCCGAGAGAAATAAACGAGCGGGAAAGGTCGCCCGGCGTAATCTCAGCCAGCATCTTGCCTAACATAGCTCTTGGTTTGGTGGAAAGGGCCGGGGCAAATGAGCATAATGTCCTTGCCTGCTCACAAATGGCCTCTACCACACGCTTGTCCTGATGTCCGATGTTATGACTGACAAAACAGGAACTAAAATCCAGCCGTTCTCTTCCGTCCTCGGTGGTAAACCGTATCCCTTTTGCAGAAACCACCCTGCCCGGTGACTTCGATGGCTGATAAGACCAGGATTGGAATATGTTCTCCACCTCATAACTGTCCAGAGACTCTTTATCTGACGGAATCTTTTTTAAGTCTATCATTTACTACTCCCTTTATTGGATATTCTCAGAAATTTACTATACCGGATAATTTACCGACAACACAGACCGAAACGGTAACACATATACTCGATGCAATCGTCATCCATATCCCGGCTTTGGCCATATCTTTTATTGAAAAATATCCCGCAGAATGCGGAATGACATTCGTTGGAGTTGAAGTCACCAAAAGAAAAGCGAGTGATGACGTAATCCCTGCTGGTATTGCAATTATCACTGCATCCAGCCCAAGGTTTTTTGCCAGCGCAATCAGCAAAGGCACCATAATTATCCCCGTCACCGTATTGCTCGAAAATGCTACTTTCATCAACGAAACACCTAAGACCACCACGAAAACTATTAAGACAGGATGCAGAACACCTATCTTATTAAACGCAATCCACGCCAGCCATTCGGCTGCACCGGTCTTATAAATCGCCATACCAAGTGACAATCCCGAAACGATTAGAATTATGCCGCCCCAGTTGATTTCTTCTTCGGCCTTTTTCCACGTAAGCACCTCAATCCCCGGCAGAAAAAATAAACACCCACAGCCAATCGCCACAAATGAAATACTAAGATAATCAACCGCCCCCCCTGTCCATCTTTCTATCAAAGGTGCACAAATCCAAAGAAAAACCGTCAAAAAAAAGATTATTATCGTCAGCACCTCTTTACGCATTACCGGCCCTATCTCTTTTAGCTTCTGATGCAGCTCTTCTTCTGCAATTTGCAGGTTAATATCCTCAATCGGAAAAACCTTCAGTAATATCAGCCACGCACAGGGCAGCATCAGTATCGCAGCCGGATACCCAAGCAGCATCCAGTCCGTAAAGCTAAAGTCGATAGCGGCAAGGTCTTTGAGAAAACCCATAGTCAGTGGATTCGGCCCGCAGCCGGCAGGTGTCGTTATCCCGCCAATCAGGGCTCCCCACGCGCAGGATATCATAAGTGCCTTCCCGAAGTTGCTCTGCATCTTTTTTACCCCTGCATCCCTGAGGATAGAGACACCTATAGGCAGCATCACCGCAGCTACGGCCATATCCGTTATCCACCCCGACAAAAGAGCACCAACTATCAAAAAAACAAGGATAAGCGTCTTTGGCTTATGGCCAAAATGAAAAAGAAGAAGCGTTGTAAATCTCCGCAATAGACCCGTCTGACCTATCGCCGCAGAAAGTATCAACACTCCTATAAAAAATAACACTATGTGATTACCAAACCCGTCTCGTATCAACTCCTTAAAGAGCACCGCCTTGGTCATAACAAGTAAAACCAACGCAAGCAGACCCGTCACGGCAAAAGCAACAGCTTCAGTCATCCACAAAATAACCGCCATCGCCAGAACCGCTAAAGTGGCTTTGCCGGATGGTGATAAAGTGATGATTTTCGCATCGGTTTCAATCGGTGAAGGTTCGGGCAAAGCTAATATCACCACTAATACTGCAAGAGCCGATAAAGCGAAAAGTTTTTGTTTTACTGAGGGTTCTGATAACTTCATAAAAAATTTTCTATCCGGCCTAATCCAACAACGAATGAAGCAATTCTCCCATTTGGCTGGGACGCTTGGCAACCAAAGCCCCGGCGTTAGTTAATGCTTCTACCTTACCTGCGACGGTGCCTTTACCGCCGGTTACAATCGCTCCGGCATGTCCCATCTTCTTGCCGGCCGGTGCAGTCCTGCCCGCTATGAAAGCCACTAACGGCTTGGTAAAAATCTTCTTCTCAATCGCCTCGGCAACCTCCTCTTCCATCGTCCCGCCAAGCTCACCGATGATGACCACGGCATCGGTGTCATCGTCGGCTTCGTAAAACCCCAGCACCTCGGCAAAACGCGTCATAGGCGCCGAATCACCGCCGATACCAATCAGTGACGAAACACCGAAACCGCCCTTTACCACCATAGCCGTAACTTCATTGGTAAGCGAACCGCTGCGCGTCATAACACCAATTCTGCCCGGCTTATAAACACGTTCAATCCAGTAAGGGATAAAACCCATCATTGCAGCACCGGGTGTAACCACACCTGTCGTATTGCCGCCGATTACCATAGCACCTCTCGCAAGAGAGGCTCTCCTTAGCTCAATCGCATCGTGAATCGGAATACCTTCTGCTGTAACAACGATTTTTTTTATACCGGCCTCAAGGGCTTCAAAAATTGCGTCTTTTGCAAAACGTGGCGGAACAAATAGGACAGAAGCATCCGCCTGTGATTGCGCAACAGCCGTTCGAACCGTATTGTAAACCGGCACGCCTTCAACGCTTTGACCTTCTTTGCCGGGTGTCACGCCGGCAACGACGTTGGTACCCATCTCTACCATATGTTTGGTCCAAAAACTCCCTTCGCCGCCCGTAATACCCTGCACCAGCACTTTCGTCTTATCATCGATGAAAATACTCATTCGCCGCCTCCCTTCGATAGTCTCACTGCCTCTTTAACCGCCTCTTCGGTATCGTATAAAGGTTTCAGACCAATATCTTCGAGTATCTTCTGGGCTTTTTCTTCTCCGGTGCCGCGTATAGCGGTAACAATAGGAATTTTTGGCTTTAACTTCTCAATTGCTTCGGCAATCCCCTCGGCCATAACATCAGCCCTTGCTATCGTGCCGAAAGTAACAATCAAAACCACCCTGGGATTGCCTTTGAGGGTCAGTTCCATCGCCTCTAATGCCCTTTTGTAATTGGGCCCGCCAAATTCCAGATAATTTGCAACACTCCCCCCGAAATCGTTAATAAGGTCATAAACCGTATTCGTCAGACCCGCCCCTGCGCACATCAGGCCGATATCACCGTCAAACTGAATATACGGAATGCCTTTCCGGGCGGCCTCAAATTCGATGTCACTATCAAAACATTCTCTCGACAGCGCAAAATCCTTCTGCATAGAAACCGCACTATCATCAAGAACCACCTTGCCGTCGGCGGCAATGACGCCGCCTTCTTTGGTGACCACCAGCGGGTTGATTTCAACCAGCTCGGCTTTTTGCTGACGGAAAAGATTGAATAAAACCGTTATTAACTTAAAGGTCTGCTTAAAACCGTCACCTTTAAGGCCAAGCTGAAAAAGAATCTCTCTCACCTGGAAAGGCATTATCCCGCCCGTTATATCTATCTCCTCTTTGATAACTTTTTCAGGTTCCTTCGCCGCAACCTGCTCAATATCGACACCGCCTTCGGTCGAGGCCATCACGAGTGCACAGGCGCTCGTAGGGTCAATCGTAACGCCAAGATACATTTCCTTTTCTATATCCAAAACCTGTTCGATTAAAACTTTCACCGCTTTTTTGCTAAAAAGTGTGTCAGCTTTCTCTTGGGCCTCTTGTTTTGTAGATGCAAACTGAATCAGGCCTGCCTTGCCTCTGCCGCCCTGCAGGACCTGGGCCTTCAATACGCAGGGCAGTCCCACTTGTTCTGTTGCAGCTTCAGTCTCTGAAGCTTTGTCGATAACCACACCTTCAGGAACAGCTATGCCCGCTTCCTTGAAAAGCTCTTTTGCCTGATATTCAAACAGTCTCATTAGCTACTCCCCTTTTATTTGCCGTATTTGTTCCACATATCGCCCCACATTTCCTCATCTGTTGGTTTAACCGGCTTAAATGGTTCGGAAACCCACGTAACATTGATAAAATGCTTCCAGTAAATATTCTCTGTTGTTATATTGCCGCCCCAGCTCCCGCAGCCGAGCGTTACCGTTGACGGCATACCGTTATGGAAGTTCCCGCCGCACGATGGAGCATGGGCCTGCCGAACCATAATCCGGCTCACCTTCAGCGCCGAGCCGAGTTTATCAATATAATCCGCATTGAATGTGTAGATGCCGGCCGAATGTCCCAACCCCGCATACTCATGCAGCTTCGTTATAATCTCTATCGCATCGTCAATCGTCTCATATTTCCACAGTGTCATAACAGGCGAAATCTTCTCGCCGCTGAACCTCTCCTCGCCTGCCTTTTCACCCATAACCATCAGCATTTTTGTTTCGTCCGGCACCTCAATCCCTGCACCATCGGCTATCCGTTTGGCACTAACAGCAATAATCTTCGGATTAAGAGCCATCCTGCCGGTCTTTTTGCTGGGAACCCACACCCATTTTTCAAGTTTCGCCTTCTCTTCATCGTTACATAAATACCCGCCGCGACCGATGAATTCCGCAACCATTTTGTCAAAGACTTTGTTTTGAATAACGATTGAATTATCAGACGAGCAGGATGTGGCATTATCAAAGGTTTTACTGATTGTAATTTTCTCAGCCGCATCCGCCACGTCTGCATCCTCGGCAACTACTATAACGGGATTGCCGGGACCTACCCCATAGGCGGGTGTGCCGCTTGAATACGCCGATTTGACCATCGCCCCGCCGCCCGTAGCCATTACCACATCCGCCTGCCGCATTAATTCCTTACTAAGTTCGATACTCGGCTCTTCGATGTACTGAATCAAATCGACGGGTGCGCCGACTTTCCTGAGCCCATCACGCATAAAATCACACGCCACCTTACAAGCCTTCTTGGCACGCGGGTGCGGGGCAAAGATTACAGCATTTCGGCCTTTGAGAATACCGACAGCATTGCTGGCAGGGGTAGCCGTCGGATTGGTAACAGGCGTAAGGGCTCCGACTACTCCGACTGGCTTTGCGTACTTGGTAATTCCCCTCGCCTCGTCACGCTCGATAATTCCAACGGTCTTGGCCCCCTTTATGTCCTTGCAGACACCCAGGACCTTGACCTTGTGCTTTTTCAATTTGTCTTCATATATCCCCATCCCTGTCTCTTCGACCGCTATTTTGGCGCAGGCAGCTATGTTCTCATCCTTATAGACCTGCCAGCCAACGGCAAGACAAACCTCGTCAATCTGCTCCTGCGTATAGTTTTCAACCTGTTTCTGAGCTGCACGCGCTTTAGCTACCAAAACACTGATAATTTCCTCTGTTTCCGGCATTAGAGCCTCCTTTCGTTTCTTAACTATTTATCTTAATGCTAATTTCTTAAAAAGAAATCCTTGTCCCGGCATATCTTAACTGATTTTTTAGCTTTATCAAAATAAAAATTTTCTCCCCCTTGCCGCGGCACAATAAAAAGCCCACCTCTCGAAAG
>CAZECQ010000061.1:0-13500 GCA_964510545.1 uncultured Pirellulales bacterium | reverse complement strand
GCCGGTTTTGACAGTGACAAAATTATTCAGGTTCTAACAAACCTGATTAGCAACGCAATCAAGTTCACGCCTGAAAAAGGTCGCATTTCTGTCAATGTTCGCCGCAGGAACGAAGAACTGGTTCTAAGTGTAAGCGACACGGGCATGGGAATACCCAAGGAGGCACTTCCAAAAATATTTGAGAGGTTTTACCGCGTACACAGGCCCGGCAAACAAACTCAGGGCACCGGTCTGGGCCTTGCCATCGTTAACAAAATCGTGATGATGCATGGCGGCAGAATTGACGTCGAAAGCGAAGTGGACAAAGGCACAACTTTTACTGTCTCTTTGCCGTTAGCTGCCAAATCAGCACCAGAGGTATTGCCTGAGAAGGCGGACGAGCTTATGGAAAACACCTTTGCTCAACAATCAAGTTCATAATCAAAAACTATGCACATCCCGGCACCGAATACTCTTGACTCCTAACCCAAAGGCCGATGGGGCAAGCACTCTTTGGATGTTAATTGACAGTAAAAGACCATCCTTCTACAATACCACCAGAGACCTTTGAATTCAGGTAAGGATAATGGTTGGTTAACGGCAATTTTTTGACACAATATCCCTGTCCTGCTTGTTGGTCGGATTTTATTTTGCCCTATGGCCTTATGGGCAGTTGAGTTGTATAATAGAGATGTAATTATTATGGTAAATCTAAAATGCGACAAGTGGTTTGTTCGCCTGTGGTTTTGGGCGATGATAATGTCGATGCTCGCTGGATGCGGTGATTCACTCGACCGCAAAATGGGGCTCTCGGACCTCGATAATCCCAATCCAACAGTCAGAATTATGGCCATCAAATGGGCAGGTGACAATAAGGTGTCGCAGGCGGTACCCAAACTGGTGGATTTTCTGCAGGATGAAGATAAGTCGGTGCGTTTCTACGCCATTGAGGGTCTGCGGCGAATTACCGGTACCGACAAAGGCTATGACTACAAGGCCGCCACGCACATCCGGGCTGAAGCCGTCAAACGCTGGCGAGAGTACCTTAAAGCAAACCAATTGCTGAATAGCAAAGATTAATATGAAAGAGACAGAGCATCAAACGAACATACAGATTGAGCTGCGTATATGCGCCAACCCGGATTATCTGTCTGTGGCACGTGCCGTAGTGCGCCAAACAGCTCAAATTTTCGGATTGGAAGAGGACAAAGCCGAATCGGTCACCTTAGGGGTGGTAGAGGCCCTGACCAATGTGATTCGCCACAGCTATGACGGCCCATGTGACAAGCCTATCATCATAAAGCTTAACAAAACCGATTTTAAAAACAAAAACAAACCTGCCCTGGAGATTGTGATTCGGGATTTTGGAAAACAGGCTGACCCGGAAAGTATAAAGGGAAGAGACCTTGATGACATCAAACCCGGCGGGGTCGGTGTACACATCATCAACTCGGTTATGGATGAAATCGAATTTACCCCTGCTGATGATTGTGGTATGCAGTTACGGTTAGTAAAATACATAAGTTCAAACATTAAACAAAAATAAAGAGCTTTTAATTATGACAAAAGATAGTAGTTATCCTCAGGGTGTAATTAAAAACATCAGGCATGAAGACCGGGCCGTGGTGCTGGAACTTGCTGGCGAAATAGATATGAAATGCTCCGCCGACTTAAAGAATAAAATTAAGGAGCTGTTCAGTAATAAGCCGCCTGTGCTCATCGTCAATATGACAGGTGTGTCATTTATGGATTCGAGCGGATTGGCTACTCTGGTAGGAGCCTTGAAGTGGTGTCGTGAAAACAACAGCGAGCTCAAACTAGTGGGTCTTGTTGAGCGGGTCAGAAGTATTTTCGAGATTTGCCGGTTGGATTCGGTATTTGAAATTTATGACAGTGAAGCTGAGGCGCTCTCTTAATGAAAGAATCAGGTTCCAAATCAGATAAGACTGCGAAAATCAGCGGCCCTGTCCGTCCTGCAGCAGCACTGGGACGGCTCACCATCAGAGCGGGGCGCAGTATTTTTTCAATGTTGGGGGGTATGTCTTTATTGCTGGGCCAGGCAACTTCCAGCACCACCAAGGGATTACTTGTCCCGTCAGAGCGTATAGGACGTGACGCCGTGATTGCGCAAATGGTGCGTGTGGGGGTAAGGGCTGTTCCTATTGTGATTCTGATTCAAATGGCAGTCGGGATGATTCTGCCTTTGCAGATGTTTCCCAGGCTCGATGAATTCGGTCAGGCCGACCAAATCGCAACCATTAATGCTATTGCCGGCTTTCGGGAGCTCGGTCCATTGATGACCGCTGTGGTTCTTTGCGGTTTTGCCGGCGCCAGTATTGCCGCTGAACTTGGAACTATGGTGACATCTGAAGAAATTGAAGCTCTGCAGGCGTCGGCATTGAATCCTGTTCGGTTTTTAGTCGTTCCACGGCTGCTGGCCACGATAATAATGACAGTGATGCTGACGGTAATTGCCGACGTAGTTATGATTGGCAGTGGGATGTTCACGGCTGTTAAGCTTGGGATTGACAGCGACACTTACTTTCAGTTGACCCGTGAGGCGGTTGATGTCTCCGGTTTTGCTACAGGCCTGGTCAAGGCTGGTATTTTCGGGCTTTTAATTGGGTTGATTGCATGCTTTCTGGGACTATCAGTAAAACCATGGCAAGGAAGCGAAGGAGTTGGCCGAGCTACTACCAACACCGTGGTCTATTGTATCGTAGCGATTATTGCTGCTGATGCAGTATTTACCCTGATTTTTTATTCCTATGGATTGTTCGATTAAAAAGCCTCCGCAAATCAGTTTGCCGGTCAAGTGAAGTTTGAGAATTATGGTATCAGAAACCGAGAAAAAACCTGTTATCGAAGTTCGCCGGTTGACAAAAAGTTTTGGCACCCAGCGAGTGTTGGACGGTATTAACCTGGATGTTTATCCGGGCGAGATAATGGTGATTATGGGCGGCAGTGGGTGCGGTAAAAGCACTCTGCTGCGGCACTTTATCGGCTCGCTCACCCCCGACCAGGGCAGTGTGAAGCTATTCGGACGGGAAATAACAACTATGTCGGAGAGTAAACTTAATGAAATGCGCAAACAGTTCGGCATCTTATTTCAGTCGGGAGCATTGTTTAACTCGCTGAGCGTGGGGGAAAATTTGGCATTGCTGCTGCATGAGCACACCGACCTTGACGAAGCCACTATTGAAATTATGGTAAAGATAAAGTTGGAACTTGTAGGTTTGCGAAAGCATGCCGATAAGATGCCCGCGCAACTAAGTGGAGGAATGAAGAAGCGCGCAGGTCTGGCCCGCGCTATCGCCCTTGACCCGAAAATCCTGTTTTATGACGAGCCAAGTGCCGGGCTGGACCCCGTAACCAGCGCACAAATCGACCAACTGATTATCGATTTGACCAGAAAACTTCGCGTAACCAGCGTGGTCGTAACCCATGAGATGGATTCCGCTTTCACCATAGCCGACCGAATGTGCATGCTGGATAAAGGAAGAATTTTAAAAACAGGCTCAAGGCAGGAGTTTGAAGCTTTGCGTGACAGCAAATCAGAGCAACTACAAAGCCAACAGAACAAGCTCATACGTCAATTTCTCAGCGGCGATGCGCAAGGCCCGATTACCCAGCGCATAATGACCAGCGATTACGAAGATGACCTGCTTATGGTCAGTCTCAAACATGAAAAATAGCAAAATATTTTCTCATTCATTTACATCAGTTATGGAATAAAGATATGGCAAAAAAAGTTCGTAATGAAATTGCAGTTGGTATAACCGTACTGGTAGTGTTGGTGCTGGCGATTTATATCGTGGTAATGCTGGCGGACTGGTCCAACTTGTTCACTGCCCAGCAGAAGATTACCGTCAAACTCCCCTACAAAGTCGGCCTGAAAGGTCTTATTAACGGCAGCCCCGTACATCTCGGAGGAGTCAAGATTGGACAAATCACCAATACCGGGATTAAGAAACTCAACCCCGCCTCAACAGATAGCAATGATATATATGTATTTTTCACTATGAAGATACCACGGCAATATCAATTGCGCCGCGATTGCATGCTCCTGCCCCAAAGCAATGTCTTAGGCGGCCAGGCCCTGCTGTCCATTGAGGATTTGGGTGGAGAAGATGAAATTGTCGAAGACGGCCAAACAGTGGACCTGATTCTTGCCGACACCGTAATGGAGGCAATCAAGCACGAATTCGACCCCAACAATCCCAATAGTTTTTTCGCAATGATGAAGTATGAGGTTGACCCTGACAATGTTGATTCAGTTATGGCTTCTCTGAAGAAAATCGCGGCGCAACTGGAAGAGGGTATCCCTGCCATAACCAGCCAGGTCCAGCAGACACTCGCAAAAGCTGATTCTTCTCTTGAAACAGCGCAAACGACTCTAAAGAACCTGAAGGAACTAACCGGTGATGAACGCATTGACAGAGTCGTCGACAACATCGCCGAAGTCAGTACAAATCTTAAGTTGACCACCCGGGAAGTCCGCCGAGCGCCGTGGAAGCTGCTTTACAAACCCAAACAAAAAGAATTTAAGATACAGGCGCTTGTTGATTCAGCGGGCGCTTTTGCCTCAGGTGCCGAACGCCTCGACAGCACTGCACTGCGACTGCAGAAACTGATAAACGCAACAGACGATACAGCACCGATTGACAAAGAAAAGCTCGCCTCAATGCTTTCAGAGTTAAATGCCAGCTTCGAACAGTTCCAGAAAGCCGAGCAGAAATTCTGGGAAGAGTTAAAGTAAAAGCCGGTATGATGGACTACCTCGGACGACAGGATTTCACAACCTAAAGTGCAGAAAAATTTGATTCTGATGATTTACTTTGCTGGTATAACAACCCTGAATCCAACGTCACAGGCCTGGGCCTTGAATTCATACTTCGATTCGGCGCTGATATATTCAGCCGGACAAAGGCTTGAACCTCCGCAAATTATGTGTGTTGAATTATCCGTATTATCTATGCACCATTCCCAAACATTTCCAATCATATCGTATAAACCCCAGGCATTGGGTCTATTATACTCTGTGAAACACGGCCAAACAGGGAAATTATTATCTCCTGTATGGGCGATTTTGGCAGGGTCAAGTGCCTTTCCCCTTACAAAGTCTTTAACAGCACCTACCGGTGCATAAGCAATCTCAACAGGATTATCCCTTGTACGGTTATATTGCCTTGCAGCGTTCTGCCAGGCGACAGACCTGAGATGCGCGTAAGATGCGGCATTTGACAAATCGTCACCCCACGGGTACAGCGTCTCGGCCCCTGCGCGAGTTGCATAGGAATGCTGTGAAATTGTTGGTAACTCTGCGCCAAGCCATTGGGCAAAAGCCCGCCCGCCATCGAATGTTACCCAGGTAACAGGGGCATTTTGGAACTCGTCACTAAGAGCAAAAATACCTGAGGATTTATCCCAGGTTATTCTGCTGGGCGGAAATTGACCCTGTGCCTGGCCAATCAGAAGCTTATTGTTTTTATCGCCGAAGTATGACCATCCCGCCAGATTAGTTGTTGATTTTGCCCCGGTCTTTTCCATAAACAGTTTGTATTGAGCATTGGTTATTTCACGAACAGCCATATAAAACGGCTCGATACCATCCGATTGAGTGCCGGCTATAAACGCAAATATAATGGTCGGGTCACTCTGGTGGCTGATATAATAAGGCCATCCGAAATTAACAGAATCACCGGTATCGGTGATAAAAATCTGCGTGGGATTTGCTGCGATTTCAGCCAAGCCAAGATAATCCCCTTTTTCGTCTGCAATCCTTAAAAGTGCAGATGAGCTCAAATGTATCTGTTCATCTGTAACAACAATATGATAAATTTCCAGGAATCGGCCCCACTGACTCCAGTCCTTATGGTCGGGGAAAAACGCCCATAATACGTTGGTCAACCTGCTGAGCCTTTCGGCCTGATTGGTAGTACCTATTAGCCCGGTGATTTCCTCCACGGCACCAGCAACACTTTGTTTGCAACTATTTTCGAGATTTGCTCTGTCAAGTTTTACCACGTCCTGCCGAAAAACATCAATACGGCCGAGCAGTTGTTCGCGTCTTCTGTTGAAGTCTTTAGCCTGGGAAAGGATACTGATTTCGGTGGCTTTCAGCTCTGCCAACCCCCTACTAACCGTGGCAACAGAAGTTTTTAGGTCATCTAATTTTGGTACAGTGGTGTTTCCCATCTGCTCAAGGAATTTGCACATCTCAATAGCGACTCTGTCGGCTTCTATATCCCTAATTTTGTCGCTCACATCCGAATAGTTAATCAGACCGACTGCGTAATCTCTTAAGCCAAGATAATAATCTCTCTCCATTGACGATTGTCCCGCCAACATTTGACGAGTCTCCTGAAATATCGAAACTGTATTTTCGATATTCTGGAGTTGTGAGAGATGAGCATCAAGCTCATCTTTTTTTGCATTAAACTTTACCAGCCAGGTATCAACCTCGAAATCCCCGTAAATATCATCAGGCATAATCTTTTCCAAGGCAATTGTCTCATTTAAAACAACATCGGAAAACCTCTGCTTGTTGTTTTCCAAAAGAGTCGGGAGCTGCCTGAATTCGACAAGAGCAGCTTGTCTGTCGGCTGCGGCAATATCATCGAGAGTGCGAATATCTTCATCATTTAATATTTCACTTATTTTTTTCTCGAACGCCTCTATGCCCTCGATAAGTCTGGATTTTTCTCCAAGAACACCTGATATAATGAAGGCTACCGCCTGGCTTTGTTCCGCAAATGCCTCGGCAAGTTTCTTACATCTAAGTTGCATCTGCTGGTTGAAACGGTCCGAAGACCACTCGTCAACAACCTCCTTCACACTCTCAAGATATAAACGCATTTGGCTGAAATCCGGTTTTGTCCCGGACACTTCTAACCGGCCAAGTACCTCTGCCCAGCGTCTCTGCAATCTGCCGAGATGACCGGCATTTTCTTCCAGAACATGCGATTTCTTTATCATTTCAATAACTCGCCTGCGATGGTATGGAAGCTTGGCACGAATCTCGAAAAATGCCGACTCTACAGCCGTATATCCAGAGGCAAATATCTCATCGGCCTGGTCTATAAGATATGTATTATTTTGCTGCTTCGAAAGCTTATCTCTAAGTTGCTTTAATTCTAAACCGTATTTTTTGTACTTTTCTCTCTCCTCGGAAGATACACCCTTAAATTTTTCACAAAAATTAATTCCTTTATCGATACCCTTTGCCAACTCGTCCAGTTGCTCTTTACGAGTCAACATCTTTCCCAAACGAAAATCTATGTCTGACATCTGGTTTATGATTACCGAAAGACTATCCAGATTTTCAACATATCGCCAATCCTCGATGCTGGCGTCAATATCATCACTGTCATATTGTTGGGCAATGGTTATGTACTTGTCGATTAGCCGGGAGTTCCAGAAAAAGCTTTGCTGCCGTGCCTTCCTGCTGGAATCGACAATACTTTTCTTAAGCTGCCGCCCCTTTTGAATCAACTGTCCTCGCACTGCGTTCTTTTCATCTGTTATTACTTTCGCATGGCGGTTGTACTCATCTGCAAAATATGACCGTGGCCAACCCGGCTCATCGAAAGTACTAAGGAGCTTTCTAAGGGAGTCCTTACTATCTTCTATGCTTTCGGTGGAAACAGATGAAAAAGTCAACAGAGAATCACAATCACGTATTAACTCATCAACCTTTCGGCGCATAAATTTTTTGTACCCTCCGGTAGCATCAATAAGCTGCGAATCAGCTGAATCCAGATTGCCCTGTTCAAACTCTCTGAGTGCAGAAGAAGTAAGACTATAAACAGTCGACGGAACATCTTGGGGGCTTTTGGACAGCAGCGTCTGAATCAATGTATATTTGGCAAGAACATCCTTTTTCCTGTAAACCTGTTCAAGCTTCCCTTTCCAGTCAGGATAATTTTCAAATGTCTCGATGTCTTCATAACACAGTTCCATAAGCCTACAGCCAATCAGACCAATGTCTGAACGGCTGAAATCAACCTGCTTGTGAACATACGTCATTGTGCCACATATCTGGTTGAGGAGGCTAAAATATTTTTCGGCAGTGCCTAGTTCGAAGCTTTGGTAATATCCGTCGGCTTTTTCAAAGCACTCGCTGCTGCGCCGCTGGAAATCTGAGTCTTTTAGATGCTCTATCGCTTCGAGAAAATCACGCTTTGGCAGAGAATTATTTCGCAGCTTTTCAACACCTTTGAGCTTATTATTTATCTCCTGAGCGGTATCAAGTGTATCCGAACCATCGGCCAGTTCATCGATGTTGCTATAGACTTTGGCTCCCAAATCATATGCATCTTCACAGAAAGCCAGGGTGTTTTGAGAAAAAGGCTTCACTGTAAGCAGCTCTTCGGCTTTTTGAGTTTTGTCTTTGACTTTTGAGACTATTTCAGAACTGGGTTCAAGATTCATCAGATGCTCTACGATAGCTATATCTTTCCGAGCGGTATATTCCTGCTGGTCCTCCGCTATACGTTCAATCTTCTCAACGGCAGGCTCAATCCCGACCCAAACTTCTTCCTGCTCTTTCCAGGGAGCAAAATTTTGTTTGAATCTATCAGTACCGGCCATCTGTACCATCTTAAGTCCCCCAAGAGCTTTCTCCCTTAAGTTGTCGTAGCTATCATAATCTTCAATATCAGAATATTTTACAATTGTTTCATTAGCTAACGTCGCAATTCTTTTCTCACGGTTCCTGTTTTGAAGAACCTCTATACTTTGCTGGATGGGTAAACGGTCCGGTTCAGGCAAAAAATGTTTTACTGCAGCAGCAATACCAACACTAACCAGCAGAACCGCTGCTATCTTCGCAGCTTTGAAGACCCAGTTGAATTTGCTGACCGCCCTGTCAATTTCCTTCGCAAATTCCGAAGCCGTTTTAAAACGTTTCTCCCTGTCGGCGTTTATAGACCTATCGATGACCCTTGCCAGAGCAGAAGGAACATCCTTGTTAACCTTATTGGCCGGCAAAGAACCCTTGCGAGGAATGCTCTTAGTAAGCATTTGATACAAAATTACACCGGCACTGAAAACATCCGCTCTGGCATCGACCCCTGTCTTGGCGTCGGCCAGCTCAGGCGCCCCATAATGTGCCGACCTGAATCCCTGGCCTGTAACATCAATATGTTTTTGGCTCAGTACCTTTGCAATCCCAAAATCTATCAACCTGATATCAAACTTCGTAAGGTCGGATCTGTCAATTTCGGCCTGCTCAGACCGTGGAACAAGCATAATATTGCCGGGTTTAATATCTCTGTGAATTGTGTGTTCGTGAGCGTACGCAAGAGCATCAAGCAACTGCCGAATTATATGCAGGGCCTCATCAAGCCGAATTTTCTTGCCCGCGGCCCGGCGCTCTTCGATAACATCACTAAGTTCCATCCGGCTCTTAATCAGCTCCATAACTATAAAAACATACCTGCCGGCGCCTTCCGCGTCGATTCGCTGTTCTACGCTGTAGGTCTTTATGATATAGCGGTGTGTGAGACTTCTTGCTATCATCGCCCCCTGCTTAAGTCGGTTTATGGCGGCCCTGTCTTCCCGATGGCGAGACCACATCGTTTTGATTGCAATTTCTTCGTTAGTAAGGTGGTCATAGGCCTTATAAACGATAGCCTGCCCACCCTCACCGATTTTTTCTATTATTTCGTAATGGTTGTTCCATATTTCGTGTGATGGGTCCAGCGGTGTAATACCATCAACCGTTTCAGTTGGTTTTATTGTTGGCTGTGAAGGCATTTGAGCCGCATCGGCTCCCGGCTGAACTGGCATTGTCGCTAATGGCTCTACTGATTCTGTAACCGAAATCGTTGAGGTTGGCTCAACTGGCATTGAGGTCTCGGATGATTCACCCCGAAGAGACCTCTTGAGCGCATTGGCAAAATCTTCCGTGCTTACCCAACGTTTTTCAGGTGAGGGACCTGCGGCTTTTAGGATTACCTCTGCTGTAGAGGTACTAATAATTTCTTTATATCTCTGCTCATTCAAACGGCTGCGAAGCACTTCGTGGATTTGGCCGGGACTGTCTTTCGGCAGCTCGGTTGCAGAAAGAATCTCAAATGACAGAAGACCGGCAGAAAAAATGTCACAACTCACATCACAGGTAAACGTCTCGGCATTTCTTACCTCAGGAGGCTGGTAGCTCATAGTCGCAACCGAGGTAATGTCCTGGCTGGTAGTGAGCTGCCCCGTCAGATATGCTGCAAAACCAAAATCCCCAATCAAAAGTTGTAGTTCCGAACTCAAAAAAACAGAATCGCTGGAAAGATTACGGTGCACTACACCGTTGCTGTGTATTCGCTTCAAAGCGCCTAGGAACTGACTAACCAACCCCTGCCGAAACTGAAAAGACTGCGACGCAAGAAAGTCAAAGCGTTTTGAGAGTTTGTCAACCTTAGCAGGCTGAGTCGCAATCCAGAACATGTTCTTTGTGTCACTGTAATCATAGATGCGCATAACACCGGGAAGTTCAAATTCCTCCATAAAGGTAATATCACATCGCAGGTGCTCTCTGAGGTGCCTTCGAGTGGTAGCCCCGGAAGCCTGACTGAAATCGAATATCCTCAGCCTCACAAGGGCATCCTCGGCTTTGTGCCGCACAACAAACTCTCTTACCGAACCAGAGGTATCTACGGTTTTCAGTATCTCATAACCTTCAGGCATAAAAACCGGAGCACTCGACATACCAACTCCAAACACAAAAAATCAACCCTGTCCAATTATCAACCGGCGACACAATAGATTATTATACATTTATTATGCTGATAAGCCAACAAATAGCTTATCTGCTTAACTGGCATTTTTTTCTTGAGATTTACCTCCCGAAGTAGCTAAAATAGATGATAAGGACAACAAGTTTATATCAGGTATGGCTTACTTAACGAAGAATCAGAGGTTGAAAAAGAGACCTGTGAGATGGCACTACCAAGCGAATATGTGGTTGAAGATGCAGTCAGAAGCATAGATGAAGTAATCGTCTATCGAGCAAATCACCCCATTCACGGCACAGTGAATGTTTACCTGCCTGACGATACCTTACCACTGGAGTTTGCCGCCGCGGTGAGAAAACGCCTGTATCAAAACGGACTCCAGATGCGCAACGTATCGTTATTGAATGTCCCTTTCGCTACGAAAGCACTGGAGGTTTCACAAAATCCAAACGAACCGTATATTGTGACAAAGTATTCAAAACATGACCTTGAAGATTTTATTAGTAATGGTCTTACAATAAAACCCAGGAGGATGTTTGTTATACTTTCGCAGCTTCTGGAGGCAATTATAAATTTAGCTGCAAATGGCTGCGTGATTGAGCGTGTGCATCCGCGCCAGGTAAAACTGCCCGAATCGCGAACCGGCAATATAAGTTTCACTGTTATTGAAAGTGCCGAATCGCAGCTTGAAGTGCCTAAAATAATCTCCTCCGCCGAAGACGACAAACTTAGTGAAACAGATGCAGAAGTTAAAACTCAGGATGACGCCCAAAAAGACAGTATCCTCGCCCCCACACTCAAGATTACACAACAAATCGACGAGACCCCGGCACAAAAAGAAATAACTCCTGCCCCCACAGCGCCTTACGATATTGACCGCCCAACCATCATTGACGAAGATACCGGGGCCAAAGACACCCAAAAGCAATCGAGAGTAATTCAAAGAAATATTTACATTTTGGGAAATACCATTTATCAACTGTTGTTCGGCCGAAAATACCTGCCAAGCGACAAGGTCGCCGCAGCAAATATCAGAAAGCTTGCGGGAAGGTGGCGAAAAATTCTTGATAGAGCACTCGCCCAAGACATTGAACACCGCTATGACACATACGAAGCTATGCTGGTAGATACAAAAAAATCACTAAACAGAAACAAAAGGGCCGCTGTCGCCGCTGTCCCATTTTTGATTGTTCTGGTGGCCATTGCAGGTTACTTTGGCTACGAACGGTATCATCGGTACAAAATAATGACTTCCGAAGCGGGACAGGCAATTGAGAACTTTCTCGATATCGTAAATAAAACAAATGACGAAGTCCCCGAACTGAAAAAACCTGAACCGGCACCTTCTGCACCGGATGAAAAGACTATCCTCAAACCGTTCGATAAAATTAAGCCTCTTGATAAGGACTAAGAGCTTCTCTTCGAAAAGTACCCCTACTCGCTGCTGATACCTTCCAGGTGCATCTGAATAAATGCCGTAACACTAACATCACCGGCATCGGTGATAGCAGTGCCGTACTTACCCATAACGAACGCAATGGATTCATCTGCCGACCATCCTATATCGGTATTCAGGATAGTAACATATTCGGTGAGAGCATCGAGCCATTGTCCGGCCGCAGCGTAATGTGTCCCATCATTGGTGTGTTGTGCGAATGCCTGACTAATCGAGGCAAACTGCTCCGGTGATGGCGGCATACCGGGCTGGCTAAACTCATTAACCACACGACCCAGAGCTGCAATCCGAGTCCCACCGCTATCATGAAGAATTTCAACAAGATTTCTAAGTTGGGTAGCTGCCTGGTGTGGACGCAGGTCGGTTGATTGCAGGAAAGCACCTGCCAAGTACGCCTGGGCAAGCTCCTGACAGCGGCTCTCATCCCCTCCTCTCTGCGGGTCGCCTTCACAAAGCCCAAGTTCATTGGCCAGCCACTGCATATTGTCAAAACCCGCACCCTGAATTTGACCTATGTCTCCAAGGTCGGGAGATACCGGCGTCTCGATGGATGACGCCTTAACTATATCTCGCAGTGAGAGGGATGGGTCTTCCTCTTCTTCCTCTTCCTCAAGAACCCAGGCCCCGGTTCCAACATCGGGATACTCCCCACGTAGTACGTATTTACCAGAACCCGGAAAGAGACTTGGGTCATCGGCATAGGGCAGAGTATCATTCGTCATACCATAATCCAAATCCGGTGTTATGCGGGAGCATACCTCCAACCAGCCAATTCCAGCCAGAGAGTTTATAAAATTAGACCCAAACGACTCAACCGCCTGATATGCATCAATAACAATCACTCCACCGGTTGGAACGGGACTAACCGGTGAACTAACACTCACATTTCCTGCGTTACTTGCCAGATAAATGGCAACATCAATAGGCCAACCCGGATTCTTGTCACCTTCTACACCATTTAGAAAATCAACACGCGGACGGTCATTAGTGCTTCCGGTGGTATCGTACGTCCCTTTAGCTGTCAACTTAGCAGCCGGGCCTAACTTCAAGGTACCATTGCTTATAATCACAATCGCCGCCTTCCCACTACCGCCAGGCAGGTCAACCCCGCTGGTACCATTGGAATAGCCGGTTATAGCTACATTAAGCGTGTCACCACCTGCACCTGTATATATCTTGCCATTATCCGAAATAACTGATACGCCGCCAGAACTACTTTCCAAAGCACCGCCAAGCTGTATATCATCATTGCCTGCAACAATGCAAAGATCACCGCCGGTGGTCTGAACCTCAACCGCTCCGTCAAGAACGACCGCGGAGCCGACGCCGGCGTAG